>NZ_CP073653.1:1625000-1945000 GCF_018223745.1 Clostridium beijerinckii
CTATAAACGAAGTTGCAAAAGATGTACAAGAGTTAGCGACAATGAATGAAGAATTATTATTGGAAACTAAAGAAACTAATGAAAAAACCAAAGATACAGATAATATAGTAACATTTATTCAAGGAATTTCATCACAGACAAATTTATTAGGGTTAAATGCTGCAATTGAAGCGGCTAGAGCTGGCGATGCAGGAAGAGGATTTAATGTTGTTGCCCAAGAAATTAGGAAACTATCAAATTCTTCAAATGAGTCAATAAAACAGATAAATTCAGTTATAAAACATATATCAACATCAATAAATAGCATAAATGATGGTTTAATTAAATCTAATGATGTCTCACAAGGCCAATCAGCTGCATTAGAAGAAATAGTAGCATCTATAGCGGAGTTAAACTCAACAGCTAAGAAATTAGGAGAATTAGCTGAAAATCTTTAATTTATGGAATATTGATTAACATATATAAACATCTTTACATAGTTAAAAAGAATATAAAAATTAGTAGGAGTAATAATCCATATATTTTATGTGAGTTATTGCTCTTATTTTAATATGTAAAACAAATAAGATTTTTAAAGAGAGGTCTTATTTTATTAAATTTACAATATAAATTTAATATGGATATTATGATTTGTACATAGGAAGTATTTTTAGAATTTAATTATAGAGGTAAAGGAGGGAAGTGTAGTGAAAAGATTTCTAAAGTTTTTGATTATATCAATTATAATAGTTGTACTAGCTTTTGCTGTATTTAAATTATCTAATGAATATAGGATGAATACATTAAAAAATAATGTTAGTTGGAGTGTTGTTTATAAAAATTGTAAAGATTCTGTAGCTTTTGAGAAAGATGAAAACCAAAATACCTATATAGCTTACAATAATTATATTAAAGTTATTAAAATAGATGGTAGGGAAGAAACTTTATTGGAGGATAAATCCTTAGAAATAGAAAACTTGCTTTATTATAATAATAAATTGTATTTTATTTCTAAAACAGATTTATATGAATATGATTTAGCATCAAAAAGTTTAAAAAGCATTTTAGGGAATATACCTAGTGAAGGGAAATATTTAGATAGGAATTTAATTATAAAGGATTCAAAATTACTTTTAGCGATAGGAAGTGCTACGAATTCAGGAATAGCATCTAATGATAGCGAGTATTCACAGAACAAAATACCTTATGATAAAAGCTCTATAGATGTAACATTAAATGGATTCAATTATGGTGAAAAGAAAACAGGAGCTTTTATGCCATATGGAAATTCCAGTGAAGGAGGGCAAAAAATAAAAGCCCAGAGTATAGCAAACTCTTGTATAATTGAAGTGAATCTAAATAACGATAAGACATCATTATATGCTTCAGGAATAAGAAATGTAAAGGGATGGGATCTAGATAGTGAAGGAAATCTAATTGGAATTGTTGGTGGAATGGAGAATATAGGGGATAGGCCTATTAATAGAGATTTTGATTATTTGTATAAACTAGATAAAGGAAAATGGTATGGTTGGCCTGATTTTAGTGGTGGAGATCCTATAAGTTCACCAAGGTTTAAAGGGGAAAAATTAGTATCACCTCTTATTGCTAATCCTCCTAATAAAATAGTTCAAGCACCTATATATCAATATCCAGAAGTTAGTGCGATAAGATACTTAGCCATAGATAAAGATGGAAAAATATTAGAAAAGAATTCGAATGTATATTTTAATAGTAAAGAGAACCTTATAGCTGGAATAAATTCAGAAAGTGTTGTATATGACTTATTAAAGTTAAAAGATAAGAGTAAAATACAGGGAATTAAATATTCAGATGGAGATATTTATATATTAGATAGTGGAATGGGTTGTATATATAAATTACAATCTAATGATTTTGGATTGAAATTTAATCTTCCAAAACCAATTTGGATATTTATATTTGTATTTTTATTTATACTAACCTGCTTAATAATATTTAAATTTTATTCTAAGCGCGGATATAAAAAATAATAAATAGAAAATTGAACTGTCTTAAGTGATGTTTTATCAACTTAAGACAGTTTTATTATTTAAGTAATCTAATAAACAAAAATAATTTATATTCAAATTTATGGAATAAATGCTAAAATATAATAAAAGGTATTAGTGATAATGGAGGAGATGTTATGGGAAAAACATTGGTAATTAATCTAGAGAATATTATATTTCAAGGAGATATATTAGATGTAGGAGAAAAAAATCTTGGTATAATATATAATATATCAAAGGAAGCAAAGGATGAGATATCATTAGACTATGTATCTAGCGATAGTAAAGTAGAGCTAAAAGATAGAAAATATGATGCATGTACATTTTTCTTTGAGTTAAATAAAATATGGACTAGTTTAGAAAAAGAAAGATTAATAAGAGAAATAAGTTCATATATAAAAGAATCTGGTGAAATATTTATTTGGGATATTAATAAAGAAAGGGGAAAAATATTTAATAATAAGATAAAAGTAATATTACAAAATGAAAAAGTTAAGGAGTTTACATTTAAGAATTTAAATATACTTTTAAATTCGAATATTGAAGAAATAAAAAAAATTCTTGAAAAATATTTTGAAATAGAAGAAACTAAAGCTTGGGAAGATGTTTTCTTCATAAGAGGAAAGAAACTGAAGACTAAAGCTGAAGTAGAGGAGAATATTAATTATGAAGGTATTAATTACAGCGATTGACTCTAAATTCATTCATAGTAATTTAGCAGTTAGATACTTAAAAAGTTTTACAAGAGATATGGATTATGAAAGCAAAATAAAAGAATTCACTATAAACGATAGGGAAGGTAGAATACTTGAAGAAATAATTAAAGAAAAACCAGATATTGTAGCATTTTCAACATATATTTGGAATGTTGAACTTATCTCAAGAGTGGCTAATTTGATAAAGAGAGTGGATTCTAATATAGAAATTTTATATGGTGGACCAGAAGTTTCATTTGACTCAAGAAGTTTCTTGAAAAATAATGTAGGAGAATATGTTATTGAAGGTGAAGGAGAAAAAACTTATAGAGATTTTATTCTATATAAATTAGGTAAAATTAAACTGGAAGATGTCAGAGGGCTTCATTATAAAGTTAATGATATAGTTTATTCCAATGAAAAGCGTCCACTTATGTCAATGGATGAAATATTTTTTCCATATGAAGAAAATGAAGATTTGACTAATAAAATTGTATATTATGAGGCTTCACGAGGGTGTCCTTTTAACTGTAAATACTGTCTTTCATCTACAAGTCATGGAGTTAGATTTTTAGATATTGATAGAGTATTAAAGGATTTAATGTATTTTATAAATAAGGAAGTTAGATTAGTTAAATTTGTTGACCGTACATTTAACTGTAATTCTAAATTTGCTATGGCAATATGGGATTTCTTAATAAATCAAGATACGAATACTCAATTTCATTTTGAGATATCAGCAGACATATTAAAGCCACAGGAAATAGAACTTTTATCAAAAGCTCCAAAAGGAAGATTTAGATTTGAAGTTGGCGTTCAAACTACTAATGACGAAGTTTTAAGAAATATAAATAGATTTGTTAATTTCAGTGATATAAAAGAAAAAGTTTTAGAAATTGAAGCATTAAGAAATATAGATCAGCATTTAGATCTAATAGCAGGACTTCCTGGAGAAGATTATGAATCTTTCAAAAAGTCTTTTAATGATATGTATGAAATAAAACCAGAAGAAATACAACTTGGTTTTTTAAAGTTATTAAAGGGATCTTCTATGAGAGAAGATGCAGACAAATATGGAATGGAATACTCACCATATCCGCCATATGAGATATTAAAAACGGATAAGATCTCATACGAAGAGTTATTAAAACTAAAAAAGGTAGAAGAGATGGTAGATAAATATTATAATTCTCAAAAGTTTAATCATATAATTAGATATTTTGAGAGAAAATTTGAGTTACCATTTGATTTTTATTATAGTCTAGGAATGTTCTTTGAAGATAAAGGTTATTTTAGCAAAAACATAGGAAATGCTGAATACTATAAAGTATTTTTAGATTATAGTGAAAGTGTATTACAAGAAAGTAACAAATATTTAAAAGAGATTATTAGATTTAATTACTTAATATTTAATAAGAAACGTGGTCTTCCAGAATTTTTGAGAAGTGACATGGAGAAAGAGGAAGAAAAGAGTATAAAAGAAAAACTTAAAGAACAATATTCATTTAAAGAATATCATTTAGAAAAGTTTAAAATTAACATAGAGAAATATATTGAAACTGGAGAAATATTAGAAGAGGATACTTATTATTTATTTAATGATAGGGCTGAATATATTAGATGTATGTAAGTAATATAAGAAAATATTGAGACTTATTTATATCTATGTAGGTTAAATAAGATAAAAGGATTATTTGAATATAGCAAAGAGTAACATGCATAGGAATAATATGAGTGTTACTCTTTTATATGATTAGATAATAAACTTTTGTAAAAAGCTTGATAATTAGTATTATTAAGCTTTAATTTTTGCATTTACGAATAAAATATATTTTTATTTTTAGAAAAGAGGAGTATAGTTAAATAGACAACATGTTAACTAAAATTATATTGGGGAGATTAAAAAAGTGAACGAATATTATATACAGCAAATTTTTTCAACAATTTTCTATTTATCAAACAAGATTCAAGTACAAGGGGATAAGATGGATGAAAGAATAACTGTACGTCAATGGATGGTGCTTTTGACAATTTCACATTTACCAGAAGACAATGCATCTTATAGCAAAATAGCAGATAAGATGGGATGTACAAAACAGAACGTAAAGCACATTATTGATAGCTTACAAAAAAAGAACTATGTGCTTTTGGAGAAAAATGAAAAAGATAAACGTGCTATAAATATAAAAATAACTAAAGAATGTAGAGAAATTATGGGAGAGTATTACGAAAAAGGAAATAAATTTTTAAAAGATATGTTTAATGACCTTGAGGAAAAGGAACTAGAAAATTTGTGGGATTTGTTGAAAAAAATAGCAAACTATGATGGCAGCAATTGGACTGGCTATGAAGAAAGAGTTAATATTTGGGGGAGAGGTTAATGGAGAATAATTGTACGATAAGTATTATGCCTGAAACATCAAAAGTTGATGAACCTGTAACAATAAAAATAAGTGGACTTTTAAAAAATGAAAGAGTATTAATTCGCGCCTTAAGCAATGATTATTATTGCATAAATACTTCTATATTTGATGTAGGGAATAAAGCAGAGTGGGAATCTTATGCGGTTTTTGTGGCGGATGAAAGTGGAACTATAGATTTAGAAAATGCTAAGCCTGTTGAGGGAACATATAAAGAGGCAGATAAAATGGGGCTTTTCTATTCTATGACTGTAAAAGAAAACTATAAAACTAAAATTCCTATAAGATTAAGTGATATTGGAGAGAACAGAGATTATACAATGACCTTTCAGGTAGAGCGTAATGGAAGAGTTATTGCGTCAAAAACACATAAAAGAATTTATTGTGATGAATTTATTTCAAGTGTAGATGTAGTAGAAGATAAACTTTTAGGAAGATATTTTACTTCAAAGGAAAATATACCCAAGCCAGCGATTATTGTTTTGAGTGGAAGCGATGGTAGACTTGAAAAGGCACAGGCAATTGCTGGAATATTTGCAATGCACGGATATTCAGCACTAGCTGTATGTTATTTTGGTCTTGAAGGAACTAATAAAAGTTTAAGCTGTGTGGAGCTTGAATGTGTTGAAAATGCGATAGATTGGTTAAAAAAACAATCTACAGTGGCCAAAAATAAGATTGGAATTTATGGTAGATCTAAAGGTGGAGAAATGGTTTTACTTGCCGCATCTATTTTTAAAGACATAAGTTGCGTCATTGCTAATACGCCAAGCTGTTATGTTTATGAGGGGTTAAAAGCTAATAAGTTTCCTTCTAAACATTCATCGTGGATGTACAAAAGGAGAGAAATACCATATATAAAATTTAGTTTCTCTATTTTGATTCAGACACTTGTAAAAATGATGATAGGAAATAAAGAAGCTATGGCTTGGATGTACAGGAAGCTCATTGAGGATGGAAATGTTTATGAAGCTATGATTCCAGTAGAAAAAATAAACGGACCAATTCTTATGGCTTCATCTTTAAAAGATAAAATTTGGCCTTCTAAAACTCACTGTGAAATAATCGTGGAATTGCTTAGAAAAGCTCATTTTAAACATGAATATAAACATATCACATACGAAAAATCTGGACATATGCTAACTGTACCGTATCAATCTATATATCCTTCAAATAAATATCCAGACGATATAGATGGTTTTGCAAAGGCAAATATAAATTGTTGGAATGAAACTATAAACTTTATAAACAAATGGTCAAGACAAAAGATCTAATAACGAGAATGATTTAACCTAGAAAATGTATCCAAATTATTGAAATGGGTCCAACCCCTGATGTTTCCTATAAATATTTATATATTTTAATAGTTAAATATTAAAGTATATAAATATTTAACTATATATGTTTGAAAATATATATCTTTGATAATATTTAAATATAAACATATGTTAATATTTAAATTTAAATTCATTGTTATCTTAAGAAAATCTGATTTTGAATTAAATGAATGGCCAGGATATAATAATATGACAATCAATCATCTTTACACTTGAATCGTAATTAAAAAGTGTAAAGAGTTTTTTGTTTATATTTATAATTATTGAATCTCTGAAAAAAAACATCTTGACTTGGAGTTAACTTCAAGTGATAAGTTATATATGACAAAAAGATAGAAATGTATTCTACAATATTTAGCCAATTCATAATAAAGCATTTTTTTATGAATTACTGAATATAATAAGTTTAGCTAAGGAGGAATTTTTAGAGGATGAGTAAGAAAGGAAATTTGATTGTAACACTTGCGTTATTGCTGTCAAATGCAATAGCTGGTTTAGATGGGACAATTGTCAACACAGCATTACCAGCAATCATAAGTGATTTACATGGAATTCAATACATGGGGTGGATAGTAGCTGTTTTTTTATTAGGAATGGCAGTAGTAACTCCTCTTTGAAGCAAATTAGGAGAGCGTATTGGGAACCGAAGAACATATCAAATAGCCACATTATTATTTGCAATTGGTTCAATATTTCAGGCATTATCAAGTAATATAATTTTTTTTCTTATTGCAAGAACCATTATGGGAATAGGGGCAGGTGGAATGAACACTATCCCATTTATCATTTATGCAGATTTGTATACAAACTTAAGAAAGAGGGCTAAGGTAATTGGATATGCGACAGCAAGCTTTAGTGCAGCAGCAATTATAGGGCCTTTAATAGGCGGCTGGATAGTTGATACTTTTAGTTGGCATTGGGTATTCTATATCAATGTTCCAATCGCATTAATTTCAATACTAAGTGTTCAAATTTTCTTTAAAGAGCCCCAAAAGATTTCTACGGTAGAAAAAATTGATTACTTAGGTGCTGTAATTATGATAGTTAGCTTGGTAACTCTTTTAACAGGTATTCAAATGATAGAGACAGCTTCATTAAGCTTGGTTAGTAGTTTGATTATTATAAGTCTTATTTTATTGATAGTACTATTTAAAGTTGAAGAAAAGGCAGCGGATCCTATAATACCTAATAGACTTTTTAAAAATGGACCATTAGTAGTTGATTTCATATTATTTTCTCTTTTATGGGGCGCATTTGTTGCCTTTAATATATACATACCAATGTGGGCGCAAGGATTATTAGGAGTAAGTGCTTTAATTGGAGGGGTGACTCAGATTCCAGGGTCTATTACTAATTTTCTGGGCTCAGTAGTTGGACCAGCTATGCAGCCAGGATTGGGTAAGTATCGTACAGTTGCTCTAGGAACATTAGCGTTTATAATTTCTTTTGGAATTATGGCATTAGCTGGAATATCTATACCATTATGGATTATATTAATAGCAGGAGCATTTGAGGGATTTGGTTTGGGGTTAAGTTTCAATATATTACAAATAAGCGTACAACAGGATGCCGAAAAACGAGATATTCCAATTGCGACATCATTTGCATATCTTTTACGTATTTTAAGTCAAACATTTATGTCATCAATATATGGAGTAATTTTAAATAACGCTTTAAACAAAGGTGTGGCTGAATCTCATGGAGAAGTTACTATTGAAGCATTAAATAAGTTGAGTGACTCCCAAAGCGCAGGTGATTTACCCAAAAATTTATTACCACTTATGAAGCAGATTATGTACGGTGGTTTACATAATATAATGTTAGTTGCATTAGTTTTATTAGCTATTGCGTTAGTTTTGAATATTGGAATACAACTAAAGGTGAAAAAGAAGTAGTATTTTAAAAGGAAAAAAATTATGTTCTTAGTTTTTAATTATACCGTAATAATTTTGTAATTGATATAAGATATCTTTAATAGTATAATCAAATAGGAAGTAAACCAAGATGGAATACTTGGATATAATTTACTACTGTAGATTTAACTAAGGAGTAGGAAAGATGGATTATGTATTAGCAATGGTAATTTCACTTATAACTGCATTAATTACCATGCCATTTCTTATGAAACTAGCTAACAAATTACATTTCACGGATAAGCCCAGCAAAAGAAAACAACATAAAGTGCCAACACCACTATGTGGAGGTTTAGCATTGTATTTTGGTTTTTTTGTTTCATATTTTATATTCCCAAGGGATGATATGAAGCTGCTACAACAATTAACTGTTTTTGTTGCAGCAACAATGATAATAATAATTGGTTTAATAGATGACTGGTATAAGACTAAAGGAAAAGAATTTGCTATATTTCCAAGATTAGTTATTCAGCTATTATCTGCAATCTTAGTGTTTAAGGCAGGTGTTTTTTTTCAAGGATTTACAAATCCTTTTACAGGCAGTTATGTAGAGTTGAACACTACAATACAATTTATCCTTACAATAACTTGGATATTTGGAGTTACAACTGTAATTAACTGGTCTGATGGTATGGATGGATTGGCAGGAGGGTTATCCCTCATATCTGCAATAACATTTTTCTTAGCAGCAATTATATTAGAACAAAGTGATTCTGCATTAGTATCTATAATGTTAGTTGGAACAATTTTGGGATTTTTGTATTATAATAGATTCCCGGCAAAAGTTTTTATGGGAGATTCTGGAGCTAATTTTTTAGGATTTATTTTAAGTATAACAGCATTGGAGGGGGCATTTAAACAGGCAACTGTTTTAAGTCTATTTATACCAATACTTGCTTTAGCAGTACCTATATTTGATAATTTATTTGTCATTATTAAAAGATTCTCGGAAGGGAAACCAGTGTATCAAGCAGATAGAAGCCAGATACATTTTAGATTAGAGAAAAGAGGTCTTACTACTGTACAAGTCGTAAATTACATAATGTTAATAAGTTTATCTTTTAGTGCGATTTCTATAATATTGCTGTTAATTAAAAGATAAAGTTAGTATATTTAGACATTTTATATTTTAAGTGAAGTATTTAAAGTTAAAGATGAAACATTTACAAACAAGATATTATAATATATAATTAAAAAATATAGGAACTTATCAAGAGTGGTGGAGGGACTGGCCCGAAGAAACCCAGCAACCGGTAAATTTTATAGAATTACTTGGTGCTAAATCCTGCAGCGTAAAAGCTGGTAGATAAGGTATTGAAAAGCATTTAAGCCTAAAGGAATACCTTTAGGCTTTTTTTGTTAAAATAAATTCCGCAAAGGAAAGATTATATAAATAATTGTGAAGAGTAATAATGAAAATTTATAGGACATGGTAATGCTTTGAGATTAGTAATAAGGTGGTGATCAATATATGGGAGATTTGAAACTACAGATAAACAAGAATGAAGTACTTAGGTATCTTGGATATAAAGGACAGGATATAGATGAAAATATTGTAAATCTTATTGAGGAATGTAGAGAAGAAATCAAGAAGATAATTACCCCAAGATTTATGTATGAATATAAAGATATAATACAGCTTGATGAGGCTATAGAGGTTGTTAATACAAAACTAATTTTATATGGAAAAGATATAAAAGAGCATCTTAAAGATTCAAAAAAGTGCGTATTAATGGCAGTAACTTTGGGAAATGATGTGGAAAGAAAAACGAGATTATATGAAAAAATAAATTTAACAAAAGCACTTATATTAGATGCTTGTGCTACAACGGCAGTAGAGGAAGTATGTGATTATGTAGAAAGGATTGTTAAGGAAAAAGCTATATTGAATAATAAGGATATAACTTTTAGGTATAGTCCAGGTTATGGAGATTTGCCGTTAGATGTTCAAAGTAGCTTTTTAAGGGCATTAGATGCCCAGAAAAAAATTGGACTAACTGTATCAGAAAATAATTTACTATTTCCTAGGAAATCTGTTACAGCAATAATAGGGATAATAAATAGGGGAAGTGAAAAGAAAATAAAGAGCTGCAAAAAATGTACTAACTACAAAAATTGCAGTTTTAGAAGAGAGGGAGAAATCTGTGGGGATTAGGGAATATATAAGAAATAACATATTAATATTTGATGGAGCTATGGGAACAATGCTTCAAAAGAAAGGGCTGAAATTAGGAGAAAATCCTGAAATCTTAAATCTAAAAGAGCCATATATAATAGAAGAAATCCATAGAGAATATATATCTAGCGGTGCTAATGTAATAACTACTAATACTTTTGGTGCTAATGAGCTTAAACTAAAACTTTGTAATTTAGTGGTTGAAGAAGCAATAGATGCGGCAGTTAATATCGCCAAAAAAGCTAAAGGAAATAGTGAAACATATATAGCACTGGATGTAGGTCCTATAGGGGAACTTTTAGAGTCTATGGGAACTCTAAGTTTTGACAGAGCGTATGAAATTTTTAAACGACAAATAATTCAAGGGGTTAAATCTGGTGTTGATATAATTTTAATTGAAACAATGACAGATTTATACGAGCTTAAGGCCGCAGTGCTTGCAGCAAAGGAAAATTCAAGTTTGCCAATATTTTGTACAATGACATTTGAAGAAAATTTGAGAACATTCACCGGATGTACTCCAGAAGCCATGGTACTTGTATTAGAAGGATTAGGAGTAGATGCACTTGGCGTTAATTGCTCTTTGGGGCCAAAGCAGCTAAAACCAATTGTTGAAGAAATATGCAGCTTATCACATATTCCAGTAATGGTTCAGCCTAATGCAGGACTTCCAACACTATCAATAGGTAATGAAACAAAATATGATGTTACTAAAGAAGAATTTGCAGATACATTATGTGGATTAATTGACCTAGGGGTAAGAGTGATAGGTGGATGTTGTGGAACAAGTCCAGAATATATCGAGGAATTGTATAAAATAACGAGAAATAAGAAACTTGTGTCCATGGAAAAAGAATATTATTCCGCAGTTTGTACACCGTCAAAAGTAGTAAGGATAGATGGTGTTAGAATCATAGGTGAACGAATTAACCCTACAGGCAAAAAGATATTTAAGGAAGCTTTAAAAAATGGAGATTTAGATTATATATTAAATCAAGCAGTTTCTCAAATAGAAGTTGGAGCTCACATTCTAGATGTTAATGTAGGATTACCTGAAATTGATGAGGCAGATATGATGCATAAAGTAATTAGAGAGATTCAAGGCATCATGGATACACCACTTCAAATAGATTCTTCTGATCATAAAGCAATAGAGACAGGGCTCAGATATTATAATGGAAAACCTATATTGAATTCTGTAAATGGAGAAGATGAAGTTTTAGATAGAATACTTCCTATAGTAAAAAAATACGGCGCAAGTGTAGTAGGTTTAACATTAGATGAAAGAGGTATTCCAGCAAAAGCAGAAGAAAGATTTGAGATTGCAGAAAAAATAATAAGTAAAGCAGCGGAATACGGAATAAGAAAAGAAGATGTATTTATAGATTGTTTAGTTTTAACTGTGTCAGCTCAGCAGAAAGAAGTTCAAGAAACTTTAAAAGCTGTAAGAATGGTTAAAGAGAAATTAGGAGTTAAAACAGTACTTGGAGTTTCAAATATATCGTTTGGCCTTCCTAATAGAGAATTAATTAATGAGACTTTCTTGGCTCTAGCTCTTGCCAATGGGCTAGATTTACCAATAATTAATCCTAATGTGAATGGAATGACTAGAGTTATTGATTCTTACAATGTTTTATATAATTATGATAAAGGCGCTGAAAGTTATATTAATAATTATGCAAATGTAGAATTATCAAGAGAAGTCACTATTAAAGGTAATGGAGCAGCAAAGATTAATTCAAATATAAATACAGTTCATGATTTAAAGTATATTGTCGTTAAAGGACTAAAAGAAGAGGCGAAGCAAGCCACTGTTGAATTATTAAAAGAAAAGAAGGAGCTTGAAATAGTTAATGAGCATTTAATTCCAGCATTAGATATGGTTGGAGAAAAATATGAAAAAGGGGAACTTTTTTTACCGCAGCTAATTCAAGCAGCTGAAACGGTAAAAAATTCATTTACCATTTTGAAGGAAGAAATATCTAGAACTAATTCTCAAACTATATCAAAGGGTAAGATAATTATAGCTACAGTAAAAGGAGATATTCATGATATAGGTAAAAATATAGTAAAAGTTATCTTAGAAAACTATGGCTATGAAATGATAGATTTAGGGAAGGATGTACCTATAAAGACTGTTGTAGAGGAAGCAAAAAAACATAATGCATCTTTAATTGGATTAAGTGCGCTTATGACAACGACACTTAAAAGCATGGAGGAAACGATAAAAGCGCTAAGGGAAGATGGGTACAATGGAAAGATATTTGTTGGTGGAGCAGTACTTACAAAAGATACAGCAGAAAGAATAGGTGCAGACTTCTATGCCAAAGATGCAAAGGAATCAGTAGAAATTGCAAGAAGAGTACTTTCATAGTAAATAATAAATTAAGAAACTAATATTTAAAGGGTTATCCTATGCATTAAAAATGCATAGGACAACCTTTTAAATTACAAGAATTTATACTAAAGCTAAATTATAAAATATTATAATTCTATTATATCTAAATCATCAGGCATGTATATCTTTCCGCTGAACTCCTCTTTACCTTCATTTATGTACAATTCTTTTCTATTCTTTAGATTTTTATCTTCTGTATGATATAAAATAACATTCTTAACATTTAAATCCTGTGCATTTTTGCAAGCGTCTTTTGCGGTAGCATGGTGTTTTTCATATGGTTTGAATATTTCTTTTTGAGAGTAAAGGCAAAATGCTTCATGGAATAAATAATCTACATTAGCACAATATTTCTTCACAGTTTCTCTATAAGGTTCGTCACCTAAAAATGTTAGAGACTTACCGTTATTTAATGTTGTTGTGAATCCATGTTGGAGATCTTTTGTGCTTTTTATATCGAAGAAAGTAGTTTTTCTATTTAATATAGTTGCTGTATAGTTATCCTCAATTCCATTAAATAATATTCTATCATCAAATAATTTTAAAAATTTTTTTTGAAGCACAAATGAAGAAATTGATTTTATAGCATCTATTGAAGTTTTGTGGCAATAGATATTTAAATTTCCAGAGTATTTATCATTTAGTATGCTTTGTGCTACAGCACGGATAACCCAAACGCTTCCTAGTATATGATCATTATGATTATGAGATATAAACATATTATGTATTTTATTAATTGATATATTTAACTTTTCTAGATTTGATAGGATTGTATTACCACCACCTGCATCAATAAGGAAGTGCTCGTCTTCGTTAGATAAAGTAAAACATGTATTATAGCATTTTGTAACCATTGCGGAACCAGTTCCGAGAATATATATATTTTCCATCGTAAATCTCCTTGTATAAATTAAAAAATTTTAAAGATAATATGAGTAAAGATTACTAAATATTAAATTTAACATAATTACAATTATAAGAGTTAAATGAAATAAATTCAATATTATGATAGTGCTACATAAATAAGCTTAAGTTTGAAATATAAATACAAATATATTTTGTCAAATGCATTTACTTATAATTAGACATGCTATATACTAGTGTATATACATGTGATGCAAGAGGAGGAGAAAATATAATGAATAATAAAATAAAACAAATGGTGTATGCCGGATTACTTACAGCATTAGCAATAATAATTCCTATTCAGTTTGGATTTTTAAGAATAGTTATTCCACCATACTTTACTGCAACATTAGCGGCTCATGTACCTATGATGTTATCAATGTTGATATCGCCTTTTGTGGCAGCTGTAGTTGGAATAGGCTCTACAATTGGATTTTTAATAGCTGGAACACCAGCGCCAGTAGTGGCAAGGGCAGCAACTCATATAGTTGTAGGATATGTTGGAGCAATGATAATTATGAAAAATAAAAGCTATGTTAAGGCAATAGCAATAACAGCTCCAATCCATGGAATCTTAGAGGCTTTAGTTACAATACCATTTATAGGATTTTCAGTTGCCGTTTATCCTGCATTGATCATTACAGTTGTTGGTGCAATATTGCATCATTCAGCAGATAGCATAATAGCATATGCAATAGTTAAAGCTATGGCAAAAGCAAGAAAGAAAAACATTTATAATGTTTTTGGAGAATTCAAGACTCAAAGAGCTTTACAGAGATAAGGATAATTAGTACTTATAATTTATAGAATATAATAGAGCCGTTCATATTTAAAGCTGAGTGCATTATATTTACATGCATTCAGCTTTGTTTTTTAAAATTATATGGAAAGTTATAGAAAATAATAAAAAAGATATAGACAAAAATACTAAATATCATATAATAAGGATAGAATAAATTTAAAGTTGTAAAATTGAGAAGTATGTTAAATGTTATTTGACTAAGAATCTTAAGAAAAACAATTTCAAATTAGAATACAATGAGGTGAACATTTTGGAAGAAAAAGAAATAATGTCGTTTAAAGATGAAAATGGAAATAAAGTTGATTTTGAAGCTATTGCAAAGATATATTTAGAAGAACAAGGATATTTGTTACTATCACCAGTAGATGAAAAGTGTGATGATATGTTTGCATTTAGAATAGATATTAATGAAGAAGGCAATGAAGAATTAAACCTTGTGGAAGATGATAAGGAATTTGAGGAAATAAAGAAAGAATATAAGAAATTATTGTATTAAATAGGAGTGAAATTTAATGAAGAGTTCAGAAATAATTGATTTTTTGGAAGACAATGATTTAGCAGATGTTGAAGAAATAAAACACAAAAGCAATTATGTGATAATAAAATTTTATTATGACTTTGACAAAGAAGAATTAAGCGCTGCAAAAGCATACTCAACTGAAGAAAGTGATTTTGAACCAGAAAGTGATGAATGGTATAACGAATATTACATTCCTTACTTAAGAGATATTGCCGTAGATAATGTAGAATCAATAATTGAAGAAATATCAGATGAGTTTGAACTAGAATCTAAATATAAAGAATTCGGAATGGAAAATGGAAATAGTGGATATTTCAAGTTTATAGCAGCATTTTCTGAAGAGTTAACAGATATAGAAATGGAAGATATTTTAAACGATTACTATGAGTAAAACTGGTATTAAAATACTATTGAAAATATATTTCCTTATGTTATAATTAAATCATAGATTTCCTGAGATGTGCGTAAAGCTTATGATATTCAACCTACATTACATTATCGGGATTTACAATATATTCATAAATGTCAGGCTTCATTAAAAGCACAGTATTGTGTCAGTAGAAGACAGGAATGAATTGAGTTTAACCCACCTGCGAGGCGCAGGACTTGAATATATAGGTGAACGGCATGTTGGGAGCTATGATTGAATTCAACACCTCTATTAGAGGTGTTTTTTTATGTACAATAAAATATAAACTAAAAAGAAAATACCAAACCTATATCTAGTTTGGTATTCAGTTATATTAACATAAAACTAAAGTTATAATTAAATATTCTAGTTCTTATAAAGTAGCTATTTTTATATTTTATTTATTGCTATATTTTAAGCAGCTATGTTTTTTACAGATTTAGAGTTATGTTGCTTATAATATATTGAAATCAATTCTTTTTGATATAAGACAATGTACTTGTCCAAATTTTGAGATAAATCAACTATAAATGTTTTACTTGGTGAAAAAAACAATAATAATAAGTTAAGTAGGTTTTTCCTAAGTACAATATTACATTTTAGTTTAAAAATTACCCAAGTTTTCATACTAACACCTCTTTTTATCAGACTTGGTTTTTGTTATATGATTATTATAAACAAGAAAAGAAAATTTGTAAAAATATTTCATAATACAATTAATGACAATAATTTGCAGAAATGTTTAATAAAACGGTTAATAATTTGTTTTTCTAGTAGATTCATACCTGAATAGAACATAATTGTATATATTTTACAGACAAAGTGTTCGACAAACGATTACGAAGAAGAATAAATGGTGTCGAAAAAATTCGGGTTGATTATATTATTTTAAATGGTAAAATTATTGATATACGGATAGAAAGGATGAAAATATGATGGACATTGAAAAGGCTAAAATAGAAGAAGTTATAGAAAAAATCAATTCATTATATAAGACTAGTCAAGAAAGAGAATTAAGTAATGAGGAGAAGGATTTGCAAAGTAGATTAAGAAAAAGATATATAGATAATGTTAAGAAAAATTTTAGAGCGCAATTAGAAGGTATAGAACTTAACAATAAGAAAAAGGGATGATGATAATTGGGTGTTTTAGTTAAAAAGTTAATTGATGATTTAAACTTAGAAGTGCTTGTAGAAGGAAAAGAAGATGTTGAAATTTCAGTAAATGATATAAATAGACCGGGACTACAGCTTGCAGGCTTTTATAATTATTTTGCTCCAGAGAGAATCCAGGTTATAGGTAAAGCAGAATGGAGCTTCTTAGATTATATGCAAATTGAATTAAGGAAAAAAAGAGTTAAAAAATATTTTAGCTTTGACATAAATTGCTTAATCATAACTAGAGGATTGGAGCCACATCCAGAGTTTATAAAGGAAGCGAAAAAGCACAATATATGGTTTGTTAGAAGTAATTTAGTTACTACACAATTTATAAGCAAAACTACAATATATCTAGCTGATAAGCTTGCACCAGAAACAAGATTGCATGGAGTTTTGGTAGATGTATCTGGTATAGGAATATTGATTACTGGAGAGAGTGGAATAGGAAAGAGTGAAACTGCATTAGAGTTGATAAAAAGGGGACATAGACTTGTCACAGATGATGCAGTTGATATAAAGGACATAGATGGACAGCTAATAGGAAGATCACCTAAAATAACCGTTGGAATGTTAGAGGTCAGAGGCCTTGGCATAATTGATGTTACAACACTATATGGATTAAGTTCAGTAGTTCAAGAGAAAGAGATAAGGCTAGTTATGCATTTTGAACATTGGAAAGATGACAATGATTATGATAGGCTAGGAATAGATAATGAATATATGAATATACTAGGAATTAACGTGAAGAAATTAACGGTTCCTATTAGACCAGGTAGAAATATCGCGGTTATTATAGAAGCAGCAGCAGTAAATTATAGACACGCATTAATGTCTAAAATTACACCAGTTGATGTAATAGAAAATAGAATGAATGAGCTTAATGATTAATATAGTATGTAACTATTTTTACATAACTCAAGTCTAAGTAAATGATTTGAAATGCTTAGAATATGAGATATATATTTATCATCAAAAGGAGGATTGACTATGGAAAATGAAAAAAAAGATTTAAGCAAAAATGCATGGAATAAATATGATGAGAAAGAAGTTCAAAGCATATTCGAGTTTTGTGAAGGATATAAGAATTTTATGTCTAAATGTAAAACTGAAAGAGAATGTGTTAAGGAAGTACTTAGATTAGCTAAAGCTGAAGGCTATGAAGATATAGAGGAAATTATAAAAAATAATAAACAATTAAAACCAGGCGACAAGGTTTTTGCAAATAACAAAGGAAAAGCTGTTGCGTTGTTTATTGTAGGAAGTGAATCTATAGAAAAGGGGCTAAAGATATTAGGAGCTCACATTGATTCACCAAGATTAGATTTAAAGCAAAATCCACTTTATGAAGATAGTGAGTTAGCATTACTTGATACGCATTATTACGGTGGAATTAAAAAATACCAATGGGTTACATTGCCACTAGCATTACACGGAGTAGTAGCAAAGAAAGATGGTACTGTAATAGATATTTGCATAGGTGAAGATGATAATGATCCTGTTGTTGGAGTATCTGATCTTTTAATTCACTTAGCAGGAGATCAAATGGGCAAAAAAGCTGACAAAGTAGTAGAAGGTGAAGATCTTAATGTATTAGTTGGAAGTATGCCTTTAAAGGGAAGCAAAAAAGATGCTGTTAAGGGAAATATATTAAAGTTATTAAAAGAAAAATATGATTTTGAAGAAGAAGACTTTTTATCTGCTGAAATTGAGATTGTACCAGCTGGAAAGGCTAGAGATTATGGTTTAGATAGAAGTATGGTTATGGCTTATGGGCATGATGATAGAGTATGTTCATATACTTCACTAATGGCTATGTTTGAAATAAAAGAGCCTGATAAAACTTGCTGCTGTCTATTGGTTGACAAAGAAGAAGTAGGTAGTATCGGAGCAACTGGAATGCACTCAAGATTTTTTGAAAATATAGTTGCAGAAATCATTGATAGAATTGAGGGATATTCTGATCTTAAATTAAGAAGATGTCTTACTAATTCAAAGATGCTATCATCCGATGTTAGTGCAGCTTTTGACCCTAATTACCCATCAGTAATGGAAAAGAAGAATTCTGCATTCTTTGGAAAAGGAATGGTATTTAACAAATATACTGGAGCTAGAGGAAAATCAGGTTCTAATGATGCTAGTGCTGAGTATATGGCAGAGCTTAGAAATATAATGGAAAAGCATAATGTTTCAATTCAAACTGCAGAGCTTGGAAAAGTTGATGCTGGTGGCGGTGGAACAATTGCATATATATTAGCTCAATACAATATGGAAGTAATAGATTGTGGAGTTGCACTTCACAATATGCATGCACCTTGGGAAGTTGCAAGTAAAGTTGATATATTTGAAACAGTGAATGGATATAAAGCTTTTTTAATAGAGGCTTAATCTCAATAAATTAAGAAAAAAGATATTATCAAGTCTAAGGACTGATAATATCTTTTTTTATTGACAGTTAATTTAATCACCTAATATTATAATAGTGGTGGATCTAAAGCGGATAGAAATTTCGATAGATAGTTACTAGGAAATTGCATACAGCCAATGTCCCCATGACGATCATCTGATTCTAAATCACCGTGAAAATCGGAACCACAAGAAACTAACAAATTGTGTTCATCTGCTAAAGAGAGGAATCTGGAAGTTTCATCTTGTGTATTTTGAAAATAAATTGATTCAATTCCATCAAAATTCATTAGCAATAATTCATCAATATTAGAATCATTTATTAATTTAGGGTGAGCTAAAAATACAAGAGCATTATATCTTTTTAGTAATTTCAATCCGTCGCTAGTAGAAAGTTTTAAGGTTGGGACATATGCTTTACAACCTTTCCCAATAAATTTATTGAAAACTTCCTCTAGGTTATAAGGATATCCGCAATTGACTATTTCTCTAGCAATATGAGGCCTTGCAATAGTATCATTAGCTTCTTTTAGAATTTTTTCAAAACTAACTTCTATGTTAAATTCATCTTTAAGCTTATCAACCATAAGTTTAGCTCTCATTATCCTATGATCCTTAATATTAGTTAGTTCTCTAATAAGATCATCATTTTTAAAGTTATTATCTCTAAAGAATCCCAAAAGATGTACACTTTCATTATTGTGTTGAGTTGATAATTCAATTCCAGGAATTAGCGTGATATCATATTTTAAGCTTTCTTCAATAGCTTTATCTAAACCACTTAAGGTATCGTGATCAGTTATAGCTAAGTACTTAACATTGTTATCATGGGCCCTTTTAACCACTTCCTTAGGGGATAATGTTCCATCTGAAGAAGATGTATGAACGTGAAAGTCCACTTTAAGCATATAATTTAACCTCCAATTTAATTTAAGGTTTATAGTAATAAAATTATCTAATTTATTGTAGATTAACTTGGAATAATATAAAAATATGTTATGCAAATTTTAATAATATAATCATATCATAAGATACTTATACAAGTATACTAAAATAAAACTTAGTGGCGGATATTTATAACATAAGTTAATATTCACATTTTCCAACTTATGTGTATATAAATTAAAACAATTGTGCCATGATCTTTTTATAAAAATATCTATTTTGATAAAGGTTTATTAGCTATATGATTACAAAAATCGAATGGATTGTATCTTAGCGGTAAATCTTTAATTGATATAATATCTTCCTTATAATTCCCATCCCAAGGTGAAACTGATATAGTTGAATCATTAAAAATCCTAAATAGATACTGGCTATTATCTTCAAAAAGTATTTTTATTCTGAAAGGTTCTTTTGCATCAACTGATTCGTCAGAATAATTAACAGTTGTTAGAGCTGAAACAAAATCTTCAATTATTGAATTTTCTTCACTTGGAACTTCTATTTCCTTATATAGATTAGTATCAAATACATAAAGCGTGAAGTTTTGATTATTTAAAATTTTAGCTTTAATTTCATCAATATAATAATGATTACTTGGTTTTACTGAAAAGTTTATGTATTTAGGACTTTGAAGAGCACAGCTGCTCAAGGTGAAACAGAGAAATAAAATTGTGAAAGCAAAAGTTAATTTTTTCAAAAGTATACCTCCTAGAAATACGTTATATACTATTAAATTTATTCTTTTAGTTATTTTTTAGAACTTTTCAGTTAGCCAATAAGTGATAATTACGAAGATTCTATAATATGAATAAAAAGTAGTGATAATTTGGGAGATTAGTTTATGTATATAATAGGAACGGTAGGCCCTAATGTAAAAGATAGAGCAGTACTTAAAGGGATAATAGAGAGTGGAGTAAATGCTTTACGATTTAACTTTATACACGGAAGCGCAGAAGAATTTTTAGAATTTTTAAAAATGGCTAAAGATATAAAGAGTGATATCCAAGTAATGCTAGATCTTTCAGGAACTAAGGTAAGAGTATCTGGTAAATTCCAATATATTTTCAAAGTTTATAATGGAGAAGTAATTTATTTTTGTGGAGAAGACAAATATAGTGAAGTAGTAAAAAATAGTAAAAATAAAATTAAAGTTATCCCATTAAATATAAAAAACAAAATTTTGAATGAAAAAGATTATAAACAAATAGGAATAAAGGACAATACGATGACTTTCGATATCATAGATAAAGTTGATGGATTAATAAAGGCAACTACAATTCGGGGAGGAGTTATTAGAAAATGGAAGGGTTGCAATATAAAGAATCTTGAAAGAAAAGAGTTGCCACTAAATGAAAATGATAAGGACGCAATAGTTTGGGGAGTTAACAATAAAGTAGATATAATATGCCAATCGTTCGTTGAGGAAAAGAAAGATATTGATGATGTTAAATTATTTCTAAATAACAGAAAATCAAATCAATTTAAGCCTAAAATTTGGGCTAAAATAGAAACATTAAATGGAGTTAATAATATAAAAAGCATTTTAGGTGAAGCAGATGGAATTGTTATAGGCAGAGGTGATTTGATTCCAGAAACATCTATAGAAGATACTCCTATTTATGAAGAAAGAATAATAAAAGAAGTTCTAGGAGATAAAGATAAGGAGATAATTATAGCTACGCATATCCTTAATAGCATGAAAAATGGAAAAATGCCATCGATTTCAGAGGTAGAGAGCATATATAATTTCATAAAAATCGGAGCTACTGGATTTCTTTTGGCAGGGGAAACGTCAATAGGAAAAGCACCTATAAGAACAGTAGAATTTCTAAATAATTTGATTATAAAATATAGAAATATATGAGCAGTAATAAAAAAGTCCAAGCGATTATGAAATAGCGGAAATCAATTAATCATGAAAGTAATTGAAATGATATTAGTTAGACTGAGTATATTAAAAAGTATATATAAATATGTATTAAGAGTATAAGAAATAAATATGATTTATTTCTTATACTCTTAATTTGTCTATATGTTATTATGTATTCGCTTCAAATAGAAACTTATGATAATAGTCAATGCGTAATCATAAACTAAAAGTACAATTTGCCCAGCAATCCATATCATATATAAAGGATAATCAATGTTAAAATCGACTAAAAGATTAGTAAAAATAAAATAAATTACTAGAAGTGATGCATTAAAAGCGATTAATTTAAAAAATAATTCCAGTGGAATATTTCTAAGTTTTTCTGAAAAATATTTTACTATTCCATAAATCCCAAAGAATGATATATAATAGACGGCAATATTGGTTGGAATCAAAAATAAACTAAGAATACTTGAGGCTACATAAACTAATATAGTATTTTTTATTGAAGTTCTTATTATTGAGATAGGAATTAAGCAAGAAGCTATTGTCAATATTGTTAAAGTGCTTACTGGAAGTATAGAAGCAGCATAAAGTACAATTAATGTTAATGCTATAGTTATTCCGTTTTCAGCTATATATTTTGCCTTCATAAGATATTCACCTCACTAAATAAATGCAACTTATATATATGTTCTAAAAAGTTTAATTCATAGAAGTTTACTTTAAAGTATAAGTTAATGTAGTGGCAGTCAGCCAGTTTTTTAAAGAATGAATTATAATATTTAGAACATATATATTATAAAATAAAAGAGTTAATCATATTTATATTAGCAGCAGCCAATTAAATCTCCGCCAGCACATTCGCATAAGGAATCAAGACACCAAAGATTTATACAACAATTACACATGTCAGCATTACTAGTATTTGTAGTTCTATAGTAAGGATTAGAGTAATTATTACCTCTTTGCCTTAATGAGTTCAAGCCCTGCCTATATTCAAAATTATTTGGATCCATATTAACAGCTGTAGTCATATGATCAAGTGCTGAATCAAACCACCCTTTGTTAAGCATTATTGCACCATATAAATAATGCCATTCAGCAGATTTGTTATTTATAGAATTTAAACGACTTTCAGCTGCTGCATAATTTCCAGATTGAATAAGTCTTCTTATTTCTTGAAAATCATATGAGTTACTTGATGAATTGTTATAACTAGATGTACTATTGGAATTATAACTGTTACTTCCAGGATTTTTTGTTAATGCCTCATAAGCCTCATTAATTTCGATCATTTTCTCTTGTGCTAAATTTTTTAATGGATTATCACCATATTGGTCAGGATGGTATTGCTTAATAAGTTTTCTATAAGCACTTTTTATTTCATCTTGGCTTGCACCTGGCTTTACACCTAATATTTCATATGGATTCATTATAAATCTCTCCTTTTAGTCTCATTTGTATTTTCTGGATTTTTAACTATGTTCATATATTTATCCATTAAACCTAATTCAATTATATTATATAATATATCCTCATTTCTTTTTAGGTTTAATTTTTCTAAGTTTTCTTTACAACTATATCCACAATTTAAAATTGTAAATTCTATTTTAGGCTGTATGAATTCCATAAATTTATCGTATGTTAAAGAATTTTTGTTATACAAGAAATTTATTGGATTAAATTTTTTATTTTCCATATCAGATTTCAAATCATCTAAGGCATCTATTAGATAAATCCATTTTCCTATTGAATATCCTAATCTATATAAAGTATTCCTTAAATCCAATCCGTCATCGATTAATTTATAAGGATAGTCACGTAAAATTCCGCCAACTAAATCGCTAAAAGGATCACATATTTCATCTATAGAATTAAATGATTTACTATCTTCTAAAGTGGAAAGCTTATTTAAAGATTCCATTATGTTGTTATTAATTCTAATGATTGAACTAGGAAATTTTCTTTTATAAGGGGATAAAAGAAGTGATAAAAATTTACTTTTGTAATTTTTATCATCATGAGCATCATCTAACAGTTTATAATAAAACAGGGATATATTCATAGCAGAGGCATAAGATAACGCCTTGTTATTAGCTATTACAATTTTTTTTTCAGTAGGGTGAAGAGAACATCTGTGATGAGAAATTTCTAGCTCTTCTGGATTTAATGCATCTAATAGTAAACCTAAAAAAGTCATATCATAATTTAAAGACATCCTCGGTATATTACCAAATTCTTTTTTTATATGGCAACATAATCCACAATAATAGCATTTAAATCTAGCAAAATCTTTTACTTTCATTTCTGCTTTTAATGGAGTAACATATCCAAACAATAAAAAACACTCCTTATAAAATTCAATATAAATCAATTATACAGTAAATTTAAGCATATAAACAATAAAGTTCATATATACATAATAAAATTTTCAGATAATATTAACATTTGTATGACTGTATATTGGACATATTATGTATTTCTGTAAAATATGAATTTAATTTTAATTTGTAGGAATTTTTTATTATAGAATCCAGTATAATGTTATCGTGGCCAAAACAGGAGCGATAGGAGTTAAGCAGTAAATAATAAGTATTTCAGGAAAATTTGAAATATTTATAAAAAAAGTCTTTACAACGGATAATTATTATTATATAATAAAAAATGTAGGAAACAAGAAAACAAAAGATAAAATTAAATGATATAAATAAAAAATAAATAAATTAAAATTTTAGGAGGAAGAGATTATGAAAAAATTCGTTTGTACAGTGTGTGGTTATATTTATGAAGGAGAAACAGCTCCAGAAAAATGTCCAGTGTGTGGAGTAGGAGCAGAAAAATTTGTTGAACAAAGCGGAGATCTAGCTTTTGCTGATGAGCATGTAATCGGAGTTGCTAAAGGTGTTGATAAAGAAGTAATTGATGGATTACAAGCAAACTTTGTTGGAGAATGTACAGAAGTTGGAATGTACTTAGCTATGTCAAGACAAGCTGATAGAGAAGGATATCCAGAAGTTGCAGAAGCTTATAAGAGAATAGCATTTGAAGAAGCAGAACATGCTGCTAAATTTGCTGAATTACTTGGTGAAGTAGTAGTAGCAGATACAAAAGCTAACTTACAAGCTAGAGTTGATGCAGAACATGGTGCATGTCAAGGTAAAAAAGATTTAGCAACACTTGCTAAGAAATTAAACTTAGATGCAATTCATGATACAGTTCATGAAATGTGTAAAGATGAAGCTAGACATGGAAAAGCATTCAAAGGATTATTAGATAGATATTTTGCATAATATTATAAGATAGAATAATATACACATATTTTTAACTGAATAATTAATGATAATTCTGCTTAATAAGCAAAGTAAAAGAGAAGATAATAATTTATCTTCTCTTTTACTTTTGTAATCTTTCTTCATACAAAGATTTGTACATATTATATGTTTTCTCATCTAAGCAAACCATTGCAATTTCATCAAAGGTATCTGGAGAGTTATTTATAAATGATAAAATCTCATCTAATGCTATATTGCAGGCTTCATCTAATGGATAGGAATAGGCGCCTGTGCTTATAGATGGTAAAGCAATAGTTTTAATGGGATGATCATTAATATAATCATCAAGTTCTTTTAGTATAAAGTCTCTTTGTTTATCAGTATTAAAGCGATAAAGATTTTTATTTAGAATCTCATTACACTGCTTTGAATAAAATTCCGAGTAATTAGCAGCTATTTCAAAAACAGAACGATAAGCATTTCTTAAGTATTTTTCCTCTGAGCCGTTATTTCGGTAAATGGGCCCTACAGTATGTATTACCCAATGCACACCGTGGTCACTCAAGTTATAAGATCTTGTTAATTTTGATCTACCAGTCAAACAGCCATTTAACTGTCTACACTCATCTAATAGTTTTTCTCCGCAAGCCTTGTGAATAGCACCGTCAACTCCTCCACCACCCAGTAGAGATGCATTCGCAGCATTTACAATAGCATCAAATTTGATTTTTGTTATATCATCAAAAAGTATTTTAAAGTTAGTCAAATTAATCACCTCATATTAGTCATACAAAAATTCTCTCACTTAATAGTTTACACCCAATTAACATAAATAAAAATACTATTTTTTGAAAAAAATGTTAATTAGCTATATGAAAATTAAATTCTAGTTATACATATGAGAGAAATAATAAAATAATAAAGCACACATTTAATGTATGCTTTATTATTTTGTTTAATTACAATAATCTTTAAATTCTAGAAAAAGAACTAATAAAATAAATTAATTAAATAGGTTGATTTTCTAAATTTTTTCTTCTATTATCTAAAGGATTTAAATTTATATGATGTACTTTCATTGTTTCGTCTGGGTCCATAATTAACCTGTCTAAACGAATTCTACCTTCAGAAGTATTTGCAACAACCATAGTTTCAGTACCCTTTTTGTAAAGAACCCAGTTGTAACCGTCTTTTACTACTTTATTTACATCTTCCATTGAAATTAAAGCAGTATCCTTATGATTTCCGAATTTATCTCTTAAAATTATACCCATTGTATCGTGATCGATTTTAGTACAATCATTTTTTAAACTTCTATTATATAATTCTAAATTTTCTTTTCTGTTATCTAAAGTATTTCCGTTTAAGTGTTTTATTGGAGTCTTTGGATTAACATCTAAAATAACAGATTGAATTGATTTTTTAGTGGAAACTGTTTTTCCATTAACTTTAGCAGTCTCTAAAGTTTGAACAAGATGATTATTGAAATCCTTATGCCATTCAGCAAACCAAATTCCAGCTTCTTTAACTTTTTTAGCGTCGAATGTGTCTATCTTGCAAACTAGTTCACTTCCATCTTTTTTTAAGACAGTAATTTCAGTAAGATTACCTTTTTCAGTATATTTATTTTCTTGAGTTTTATAATTTGTATTTATGGTTAAGCACCTCTTTCATGATTTAATGTTTATTAATATATGTGAATGACAATCTAATTTGAAAAATAACACAAAATAAGTTATTTTTCAAGGTTTTGTATATATTATGACACATATATAATTAATTTAAACATTACATCATTATACCAGATTAAAAATATAAAAGATATACACCTCTAAAAAAAGCGCGAAGCGCAACCAAGATCATTTAAAATTAGAAAAAGCACTTACCTTATAAAAAGGAGAGCAACCAAAAACATATTATTAATTAAAAAAGTGTTAGTAATATGTAATAAGAACAACTGATAAAAAAGTACGCACCTTATAAAAAAGCGCGAAGCGCAACCAAGATCATTAAATTATATTTCATTGTGTATACCCACAAAATCTTAAAAAATATTAAATATATGGTAGACGCAGCTGAGTAAACTAAAGTAAAATAGAATTTGATATTAAGAAAGCGCAGATAATGAGGTACTAAATATGATAATAACTGAGACTTTAAAAAACATTTTGGAAGATAAGAAATTTATACACAAAGCTATATCTATTACAGTACCTATAACATTACAAGCTCTGTTAAACACAAGCTTGAATCTTGTGGATACTGTAATGATTGGAAGTTTAGGTCAGAGTTCAATTGCAGCAGTTGGCCTTGCAAATAAAGTATTTTTTGTTTTTACATTACTATTATTTGGTGTCGTTAGTGGGTCTTCGATTTTAACAGCCCAATATTTTGGCAAAAATGATATAAAAAATATAAGAAGAGTATTAGGTATGTCTCTGATTATTGGCTTAGTTGGATCAATTATTTTTGTAATACCGAGTTTAATATGTCCTGAAATAGTTATGAGTATTTTTACACCAAATGAAAATACGATAAAAATAGGTGCATCGTATTTAGCTATAGCTGCCATTAGTTATCCTTTAACTGCAGTTACAAATGTTTATGTAGCACTTTTAAGAGGGGTAAATCAGGTAAAAGCCCCTGTTGTCATAACAGTGTTTTCTATTTGTATTAAAGTAATGCTAAATTATACTTTAATATTTGGACATTTTGGTGTACCAGCTCTTGGGGTACAAGGAGAAGCTATTGCAACTATAATAGCTAGAACAATTGAATGCACATGTATTTTAGCTATAGTATATTATGAAAAAGGACCTGCAGCTGCAAAATTTAAAGAACTTATATCTTTTAATAAGAATTTTACAAGATTATATGCTTCAACTGTATCTCCAGTTATAATTAATGAATTTATGTGGGGATTAGGAGTAACAATGTATTCTTTAGTATATGGAAGAATGGGGGATGGAGCTGTTGCAGCAATCACAATAACCCAAACAGTTGAACAAATAATGACAGTTGTATTTCAGGGGATAAGTGCAGCAACTGCGGTTATATTGGGAAATGAATTAGGTGCTAATAAATTGGATGATGCAGAAAGTCATGCAAAGTATTTTATAATACTACAGTTTATTTTTGCTTTAATAATGTCTGCAACATGCTTGTTTATTAGAAGTCCAATAATTATGCTATTTAATGTAACTGAAAGTGTAGCAGTAGATATTAGCAGATGCCTAATAGTTTTTTCGTGCTATTTGCCATTTAAGATATTTAATTGGGTAAATATTGTTGGTATACTTAGAAGTGGTGGCGACACTAAAGCTGCATTAATGCTAGATATTACTGGAGTTTGGTTAGTTGGCATACCGTTTGCCTATTTAGGTGGAATGTTACTTGAGCTTCAGATATATTTCGTATATGCAATGGTTACATTTGAAGAAGTATACAAATTTATACTTGGATTTAGAAGATACAAGCAAAGAATATGGCTTAAAAATTTAGTTTAGAATTGGGGAGGATTTTAAAATAGAAGATGAAGTCTATTTTTAGAATTCTCCCTGTCTATTCTAAAAAAGAAAGACTTTAGAAAATAGAAGTGAATTGTATAAATATGGAATTCTTAATTTTTTTGTAACCTCTCAGAGGATTATTTCCTATATAATAGGAGATAATGAAAATATTAAATAAATATAGATTTCGGAGGAATATATGGATAAACAAACAAACCATAAGCCAAGAAAAAAAACGCACAAAAGAAAGAAAAGAAAATCTAATTCGAGAGTACTTTTAAAGGGATTATTGGATATGTTTATCTTTTTAGCTATAACAACACCATTGGTATTGTTCTTTGGACCATATGATAATACGAGAAAAACATTTATATCAACAGTCCTAGCAACAAGGCATGCATATTTAATAAATGATATAATTCCACAGTCAGCATTAAATAAACTTCTTGGAATAGATGAAGAGAGTGATAGTCAAGAAGTTTTTCAAGATATGAAAAAAATAAATGTTAAATATAAAGTTGGAAATGAAATAAATCGATACGATATACATACTCAGAGATTTGATGGATATGTGCTAGAAGTGAAAAATCCATTAAAAATGAAGGTTGCAATGACTAAGTTTTTAGGTAAAATGGGTGAAAAGACAAGTCAGATGGCGGAAGATAATAATGCTGTTGCAGCTATTAATGGTGGATCATTCATTGATAAATCAACTGATGGAACTGCTTATGCAGGTACTGGATCTGAACCTGGTGGATTTGTAATATCAGGCGGAAATGTTATTTATCCAAAGTCTGGTGCAGATGAGAAAAAAGTTGAAAATGTAATTGCATTTACAAAAAGTGGAGAACTAGTAGTTGGGGATCATAGTTTGGCTGATTTAAAAAAGATGAATGTACAGGAAGCTATGTGTTTTAGAAGACCTAATATTGTAATTAATGGGATTAGACAAGTAAAAAATAAAATGGAAGATGGGCTTAATCCTAGAACTGCAGTTGGTCAGAAACAAGATGGAACTATAATTCTATTAGTTATAGATGGCAGAAAGATAACGTCACCAGGAGCGAGTTTATATGATGTTCAAGAGATAATGATGGAAAGAGGTGCTGTTAATGCAGGTGCTCTTGATGGAGGATATTCTTCAACTATGTATTATAAAGGAAATGTTATAAATTCTCCTAATGCTTGGGATGGTGAAAGAACCGTTGCTACAGCATTTTATGTGGAACAGTAAAAGGAGGATAAGTGATGAGAAATATTAAAAGAAGATTAGCATGGTGTGCGCTTGCTCTAATATTACAGCAATGCATATTTTTATATTTTGATAAAGTATATTTGGCATCTGATCTTAATATAAAAGCTGAAGAAGTTAAAGATGAGGATAATGTGGCTGATAAGAAAACAGAGATTAATATAAAAAAGGGAGTAAGTGAAATTAAAGTATCTTCAGATGCAAGATATGTATCATATATAGAAGACAGTAAGCTTAAAACATTAGATAGCAATGATGATAAGGAAAAAGTATGTGATACAGATAGTGGATCAGAAATTGTATTCTATAGATGGCTTAATAGTGAAGATAATATGATAATAATCCAAAAGATAAAGGAAAAAGGTGCGTACTATTTTGAGCCTATATCTTTTGATGCTAAAAAAGGAGAAGCAAGGGATCTTGCAGACTTTGATTTAAAAAAGGTTAGAATTAAGCTTGAGAGTACAAAGGATGAAATTAATAATGTTGTATTTTCAACATTAACTCATAGTTTATATATAGAAGTGAAGAAGAGTAGTGGAAAATGTGATTTGTATTACGCAAACGTAATGAATCAGTTGAAGAAGGTTAAAAGTGAAAAAGTTATAGGAAATGTTGTAGTACCAACAACTAGCACTAATGCGATAATGGAGGAAAATAACAGTATAACTATATTAAATACAAAAGGAAATGTATCAATACCTAATGTTAAAAGTGCAAAAATATTAGGAGCTGATGTTAATGATAATGTATATTTTGGCGAAGTAGCAGACAACAAAATTAAAAATATATATTACAGCGTGTTATCTGATAGTCAGAGGAAATGGAATCAATTAAAACTTGCGAAACCTGTTGATAAAAATGATATACTAATCGATTATTCAGGTAAAGTTTATATTAATAGTAAATCAGATAATAGTGTATTAGAATTAACAAGTAATAAAAACATAAAATATAAAGGGGAATTGGTTCAATCATATTCTAAAGGAATCATTTCTAGAGATGGCAATACATTAATTAAAAATAAGTTGGAATAGAATAATATGAATAATGAATAAGTTAAGAAAAAATAGATAAACTATACATTGATGAAAAGAAGATCTTCATAAAAAGGAAGATCTTGTTTTTTTACATAAAATCAATGGAGGAATGAAAATGTCTAAAATAGGAGTAGTGAGCGCAATATTAGAGCATCCAAAGGAAGTGCAAGATGAATTTAATGATGTAGTAGCATCATTTAGAGGAAGCATAAAAGGAAGGATGGGGATACCTTTTGCTGATGAGTTATCAGTTATATCTATAGCTCTTACAGGGGAATCAGAAGAAACAATAAATGATTTTACAGAGCAGCTTGATCGTATTGATGGTGTATCAGTGAAAACTTCAATAGCAAAGATTGAAGTCTAGCAAGAAAAGAAATATTTGAAAATAAAGTCTGTATTTAAAAATATAAAGAATGCATACCTGACACCTTTAAAAGCTGGTAGGTATGCATTAATTTTATCATAACATAAATTTTACAGTTATATTTTAAAATAAATGCTATAATATATAAGTTCTAATCAGTATAATTTATTCTTTACGAAATTATTTCAGTTATAATATTAATTGATGATTTAAGATAAACTTCTATGAAGCAGATTTTTAGAAAATATATAAGTTTATAGGAAGAGGCGGTGTTTTATGAATCCGGTAGCATTTCAAATTGGAACCTATGAAATTAGGTGGTATGGTATATTAATAGCTCTTGGAGTAATAGTAGCTATACTATTAGCAAACTATAATTGTAAAAAGAAAGGAATAGACTTTGACATAATATTAGATTGCTTTTTTATTGCCTTTCCTGTTGCAATTATTGGTGCAAGAGCATATTATGTAATATTTGAATTTGAAAATTATAAAAACAATTTAATAGATATGTTTAACATTAGAAAAGGTGGATTAGCTATTCACGGAGGATTAATTGGTGGGTTTATTGCTACATATGTATTCTTTAAGATAAAGAAATTAAATATGCTAAAATACTTAGATCTAGCAGCACCATCAATTATTTTGGCCCAAGCAATTGGGAGATGGGGAAATTTTATGAATGGAGAGGCGCATGGGGGAGAAGTTTCACATTCATTTATAAGCCATTTTCCAAGCTTTATACAGAAAGGCATGTATATTGAAGGCAGTTACTTCAATCCAACATTTTTATATGAATCAATTTGGAACATTGTGGTTTGTTTGATTTTGCTATTAATTCTCTATAAAAAGAAAAATAATGAGGATGGTGTTGTAGTAGCAAGTTATATAACGCTATATTCTTTAGGAAGGGTATTTATAGAAGGATTAAGAACAGACAGCTTAATGCTTGGTAATATAAGAATTGCACAATTGATAAGTATTATTGGAATGGTATTAGGAATAGTGATTGTACTATACATTAAAAGAAAAAAAGCTAAGAATTTAACTTAAGCCTAAAATTAAGTATATTATAAAACGAATAAATTCAGAGTTATAATATACTTAATGGAGCTATTAGGAAGATTAATTTAAATTAAAATCTAAGAAGCAAACATATTAATGCGTATCACTTTTTTAGATGTATATCTAAAGTAATTATATCCATCAATCCAGTATTTAATAAGTTTAGGTTTATAACTTAAAACATGTTTTAAGAAATCCTCAAAAACATTTAATTTTACTAAAACTTTAATAATCTCCTTAGGATAAGGAGTCTTTTTTACAAAAACCTTTCTTGGATCTATAACTTGAATTTGCTCATTTTTGTTAACAAATATATGGGCATCTCTTATGTCAAGTCTTGTAAATTTTAAAGTTTTAAACTCTTCTATAAGATTTATTATTTCGATAGATAGATTATAAGATAATCCATTCTTTTTTATATAAGAACTTAGATTATCACCTTCAACATAATCTCTTAAAATCATGTTGTTAGCAATAAATAATACTTTCGGAAAGAATCTACTGCCATTAACTTTTTCAAGCAGGTCAGCTTCGTTTTTAGCTTTCTTTTTATTATAAAATATCTTTAAGGCATATCCTTCTGGAGTTAAATAAACAGCGCCTTCCTTGCCTTTCCCTAAAAATTCACACTCTTTAACATCTAAAATGTATCTCATCTTATCACTTTAATTAATTACTTTAGATATTATATGCTGAGACTATTTAGAATTCTACATTTATATAAATTTGTTCTAGGCATCTTCATAAAATCTTCATATTAATTTTGTAATATAGATTATGAAAATTAGATAAATTATATGGAGGAAATAATTATGAATATGACACATTACATGTCACTATTAGCGGATAATCAACCTTGGAATTTAATTATTTTTATGGCAATACCAGTTATTTGTGCGGAAACACTTACAATTACTGAATTTTTCATTATTTTCAACAATGTACAAAAAGGTGGGTTAAGAACTCTAAATAAAGTTGTCGGTATATTCGATGGAATTTACTTTACAGGAATATTTATTTACCTATTAATAAATGCTGTAATCCCTCTAACAAATACTGGTGGATGGCATACTTGGGTTGATGTATTGGCAGTTGGTTTTTATTTAAGTGGAGTTATCTTCCTTTTGCCTATAGCTCTAATGGAGTTAGGATTAATTTTTAGGAATAGAACATCAAGAGAGAAAGCAAAAATTCATTTTATACTTATTGGAGGATTTCTAGTTGTTGCTCATATTGCAATGATATTTGGAATGGTTAATCCTGAAATAATAAATAGTATGTCAAACATGTCGCAAATGCCTGGAATGTAAAATGAATGTAGCAAGTTAAGATAATTGCATTTTTTGTTATAATAAGATAAATTATCTTTACATTAGCATTTCCAAAATGTATAATTGATTTGTATTTTGTAAATACTATATAAAATATAAATATAGAGAATTGCAATGAAAAAGAAGAGTAAATAAGATTTTAATTATAAGAGATCTAGGGAGGGTGTAATCCTAGAATTTAAAACTATTGAAGGAAGCTTTTGAGTAATAAATAGAAAGCATAAGGTATATGCCTTAAAGCGTAGTATATTTATGGGGTTATTCCCTTAAAGATAATTAAGAGGATTAAATCAAACGTATTTGAAATTTAAAATTAGTATGTTTAAATTAATCAATTTAGGTGGTAACGCGGAAGTCAGCCTTTCGTCCTAAGGATATTTTAGGACGAAGGGCTTTTTTGTATTTAACTTAGAAAGGACTATATATTATATGGAGATTAATATTTCATGGTACAAAGAAGAACAAATTAATAGAACTATAAAAAATTTAAGGCAACGCAATATGGATGGTTTCTTTGTAAATGATGATAATGAATTAAAAGAACTTTTAAAACAACTCATAGATGAAAATTCTGTTGTAGGGGTTGGCGATTCTATGACGTTGTTTGAAACAGGTGTTATAGACTTTCTTCGTGAGGAAAATTATATATTTTTAGATAAGTATAGAGAAGGTATTACAAGTGAAGAAAAGAAAGGTATTTATATACAAAACTTTTCTGCTGATACTTTTATGTGTAGTACCAATGCCTTGACTGAAAGTGGAGAACTATACAATATTGATGGTAATGGAAGTAGAGTTGCACCAATGATTTATGGCCCGAAGCAGGTTATTTTAATAACTGGAACAAATAAAATTGTTAAAGATATAGAAGAAGCAGAAAAAAGAGTTAGAAATTATGCTGCTCCGATTGATGCAAAAAGATTAGGTAAAGATACTCCATGTACTAAATTAGGGTATTGTGTGGATTGTAAAAGTCCTAATAGAATATGCAATGATTTTACAATTATCAGAGGACAATTTGTTAAAGGTAGGATAAAAGTAATAATCGTAGGAAAACAATTAGGATATTAATATTTTGTAGTGTTATCAAATTATGATAATTAAATAATTTTAATTTATTCTACATATTTATTATGTGGTTTATCCGATAGCTAGCATCCGTAATACCCACACTTCTTTAAGCGGGGGATAACGGCTGCACGCTCCTGGATAAGTTCAACTAGGATTCAGATGGGGATCAAACCCTACCTGAATCAAGTTTCACTTGATATAAATTGCCATGACAAGGGGCTTATAATACCTTGTAAGGAAGAATGATAAGGAGAGATACAAATAATGAGTTTTGAAAAATTAGCAGATATAATATTTGGGAATGTTGAACATACAACTGAATATTACGTTGAAAAATATCCAAAGAGAAGTCTTAAGGAAGGTGCAAGAGTTACTAGATATGCACCAAGTCCAACTGGATTCCAACATATAGGTGGAGTTTTTGCTGCATTAATAAATGAAAGATTAGCAAGCCAAAGTGAAGGTGTTTTTTATTTGAGAATAGAAGATACTGATCAAAAGAGAGAAGTTGAAGGTGCAATAGAAGATACAATAGCTACTATGCATAATTTTGGTATGGATTTTAGTGAAGGTATGACAGGAGAAGAAACATCTAAAGGTGAATATGGTCCATACAGACAAAGTCAAAGAGCTGAAATATATAATACTTTTGCAAAAGATTTACTTATAAAAGGTTTAGCTTATCCAGATTTCTGTACCCCAGAAGAATTAGCTGAACTTAGAGAAAGACAAATAGCAAATAAAATAACTCCTGGTTACTATGGAGAATACGCTAAGTTTAGAAATATAACTGAAGAAGAAGCAATAAAGAGAATTGAAAACGGAGAAAAATATATTATAAGATTAAAATCTCCAGGAAATCCCGAAACAAGGGTTGAATTTCACGACTTAATAAAGGGAGATATCTCATTCCCAGAAAATAATCAAGATGTAGTACTTATTAAAGGGGATGGGCTTCCAACTTATCATTTTGCTCATGCAATAGACGATTATTTAATGAGAACAACAGATGTAATAAGAGGAGAAGAATGGTTATCATCACTTCCTATACACGTTCAATTATTTGAAGTTTTAGGTTTTGAAGCACCAAGATATGCTCATATTCCAACAATAATGAAGCAAGATGGTGGATCAAAAAGAAAGCTTTCAAAGAGAAAAGATGCAGAAGCAGCTGTTTCTTACTACAAAGAAGTTGGATTCCCAGTAGTAACTGTAATTGAATATTTACTTAATATAGTAAACTCTACTTATGAAGAATGGAGAGCTGAAAATCCTAAGGCTGACTACCATGAATTCGAAGTTCATTTAGAAAAGATGGGTAAGAGTGGAGCATTATTTGATTTAGTTAAATTAAACGATGTATCAAAAGATAGAATTGCTGCTATGAAAGCTACTGATGTTTATGAATACTATACAGCATGGGCTAAGGAATTTGATGAAGAAATGTATAAATTAGTTACAGAAAATGAAACTATGGCAAAGGAAATCTTCAATATAGATAAAGAAGGTCCAAAACCAAGAAAAGATTTTGCAAAATGGGATGAAGTAAAAAGTAAGATTTTCTATTTCTTTGATGAACTATTCTATAAAGAATCAGCAGAAGAAATTGAACTTCCAAAGGGAGTTACATTAGAAGCAGCAAAAGAAATAGTAGAAATTTACAAGAAAGAATTTAAATTTGATGTAGAAAGTCAAGAAGCTTGGTTTGATGACTTAAAGGAAATAGGAATTAGACTTGGCTATTGCGCTAATAGAAAAGAATTTAAGGCAAATCCAGATCAATATAAAGGTATGATTTCGGATGTTGCAGGAGCAGTTAGAGCGGCATTAACTCATAGAACTAATTCACCTGACATTTATACTATAATGCAAATCATAGGGGAAGAAAATACAAGAAACAGATTTGATAAATTTTTAAATATATAAACCATAACCAAAAGGCATAGGGTGGATGTACTCCAAACACTATGCCTTTTTAATTTTGTGGGAAAGTTTGAACTTAATTCATTTAAACTTGAAATGCATTAACTGCGTCTCTAAGCTTCTCTGCAAGTTTATTTAAGTCTTGAGTATGTTTAGCTATTTGATTTACACTTGCTAGTTGCTGCTCAGTTGTAGCAGAAATTTGTTCAGTGGCAGCAGAGCTTTCTTCAGTTGAAGCAGAAAGAGTCTCTAAAACTTCAACTATTTCATTTTTCTCGTTTTCCATTTCAAGGCTATAAGTTTTTAGGTTTTTCATATCGTTTGTAATCTTTTCTACAGATTTTAATATTTCAACAAATATATCCTTAGCGTCTATTACAGAATTATTTTGTTCCTTAGCTATTAACTTTCCGTCTTCAATGGCTTTTACAGCAGCTTTTGATTTATCTTGGATTCCATTGATTAATTCTTTAACTTTTGAAGCAGACATTGAAGATTGAGAAGCCAATTTTCTAACTTCTTCAGCAACTACAGCAAAGCCTTTTCCTTGCTCACCAGCTCTTGCAGCTTCTATAGCAGCATTTAAAGATAATAAATTTGTTTGTTCTGAAATCTGACTTATTGCCTCAGTAATAGATCCAATTTCAATAGAAGTTTTATCTACTTCCATTATTATGGCACTAGTTTTTTCAGTGGCTTTGCTATTTTCAATTGATTTTTTTGAAAGTAAATCAATTGCTTCTAAACCTCTGTTGCTTATATTAGTTGTTTTAACTGCAATATCATTAGTTTCTATTGTCAGTTTTGTAACTAAATCTATCTTCTCCGATAAATTCTTAACTCTTATAACTCCGTTTTCAGTTTCTTTAGCCTGTTCATTTGAACCTTTAGCGATCTCTTCAACGGAATCTGATACTTCATTAATCGAAGCTGTATTTTCAGCAACAATTTCATCTAACAATTTAGAGGAGTCAAAAACAACATTAACTGAATCTTTAACTGAACTTATAAAATCGTTAACATTTCTAACCATTATATTAAAGGAATTATTTAGATTACCAATTTCATCTCTATTTTTGATTTTCATAGCCTTAATATTCAAATTACCTGAAGCTACAGTATCTACAGCGTCACTAATTTCTTTAATTGGAGTAGATATGTGTTTTGCAAATATCATAATTACTGCAGAACCTAAAATAATTACTGACAATAATATAATCAGAGTAGTAATAAGAATATTATTTGAACCAACATTAAAATCATTCATGTAAGTACCAGCGCAAACTACCCATCCCCAATGCGGATCAGTCTTTTGATAAGTTATTTTGTCTGAAATCTTATCTGAATTAGGAAGTGTCCACCAATAAGTTAAATAGCCTCCGCCATCATTAGCTACTTTAATTTGATCTTTAACGAATAATGTACCAGTCTTTTTATCCTTATAATCTAGTACGCTTTTGCCTTCTAAACTTGGATGAGCTGCTTCAACTCCATCTTGAGTATAAGCTAACAAATAACCACTTTTACCTAAGCTTAAATTTTGATTGATTTTTCTTGTACCATCCGCTTGTTTTTCGCTAAGCATATATTCTCTAACTCTTTCTTGAGCGTCATCAAGAGATAGTTTTCCTTGATCTACAAGCTTTTGATTTGCATCAATCACTTGTAATGTCATTTCTACACTATTTTTTAATAAAATCTTCCCGCTATTTTCAAGTTCAGCTCTTGCTACATAATAACTTACTAATCCGAGTACAAGTACAGGTATACTCAGCAATAAAATCATTACTAAAATAAGTTTTGTTTTTATAGGTAAGCCTTTTGTCTTTTTTGTAGATTTTGTAATCATTTGCATTCCCCCTAATATATAAACTTACTCTATTATCGAAATGTAATTTATCAACTTGATAGTAAATGTTACCTTTTATCGAAATATAGAAAATTAGGTGGAATTTATGGCTTGGTTATGATGACAATGGTGAAGAATTTTTAAGTGGTATAAAAAATTTTGATCAGATAGTTTTGTATAAAATTATCTGGATTAGGAGATTAAAAATAAATTAAGGCAGAGAAATCTTATACATTAGATTTCTCTGCCTTTTCAAGTTGCATAATTAGCTTAACTTAAATGATGATTTTAATGGTACTATTCTATTAAATACTAACTTATCAGCAGTTGTATATTTAGTATCTACATTAAAGAAACCATTTCTAACCATTTGGAATTTATCTTGAGGTTTAGCATCTTTAAATGCAGTTGGTTCAATAAAGCCTTGTAATATTTCTAGTGAGTTTGGATTAATTTGTTCAAGGAAGTGTTTTCCTTCATTTTCTGGTGCATCATCTAAAATTAAAGGCTCATATAACCTGAATTCAGCAGGAAGACAAGTTTTTACATCTACCCAATGGATTGTTCCTTTAACTTTTCTGCCGGTAAAGCCAGAACCACTCTTTGTTTCTGGATCATAAGTACAATGAATTTCTACTACCTCACCATTTTCATCCTTGATTACTTCGTTACATTTAACAAAGTATGCTCCTTTTAGTCTAACCTCATTACCAGGGAATAACCTAAAGTATTTCTTTGGTGGATTTTCCATAAAGTCTTCTTTTTCAATGTATAGTTCCCTAGAGAATGGAACAAGTCTTGTACCTTGAGTTTCATCTTTTGCATTATTCTCTATTGAAAGCATTTCTGTCTCATTTTCAGGATAATTAGTTATTACAAGCTTTAAAGGATTTAACACAGCCATAGACAATGGCGCCTTAAGTTGTAAATCCTCTCTTATAAAATAATCTAGCATTTGGGAATCAACAACAGAATTAGCCTTAGCAACACCGATAGCGCTGCAGAAATTTCTTAGCGCATCAGGAGTACATCCTTTTCTTCTAAGGCCAGAAATAGTAGGCATTCTAGGGTCATCCCATCCATCAACAACTTTTTCATCAACTAATTGTTTTAATTTTCTTTTACTCATAACAGTATTAGTCATATTTAATCTTGCAAATTCTATTTGCCTTGGGGAAGCGGTCATTTCACATTCTCTTACTACCCAGTCATAAAGTGGTCTGTGATCTTCAAACTCTAAAGTACAAATAGAGTGTGTAACATGTTCAATAGCATCTTCTAATGGATGAGCAAAATCGTACATTGGGTATATGCACCATTTATCACCAGTATTGTGATGAGTAGAATGAGATATTCTATATATAACAGGATCTCTCATATTTATATTTGGTGATGCCATGTCTATTTTAGCTCTAAGAACTTTTTCGCCGTCAGCAAATTCACCATTTTTCATTCTTTCAAATAAATCTAAATTTTCTTCAACGGATCTATTTCTATAAGGGCTGTCTTTACCAGGCTGAGTTAGTGTACCTTTATATTCTTTAGCTTCTTCAGCTGTTAAGTCACAAACATAAGCTTTACCTTTTTTTATTAGTAGAACAGCTCTATTGTACATTTCATCAAAATAGTTAGATGCAAAGAAAAGTTCATCCCAATGACCACCAAGCCATTGTACATCTTCTTTAATTGATTCAACATATTCTGTATCTTCTTTAACAGGGTTAGTATCATCAAATCTTAAATGAGTTTTTCCTTTAAACTCATCAGCTAAACCAAAATTTAAAAGAATTGATTTAGCGTGGCCTATATGTAAGTAACCGTTAGGTTCTGGTGGAAAACGAGTAATTATCTCTTTATGCTTTCCGCTTTCTAGATCTTCTACAACGATATTTCTTATAAAATTAGAAGAATTTATTTCGTTTGACATAGTCTTACCTCACTTATAAGTGTATTTAAATTAAGAAAAGAATATTTACTTGAAGTAGTATTCCCTCTTAACTATATTGTTATTTTTGCTTAATAATAATTTTAATCTAATATAAAGAAAAAATAAAGATAAAATTATTTAAATTGCCTAAAGTTGCTAAACATGAGCTTTAATAAACTTAAATTTAGTTTTAATTTTATTATTATGGAAAATAAATGTAGGATAACTTGTGTATTATAATATTAACATTTTTAATAACATTGTTTAGGATTTGATTTGTTTTTAGATAGTTTATTACAAAAGAGAGTGTAGCAGTATTAGTATTTAGTGAATTTATTTCAGTAATAATTATGATTTAAATTAAAAAATGAATTGAATATTTCATTAAATTGATGTAAACTGACATTAGTTGAAAGATTAGCTTATAGTCAGCTTTGCACACGTGAAACTAATGTTTAAGTTAATGGGATTATGATAGGTAATTTGGCCTATAATTCCAAAAAATTGAGAAATGTAAAGGAGAAGTATGAAGAAATTATTAGCACTTATAATTAGAATGACATTCGGATTTTTATTATGCGCACTAGGAACTGTTTTGGCTCTTAATTCGAATTTAGGCTTAAGTCCATGGGACGTATTTCACCAAGGATTAACAAATGTAACTAGTTTAACTATTGGACAGGCAAGCATTATAGTTGGAATAATAATAGTAGCAATCACAAGTATCCTAGGGCTTAAAGTTGGGATGGGAACTATAGCGAATATGATAGTAATTGGATGTTTTATGGATTTAATAATACATTCTAAAATCATTCCAGTTTGTAATAACATATATACAGGCATAATAATGTTAATTGGAAGCTTATTTGTTACAGCATTAGGAAGCTATTTGTATATTGGATGTGAAATGGGATGTGGTCCTAGGGATGGTCTTATGATTGCATTAGTTAAGCTTACAGGTAAACCAATTGGAATAATAAGACTATTTATAGAAGCAGGAGCCCTAATTATTGGATGGATTCTAGGCGGGTTTGTCGGAATTGGAACGTTAGTCACTGCCATTGGAATAGGATATTGTGTACAGTTAATTTATAAAGTATTTGGATTTGATATAAAGGTACTAAAGCATAGGAATATAAAAGAAGGGTTAAAGTTTGTTAACGAATGTATAACTATCTGTTAGAATTCTAATAGAATTGATTTTAACTGATAAACGAAGATATAGAAGCAAAAAGGCATATCTAGCTTTATATATCCATATGCTATAGTAATTCAAAGTAAGTGAAAAATTTTATGGTAGTATAATTATATATATATTGCAAAAATAATTCTTCAGCATAATTCTAAAAATATTAAAAGAATTTTAGCTGTAATTGTGAAATGTTCATTGTGCATTGTGAATTGCAACATATATATGTTACCGTAAAATTTTTAAGGGGATATTTATTTAAGGTGAGAAGAGTTTTTATATAAATCTTCTCACCTTAATTTTTTTAAGTAGACTTTAATAAGAAATTTATAGTATATTATAACTGGTCAATATAATTCCAAAACTAGTTATTAAGTTAAATATAAACATATACTTGAAAATTAACATAAATATATATATAATATACATAGCAACAAATTAATAGTTATAAAAAACAGCGATGATAAAAACTACGATTTATAAATTTCTTCAGAGAGCCGATGGGTGGTGCGAATCGGTGAAAGGTTAAATCTTTCCACTTTTGGAGCTGTGCGTGATAAATGCAAAGGTTAGTAACCTATATAATACTAGTGTCGAGGGGCTGGTTGTAATATTAACCAGCAATTTGGGTGGCAACGCGGATTATTCCGTCCCAATTATATATTGGGATGGTTTTTTTATTTTTTGAAATAATAATATATATATTTAATCAGGAGGGAAAAAAATGTTAGACATTAAATTCGTAAGAGAAAATCCAGAGATTGTTAAACAAAACATAAAAAATAAGTTTCAAGATAATAAGTTGGGGTTAGTAGATGAAGTATTAACTTTAGATATCGAACTTAGAAAAGTTAAGCAAGAAGTAGAAGCTTTAAGAGCTGATAGAAATAAGTTATCAAAACAAATTGGTGGCTTAATGGCTCAAGGTAAAAAAGAAGAAGCTGAGGAAATAAAGAAAAAAGTTAATGCGGATTCAGAAAGAATGGCTGAGTTAGACGTTAAAGAAAAAGAACTAGAAGAAAAAGTTAAAGTTATCATGATGACTATTCCAAACATAATAGATCCAAGTGTTCCAATTGGTAAAGATGATAGCGAAAATGTAGAAGTAGAAAAGTTTGGGGAACCAGTTGTTCCAGATTTCGAAATTCCATACCATACAGATATTATGGAAAAATTAAGTGGTATTGATTTAGATAGTGCTAGAAAGGTAGCTGGTAATGGTTTCTACTACTTAATGGGAAATATAGCTAGACTTCACTCAGCTGTAATATCTTATGCAAGAGATTTTATGATAAATAGAGGATTTACATATTGTATTCCACCTTTTATGATTCGTAGCCAGGTTGTAACTGGAGTTATGAGTTTTGCTGAAATGGATGCTATGATGTACAAAATTGAAGGTGAAGATTTATATTTAATAGGAACAAGTGAACATTCTATGATTGGTAAATTTATAGATACAATATTACCAGAAACTTCACTTCCTCAAACTTTGACTAGTTATTCACCTTGCTTTAGAAAAGAAAAAGGGGCACATGGTATAGAAGAAAGAGGAGTATACAGAATTCATCAATTTGAAAAGCAAGAAATGGTTGTTGTATGTAAGCCAGAAGACAGCATGACTTGGTATGATAAAATGTGGAAAGATACAGTAGATTTATTCCGTTCTTTAGATATACCAGTAAGGACTTTAGAATGTTGCTCAGGTGATTTAGCAGATTTAAAAGTAAAATCAGTAGACGTAGAAGCATGGTCTCCAAGACAAAAGAAATACTTCGAAGTAGGAAGCTGCTCTAATTTAGGGGATGCACAAGCTCGTCGTTTAAAAATCCGTGTAGATGGTAAAGATGGTAAGTACTTTGCTCATACATTGAATAATACAGTAGTTGCACCACCAAGAATGCTTATTGCATTTTTAGAAAACAACTTAAATGAGGATGGATCTGTAAATATTCCAGTTGCATTGCAACCATATATGGGCGGTATGACAGTAATTAAATAAAGTAGAATAGATCAGATATATCTAAATTTAGAAAGACAACAAATTAAAGAGGTATTAAGCTCATTAATTTGCTGTCTTTTTCATACAGTGAAATATTATTAAATATTTTCAATAATATTTTGGGTAGTGAATTAAGATATTATACATAGTAGTGATTAAGAATTATAAGAACAGTTTACATAGTATTACTTTAATATAAAACAAAAATTCTAAAGAAATTGAAATATATACATATAAAAGCAAAAGTTACTGACAATGTGATATAAATCACGCTAAAAATTCAGCACAATGGTTATAATATTATCATCTAAGAAGAAGTTTAGATAATAATATTAAGGGAGGAATTAATTATGTCGAGTTTTGCTGTTAGTATAGATGTTAGAATTTATGAAAGAGGTCATAAAAAGGAGATTATATTTAAAGCTTTTGAAGAGCTTGAACAAGGTGAAACAATGGAGCTTATAAATGATCATGATCCTCGTCCGCTTTATCAGCAGTTTATAGTTAACTTTCCAGAACACTTTGAGTGGAAATATTTAGAGCAGGGACCTGAAATATGGAGAATAGGTATCACAAAGAAATAAGGCACATTCAATAAGAGAGAAAAGGAGTTGTTTTTATAATATGCCATTTATAAGTAAAGATTTATACCAATTTAATAGCTATGTTGAACCAATTAACCTTACATTTCATCAATATTTGTTATTAGGGGATGAACCATTATTAGTCCATACAGGGAACGTTATTCAGGCAGAAGCTTTGCTACCAGAATTAAAAGATGTACTTAATGGCAAAGAGCTAAAGTATATTTTTATTTCACATTTTGAAGCAGATGAATGTGGAGGATTATCATTAATATTAGAACATTTTCCTAAAGCTAAAACAATTTGCTCTGAAGTTACAGCGCGTCAGTTAAATGGTTTTGGAATAAAAGCAGAAATTATTACTAAGAAAGCAGAGGAAACTTTAAATACTGATAATTATGAATTAGAGTTTATCAATTATCCTTCTGAAATGCATCTTTGGGATGGATTATTAGTTATAGAAAATAAACGTAGGATATTTTTTAGCAGTGATTTGATGTTTGCGTTGGGAAAAGAAATAGGCACAGTACAAGAATCTGATTGGTATACAGAAGTAAACAGCATTAAGCAAGAACAAATACCAAACAATAATAAGCTGGAAGATTTAAAAGAAACTTTAAAAAAGTTAAAGCCTGACCTTATAGCTACAGGCCATGGGCCATGTCTTAAACTAAAATAAAATAAAGGTTATATTTAAGAAACAAATCAATTTATTCTTAAATATAACCTTTTTTCTTTAAATTTAAAGTTTAATATTCTAATGGTAATTCTTTTATAACTTAAATATTTGAAATTTTGATTTAAATCACATTATTATAATAAAAATTTAAGTAGAATTAGGTCATAGAGATATTGAATATATAAATTTATATATCCATAGGAGGATTTTGAGATGAATAATACCAAAATACAAAGTTTGACTGAAGTTTTACAAAAATTAAATAAAGATGGAATAACAGAGGCATTAAGAAAAGAAGCATTGGAGATTGTGTCTGACATAAATCCTATTGAGCTTTCAATAGCGGAGCAAAATTTAATAGAAGAAGGAATGAATCCACAGGATTTAAGACATCTGTGTGATATTCATATGGAAGTTTTAAGAGGAGAACTTGATAAAATAAAGAATAAAATTGAACCAGGGCATGTTGTATACACATTTATTGCAGAACATGATAAAATTCTTGGATTTTTAAAAGAACTTGAAGATATTAATTCAAAGATTCAAAAATTAGAAAGCTATGATAGCAATTTAATTGAATTTGAAGAATTAATAAAGGTTATTGATAATATATTAGATGCAGAAAATCACCATAAAAGAGAGGAAGAAGTGCTTTTCGCTGAGATGGAAGATAGAAAAATTACAGGACCAACAAGAATTATGAGAATGGAACATGACGATTTAAGAGCAAAGAAAAAATTTTTGAAGCAAATAGCAACAGAAGTATCTAAATTAAAATTTATTGAATTTAAAGAAAAAGTTGATGAAACTGCAAAATATATTATATTCAATTTGAGAGATCATATATTTAAAGAAAATTATATATTATACCCTACAGCAGTGGAAGCCATAACTGAAAAGGATGTATGGAATAGTATGAAGACACGATGTGATGAAATAGGATATTGTAGTTTTACACCAGAATCATAATTCCTATAGATATAATCTTCATATAGTAGGAATAGAAAAGGCAGCAAACTAGCTGTCTTTTTATTTTTGAAATTGCGTAACCATTGTTACAGATTTGGGCAGAGTATTTTAGTAATATATATCTGTAGCACAGAGCTAATATAGAAATTAAAAAATATTAATTTTATTTTAGTAACGTATGTTACAGAAATGATACTGGCAATATAGTAAACTCTAAATTGTCAAAGTTAAGAGAGATTAACAAGAAATTATTAATTATTCATATAAAAAGAAAAATAGGAAATAGGAGGACATAATATGTCAATGTTTTGTTATCAATGTCAAGAAACAGCTGGATGTAAGGGCTGTACTAAAGTAGGGGTATGCGGTAAGGATGAGTATGTAGCAAAAGCTCAAGACTTATTAATATATGTAACTAAAGGACTAGCTATAGTAAGTAATGAAGGAAGAAAAGTTGGAGTTAAGGACAGTAAAGTTGATAAATATATAACAGAAAACTTATTTACAACAATTACAAACGCTAATTTTGATAGAGATTCTATTTTAGATAGAGTTAAAGAAACTTTAAAATTAAGAGAAGAATTAAAAGCTAAAGTAATTAGCTCTGGTGGTAAAGTTGGAGAAGTAAAAGTAACTGGTGGTTTCTTCAAGAAAATATTCGGAATGCAAACTACAGAAATGATTATGCCAGAAGCAGCTACTTGGACAGCTGACAATACAATAGAATTTGATGAAAAAGCAGAAAAGGTTGGAGTTCTTGCAACTGAAAATGAAGATATAAGAAGTTTAAGAGAGCTTATAACTTATGGATTAAAAGGATTATCTGCTTACATGAAGCATGCAATGAATTTAAAATATAATAATGAAGAAGTTCATGCATTTATGGCAAAAGCTCTTGCTGCTACAATTGATGATACATTAACAGTTGATGATTATGTAGGACTAGCATTAGAAGCTGGTAAATTCGGTGTAGATGGTATGGCATTACTTGATAAAGCCAACACAGAAAGCTATGGACATCCAGAAATTACAACAGTAGACATTGGTGTTAGAACAAATCCAGGAATATTGATTTCAGGACATGACTTAAGAGACTTAGAAATGTTACTAGAGCAAACAGAAGGAACTGGGGTAGATGTTTATACTCACGGAGAAATGCTTGCTGGACAATACTATCCAAAATTTAAAAAATATAGTCATTTTGCAGGAAACTATGGTAATGCATGGTGGAAACAGAAAGAAGAATTTGAAAGCTTCAATGGAGTAATCCTTATGACTACTAACTGTATAGTTATACCAAAGGATTCTTATAAGAACAGATTATTTACAACAGGTGCTACAGGAATGCCTGGATGTGCTCATATAGAAGCTAAGGCTGATGGGACAAAAGATTTCTCTAAAGTTATAGAAATGGCCAAGAAATGTAAAGCTCCTACAGAAATAGAAAAGGGACAAATAGTTGGTGGATTTGCTCATAACCAAGTTTTAGCTTTAGCAGATAAGGTGGTAGATGCAGTTAAATCTGGTGCTATAAAGAGATTCTTTGTAATGGCAGGTTGTGATGGAAGAGCTAAATCAAGAAACTATTACACAGAATTTGCAGAAAAATTACCAAAAGATACAGTTATCTTAACTGCAGGTTGTGCAAAATATAAATACAACAAATTAAATTTAGGTGATATTGGTGGAATCCCAAGAGTATTAGATGCAGGACAATGTAATGACTCATATTCATTAGTTGTAATAGCACTAAAGCTTCAAGAAGTATTTGGATTAAAGAGTGTAAATGAATTACCTATATCATATAACATAGCTTGGTATGAACAAAAAGCTGTAATAGTATTATTATCATTATTACACTTAGGTGTTAAGAACATTCACTTAGGACCAACACTTCCAGCATTCCTTTCGCCAAATGTTGCTAAAGTATTAGTTGATAACTTTGGAATTGGTGGAATCACTAATGTAGATGATGACATGAAGATGTTTATGGAAGCATAAAAATAATTTATGGCAAATTACAATGGCAAATAAAATAAGTTCGATCAAATAAGGAAACACCCTATTTAATAATCTACAATATATTTAAAGTATATAATCCTAGTAGCATGATTGCTGCTAGGATTTTTTTTATTCTTTAGGAATTTATCACAAGTGTTGATTAACCAAATTTTTACTTTAAATTATTAACTTATTTTTGATATTTTTCAAAAATAAGTTAATAGATATATAGACTTCGACCTTAAGACTTTTTTTAAGCAATTTTCTTACAAATTGAATTAGTGATAATTTAACATATTTTAAATTTTTAGTCGTTTCAACATAAGTAAATTGAAGCAAAACATAAGCTATCAATGATATGAAAAGTTGATTATAGACAGCATTTTCAGTTGTTCCAAATATTCTTTTTACATTCAAGTTTTGTTTTATAAATTTAAAGAAGGTTTCAATTTTCCAACGTTCCTTGTATATTTCTGCTATTTTTTCTGGAGTAATGTTCATTAGGTCAGTGCACACTTTTACTGATTTACCATAATAATCAGTAAATTCAACTACTCTAAATCTATTTTGAGTTTTTTTAGTCTCTTTTCCTAAATAACATGTAACATCTCGAATTACAGAAGAATTTTCTACTACTCCTAAACTTCTCAATTTCTTTGGTTTTGAAAGTATTGTATTATTTTTTATTCTTATAACAAAAGATTGTTTTATTTCTTTAAACATATCAAATCTCTCATGATTTTCATAAGCCCTATCTTCAACTAAAATAGAGTGTACATCTATTAAACCTTCACCTATCGGTCCATCATGCTTTTTAGCAATAGTTTCAATAACTTTTTGTGGTGTAAAGTCATTAATATTTAAAGATATATGAAGTTTTATTCCAGATTTCTTCCCATTAAATTTTGCCCATTTAAGACGGTTTTCACCTACGGTCACGGTAGTTGAATCAATTGCTATTAATTGTTTTGGCAAATTTAGAATTCTTCGCATTCTACGATTACATTTAGAAACAATAATCTCAAATAAAGTTTTAGAAATTTTGTAATCTACCTTAGAGGCTTTTTTAGAAATAGTTGAATAATCAACTGGTGTTAGCCCTACTGATTCCATATGCTCAACGCCATCCCTATAACTCTTATATTCATTCGTAGCTGCTGCAATAAAGAATTTTATTAAATCATATAATGTGAATTTTCTTGCAGTATCAACATATTCTAAAATTTTACTAAATTTTTCAACTTCCTTTTCACTTAAAAATGTTTGAAATATATCAAATATAGTGGTAGTATTTTTCATGAGGGCATTCTCCTTAAGTATTATTTTGGTTCGCACTTTAATATTACTACAGAATGACCTCATTTTTTATATATTTTCACTTCTATTTTTTGGTTAATCAACACATATGGGAATTTATATTACAATAAAATCTGTGGATAACTTAAAAAAGGTTGATTGACTAGTTTTTGTATTTTAAAAAGAATAAAAAAGAAATCTTATTCGCCTGCATAAAATGTTCTTATATGCAGCAGAGCTACCATTTCTGATGTGCAGATTTTTCTCACATGCGTTCGAAAAGGCAGATGCGTGAAAAAATCTCCGGCTCCACAGTCGCCTGCGATTTTGTTCTGCTTTTAAAAGAATTTATTTTAAATTTTAATATCCTTTTAAGGATGAAGCAGATATTCAGCGATCTATTTTCAATAATAGAGAAATTTTCATATTTTTATATATTTATAGATTAATATTTTTATATAAAAATATAAAAATATGAAAAAATATAAAAATAAATATATGTTTATATATTCCTATAAACATTTTTTTCTATATAAATATGAAAATATATAAATATTTATAGGAAACATCAGGGGTAAGAGAGTAGAGAAGATTAAATAATAGAGAAACTACTTAGTGACTGCGTAAAATGAACTTTTAATATTTAAAGCAATTTTGAGAGCCTAAATAGTGTTAAGTATTATGCAAAAAATCTTATCATAAATTATTTTTTAAATATTCATAAAGACAAAAAACCATAGATAAACCTATCATACAATAAGTTTATCTACAGTCCTTAAATAAAGAAAATAACAATCAAACCTTATTGCAACAGACTAACATAATTGCAATTTTCGCGTAACCCTACAATAACTAATCAATTATAGAAAACTCTAACTATAGGATTGCATCTTTATTTCTCAAGTTAAGTCTTTTGACTCTATATTGAGAAGGCATATTCATTCTTGAATATTTAATGCTTAACTGCTAACTTCTTTATAATCTTAATGTGCCCCTAATTATGTAGTCAATACTATGAAGTTAATAGTTATACTGGAAATTTATCTTAATAAATTTATCAAATGGTAGATTATTTTTTACACATAAAATTTATAAGTTTATGTTAATTTATTAAATACATGATAATGCAATATTAGTTGAAAGAGAAGCATATGGAGTTTATTCAAATATATTTATAAAAGTACACAGAAAAATTTCTGTACTTTTTTATATCCTCATAAAATCTTCATAACTTTATATTATAATCTATATATGTAATTTGAGTTATGATTTAAAATTCATCACTGTCTATAATAAGCAGCGATTTATTAGGAGGAGATTATGGGTATTAAGAGGGAGAATATTAAAGTTTATGATATGACATGTACGTCTTGTGAAAATAGAGTGGAAAGAGCTTTAATGAAAATTGATGGAGTTTTAAATGCTATGGCTAGCTATAGTGCACAGCAGGTAACGGTTGAATATGATAGCAAGCTTTGCAGTATGGAACAATTAAAAGAAGCTATTAATAAGGCGGGTTATAGTACAAAAAATTCGGTTAGCTTAAAATTTGCTGGCTTTTTAGTTATAGCGGCAGCAGTCTTACTTCTTGGCAATTCAACAGCAGGATTTGATATGAGTGCTAAGCTGAATAATGCGTCTTATGTGGTGTTATTTATTGTTGGAATGCTTACATCTATACATTGTGTTGGCATGTGCGGTGGAATAATGCTTACACAAAGTTTATCTAAAAATAGTATTATAGATGAAAAAGAGAATAGATTTAAAGCTTTAAAGCCTTCGATTTTATATAATGCTGGAAGAGTAACCTCATATACAATTATAGGTGGTATTGTAGGTGCATTGGGTTCTGTTTTATCGCTATCACTTAATGTAAAAGCTGGATTGCAAATATTTGCAGGATTATTTATGGTAATAATGGGATTAAATATGACAGGCTTTTCTTTATTTAGAAAGCTTAATATTAAGCTGCCATGGTCCTCTTGCAAAATTAAAAATAAACCTAAGGCTCCGTTTTTAGTTGGTATGTTAAATGGGTTAATGCCATGCGGTCCACTTCAGACAATGCAGCTTTATGCATTAGGTACCGGTAGTGCCATAAATGGAGCAATATCAATGTTTTTATTTTCACTCGGAACAGTTCCTTTGATGCTTATATTTGGTGCTGTATCAGGTTTTTTAAGTAAGGGATATACGAAACAACTTTTAAAATTTAGTGGGATTTTAGTAGTAGTACTTGGATTAATAATGGGGAATAGGGGATTAGCTCTTGCTGGAGTTGGAATTCCAAATGCTAGTACACTAGCACAAAATTTTTCTGGAGATGGAGCTCAAGCCGCGCAATCCAATATAGGTAAGGCGACGATAGAAAATGGAGTTCAAGTAATTAGAATGACAGCAGATAATAATGGATATACTCCTAATGCATTTTACGTACAAAAAGATATGCCTGTTAAGTGGATAATTACAGGAAATCAAATAAATTCTTGTAATAATGCAGTAGTAGTGCCATCACTTAACATCCAAAAAACATTAAAATCTGGAGAAAATGTTATAGAATTTACACCTAAAGACGGGGACATAAACTTTAGCTGTTGGATGGGAATGATAAGAGGGATAATTAAAGTTACAGATAATCTTGATTCAGTGGATACATCGAAAGCAGATTCATCAATTCCGGCTCCTAGTAGTGGGATGAGTTGCTGTACAGGAACTTCAGCAAGTAATACTCCTCAAGCTCCAAGTATATATGGTAATGATTTGAGTAAAGTTTCTACTGATAGGTTGATTAAAAAAGCTAATATTTCAGGAGACACCCAAAATCTAAGTATAAAGGGAACTGGTTATGAATTTGAACCACTTGTAGCAGTTCTACAAAAAGGCATAAAGACTAAACTTTCTGTAGATCTTAATTCCTTTGATAAGGCTGATGGAGTTTTCATAATATATAATGCAGATAGTGGAGACGAGGTAACTACTTTTACAGGTAGAAAAGATGTAGTAAATGTGGAATTTAATATAGACAAGAGTGGAACATACGTAATTGTTAAAGACAATGTAGTTGCAATGGGAATAGAAGTTACAGATTCATTAAAAACTGTAAATTTAGATGAAGTTCGTAAGAAACTTATAAATGAATAAAGAATAAATGAGAATTAGGGCTGGTATATATCAAATTAATGTATATCAGTCTTTTTTTGGTTAATTAGGATATACATTGAAGATATTTATTATAAGCAGATAATATATGTTGCAATTCACAGTGCACATTTCGCAATTACATCTAAAATTCTTGCAATATTTTTAGAATTATGATGAAGAATTGTTTTTGCAATATATATATAATAAAAAATAAAGAATTTCACAAAATCGACACAATTATGATGTATTATTATTTAACAATTAGGTAAATGAAGTTTATAAAAGGTATTATTGTTCATAATTAAAGATATAAGTAAGTAACTATGATTTAAGGAGGTTTTTTATGAGAAGTAAGTTAGCTAAATTTATAATAATTGCAGCTTCAATATTTACATTAGTTTCTATTTCAGATTACTTACCTAGAAATAATGGCATGAATAGTACGAGTAATAGTGTAAGCAATTTTGTAAAATCACTAAGAAGCGGTGATTTAGATAGCCTTCTAAGTAGTGTGAAAGATATAATAAGTGTTGATAAAAATAATAATAATAATAAATATAACTTAGTGTCACCAAAAGATCTAGAACAATACATTTTAGATGGAATTGGTGATATAAAAGGGATTAAAATAATCAATGAGCCTAAAATTATAAAAATAATAAAACCGATACAGAAGACTCCGGTAAAAAGTGATTTTAGATTAGGAGAGATAAATGAAAATACTAATAAAGCTGTAAATGATCCTGGATATAAGTATGAGTGGTATATAAGCTATACAGAGGCGGATAAAGCATGGCCTCTAATAAAACAAAAAAGAGAAATTAATGTAGCGGTTTTAGATACAGGAGTAGATTACACACATCCAGATTTAAAAAATAGAGTATTAAAGAGCAAGGGGTATAATTTTGTAGATAATAATTCTGATACTATGGATGACAATGGTCATGGTACTCATGTATCAGGAATAATAGCTGCAAATGCTAATGACAATATTGGTATAGCAGGAATTGATGGGACATTAGATGTAAAAATAATTCCGATAAAAGTATTAGATAGCAATGGGGAAGGGGATATAAATGATATAGTTAAGGGTATTAAATATGCTGCAGACAACGGAGCTGATATAATCAATTTGAGTTTTGGAGCTAATGAGAAGAGTAAATTAATTGCAGAAGCAATAAGTTATGCTAAGAGTAAAGGAGTATTTGTTGTAGCTGCGGCTGGTAATGATAATGAAGATAGTGATAATATAAGTCCAGCTGGAGACGGAGCTTTTACAGTAGCTGCAATGAGTTATAATTATAAAAAGGCCTCGTTTTCTGATTATGGTAATTGTATAAAAGTTTCAGCGCCAGGAGTGGAAATATTAAGCACAGTTCCAGGTGGTTACGAAGCATGGGATGGAACAAGTATGGCAGCACCAGTAGCAACAGGAATAGCAGCTATGGTTAAAGCAGAAGATCCTAATTTATCTCCAAGTCAGATTGAAGATGTTTTAGATAGTACTGCAAAGGATATTATGTCCAAAGGTAAGGATAAGCAATCAGGATATGGACTTATAGATGCTTATAATGCTATCAAAAAAGTGAAGCAATTAGAAAAGTAATATAAATGAAGTTAATGATGATATTAATGATGATTATGATGTTTAAAGGTGGTAAAAATGAAAAGTGCTGTGAAAGAAATGAAGAAGTTGACAATAATTCTAATACAATAGAGTAGGTTACGTTTTTTATAGATAAATTATATTTAAGGAAGTTAATCAATAATTTACATAATGATTAGCTTCTTTTTTTGTTTCATGACAAAATATAACTTGTAATCATATTATATATTAAAAAGTTTTAGGAGAAAAATCAATGAATGATGCTTTGAAAAGTTGTCCCTTTACACTAAATACTACTAGAATTTGTGCTGATGATGAATTAGATACTTCTATAGAAATATCTAAAATTGGTTTTAATAATATGAAACCAAATGCTGTGATTTTAGTCAATAAAGATGAAGTTTTTGATGGAATTGCAGCAACATCCTTAGTTCATTTTCCAATTAATGCATCACTTTTGTTTACTGATGGTAATAGTTTAAATGAAAAAACTTTAGGAGAAATTGAGAGATTATCCCCTAAGGGATATAATGGGGTACAAGTAATTTTAGTCGGTAATATTTCTAAAAATGTATCTTTTGCATTAAATGATCATGGTTATAAAACAAAGCATATATCGGGTCGCAATTATTACGATACTGCATGCATAATATCTAGGATAAGAAAAGAATTTAATAATATTCTTATAATTTCAGGGGAAGATTATTCAGAAGGAATTATTGCGGGGTATTGGTCTGCACATCATGGAGATCCTATTCTATTTGTACAAAGAAACAGAATTCCTAATTGTACTATTGATGCAATCAAGAAAATGAATGATATCAATATTTATATAATTGGTTCAACTAAAACAATATCAAAAGATGTTGAATACTATTTGTCGGGATTAGATAATGTTAAAAGGGTAGACAGAATTGGCGGGGAAAATCCATACGAAATAGCAGTTAATTTTTCTAGATATAATGATACGAAAACTGATTTTGGGTGGGGACGAAATTATAGAGGAGGTCATGCTTTTACGTTTGGACAACTTAATGAGCCAATGAAAATTATTGCTAGTGTAGTATTTGCTCATATGGGAAAACATACTCCGCTTCTTTTAATTGAAAAAGATAAAATACCAGAAGTGGTAAATAGATATATTAACTTAATTAAACCTATACAGCCCAAAGGAATGCCAAAGCCTCCATTTATGCACGGTTTTATATTAGGGGATGTTTCAAATATAAGTTATAAAGCACAAAAAATGATTGAAGGAATGCTTTCTATTGATCAGCACATGATGGATAATGAAAATATGGAAGGTATGACGGGGAAAATGAAAGATAATGTTATGAATGCTGATAAAGAAAATATGATAATAAATAATGGTATGCAAGATATGAATGAAAATATAAAACATGATTCTATATATGACAAGGATTATATATTTGAATGGAGGAATTTGGGCTATAGAAAAGTTAATGTAGACGAAATACTATAATTTTGGGCTATAAATTATCACAATCCTTCTTGGTTTTGAATAAAATAATATTTGGAAGGAGATGGTTTAAAGAATGGATGTAGAAAAAGATAACTACAGAGATTTAAGAGGCCTATATGATAATTGCAAAAAATACATGTATTACGGAGCAACTTTAATAATGACAGATGGAAGTACATTTGATGGAATTATTGAAAATGTAGATGGAGATAATGTTTCAGTATTAATCGGTGAAGACGTAATAGAGAAAGAGAGTGAAGGAAACTCTAATCAGCAAAGGCAATATGGAAGATATGGTTATAACCCTAGATTTAGACGTTACAGACGTAGAAATTTCCCACTTTCTGCTTTGGCAGAAGTAGCTTTGTTGCCTTATATCGCTCCACCAGTACCTTATCCTTATTATCCGTACCCTTACTATCCTTATTAGAGATATACTTAAAGAAGAAGCCTAATAGATAAAATATATAACTTTGTTAGAAACATGTGCATTTATAATATTGTGTAGGCAATTGTTTAATAAGAACAATTGCCATTTGTACTAATAAGCATAATGCAGGATTCAACAAATATCTATATTTTTAAAAATTATTATAACCATTAGATTTATTTAAAAAATGAGCTAAATAAATAGTTTAACGTGAACTATTTGATGTTTTCTAAGTTTGCCAGCTATTTTAAATTAGATAATTGTCCAACAGATTGACGTTCGACTAATTCTACATCTAAAGTTATTTTGTTGTTTGATACAGAACCCTTTTCGATATACTCTATGAGTAGATCTACAGCTTTTGTTGCTTTAGACTCTATATCCTGAGAAATAGTAGTGAGTTTTGGCGTAACATAAACGGATGGTAGAAGATTATCAAAACCAATAACTGATAAATCATTAGGAACAATTTTTCCATTTAATTTAGCACCTTCAATTATACCAATTCCCATAATATCAGCCGTTGTAAATACAGCAGAAACATCAAATTCTTTATTACATATAGACCTGCCTAAATTGATACCAACTTCGTAGTTAGGTTCTACGTCGACTATGAGACTTTCATTAAACTCAATATTAGATTCTAATAAAGCATCTTTATAGCCTTCAAGTCTTTTTATAATCTGAGGAATTGGGATACCATCTTTATGACATGGCCCTGCAAATAGAATTTTCCTATGTCCATTATTTATAAGATAGCGAGTAGCTATATAACCGCCTTTATAATCATTTATACCTACACTTATTATGTTATCAATTTTTGAATAACTATCTAGAAATACCATTGGAAGTTTATTTTCCTTTAATATTGAATAGATAAGATTGTCATAGTCAGGCATTAAAAATATAGCACCATCCATATTCCAATTTTTAAGCAATGCAGATATATCTGAAACATCCTTAACTGAGCGAACCATTAAATAGTATCCGTTTTCACGAACTACATTTTGTATAATGCCAAATAATTCACTAATATAAGGATCTTTAAATAAATTATTAAACGAACCTTTAATGGGAACTATAACTCCTATAATTTTAGAGGATTTAGCTGTCAAGCTTCGTGCAGTTAGATTAGGAACATAATTATATTTTTGTATTATCTTTTCTATTTTTTCTATAGTCTTTTTTGATACTTTTGAATGATTTCCATTTATTACATTTGATACTGTCATGATACTGACACCAGCTTCAGCTGCGATATCTTTTAGTGTAACCATAATTGCCTCCTAGTTTACCGATATACTATTATGAAGATAAGTGTATATAGATAATATTAATATATATTACATATTATTGCAATGAGAGCATATGCATTAATCATAAGAATTAACGTATGGGAAAGATACCTCATGACCTTTAAATATAAGAAAAGTAAAGTATTTAAAGTAGGTTTAATCACTAGGTTTACGAGATATTAAATACTTGAATAAACAAAAGAAAAGTACTAAGAATTCTTAAGTTATTAAATTAGATATATATAATAGTAAATATAAAAAATGTAGATAATTGAGGTAAAAATGCATATGAAAACGATTGACAGAAAAAAGAAACAATGTTAATCTTATGATATAGTTTAGCGCTAAACATAATGACTCGAAGATAGGCATAATAATGTAAATATAAATCATATTAATCTAAATAAATGTATATGAGGTGAAAAGATATGAGGAAAAAAGTGTTAGCAGCATTACTTGCAAGTGCTATGGTAATTGGTTCTTTATCAGGCTGTGGAAGTAGCTCGAGTCAAGCTAGTTCTGATTCTAAAACATCAACTGGGAATAGTGAAGCAATTCGCTTCGTAAATACGAAAATTGAGATTGACAAGCCACTAAAAGAATTTGCAAAAAAATATCAAGAGAAAACTGGACAAGAGGTAGATATTGAATCTCTTGGAGGTGGAGTAGATGTTAATGGACAGTTAAAGAATTATTTAGCAGCAGGAAATATGCCAGATATATATGCGTTTGGACCAGATTCGTATGTTTCATTTAAAGATTATTTAACAGACTTAAGTGATCAAGAATGGATAAAAGATACTGATTTTGCATTTAAGGGTGATGACGGTAAGGTGTATGGATTTCCATTTGCTATTGAAGGTATTGGATTAGTGTATAATGCAGATATATTGAAGAAGGCTGGGATTGATCCAAAGACTTTAACAAACATCAATGCTTATAAAGAAGCGTTCAAAAAAATTGATGGAATGAAAGATCAGTTAGGTATTCAAGCGGTTGCATCAGTAGCAGCAGAATCAGGACAAATGTATTGGTCAACTGGTAATCATATCATGGGGGCTTATTTATCAGAAGGACTAGATAGAAAAGATAAAAAATATATTGATATGTTGAATAAAGGACAATTGGACGACGAGCGTTTTGGGGAATTTGCTGACTATGTAAAATTATTATTTGATTATGCAGACAAGACTGTTTTAATATCAGGTACTTACGATGATCAGTTAGCATTATGGGCAAAGGGAAAAACAGCTTTTATTACTCAAGGAAATTGGATAGATCCTTCTTTAGCAACATATGATGTGAAGTTTGATTGCGGAATTGCGCCACCAGCATTTACTACAAAAGATACCCCAGGTATTTTAGCAGATGCACCAGCTTATTGGGGAATTTATAAAGATAGTAAAAAAATAGATGCGTGCAAAGAATTTCTTAAAGCTTTTGTCTCTACAGAAGAAGGGCAAAAATGTTTGATAAAAGATAGTGGAATGGTTTCACCATTTAAGACAAGCACTATTGAACCAGACTTACCTTTAGCAAAGAGCGAGAGCAATTATATTAAAAATAATCAAACTTATGCATGGGATTGGACACATATGAAAGATGGTATTGCAATGAATTCTACAGGACCTGTTTTTGAATTGTATGCTAAAGGCCAATTAGATAAAGATGGATTTACAAAAGCAATGAAGAAAGCAGTTTCAGATTATATGGCAAAATAATAACTGTAGTATAAATTATATAGGTTACTTTCAAATAGAGTAACCTATATTAATTATATTTTTTGTACAGGTGAAATATTAAAAGGGGGGAAGCATAAGCGCAAAGTATGGGCAATTACAACAATGATTATAATAATCATTCAAGTTTAGGAGGAAAAAGCATGAATACAAATATAAAAAGATTGCTTTCAATCGGAGTAATGTTGTTTGGCATTTTAGCCATGGCTTTTGCACTATATCTAGATATTATTGGTAGTAAAAACACGATGCGTGGAACTATATTAATTGTAGGTGCTTTATTAGTAATTTTAGGCTTATATAGTTTTCCAACTAAGAAGCATAGAATGATAATTAATATACTATTTCTATTTCCATTGCTATTTGCATTTTTTGTAACTGTGTTAATACCATTTGTATGCGGTGTTTTTTATTCCTTTACTAACTGGAATGGGATTAAGTTTACTGAATTTGTTGGATTAGGCAATTATATAAGTATGTTTAAATCTGAGGACTACGTATATTCATTTATAGTAACTTTTATTTTTACAGTTGTTAATATGATTCTTGTAAATTCGGCAGCGTTTGCATTAGCACTATTTTGTACATCAAAAGTAAAAGGAAAAAATTTTTATCGTGCAGCTTTCTTTATACCAAATTTAATTGGTGGAATTGTGCTTGGTTATGTGTGGCAGTTTATTTTTAATAAGGTATTCACAGTCGTAATAAATGGTAGTGCGTCTATGCTTACAAACCCTAATTTAGCATTAATGGCAATTTTAATAGTTAGCACTTGGCAATATGCAGGGTACATTATGATGATTTATGTTACAGGATTACAAAATGTTCCTCAAGATATTCTTGAGGCATCTAGTGTAGATGGTGCAAGCGGCTGGGTTACACTGTTTAAAATTAAGATTCCAATGATTGCTAATACATTTACAGTTTGTATATTTCTAACATTGGTTAATTCGTTTAAGCAGTTTGATTTAAATTTAGCAATAACTAATGGTGCTCCTAGTAGAATTTTAAATGGAAATATTGTTCAATCAACAGAGTTTTTAGCTCTTAATATTTATAATACTGCAATTGGCAAAAATCAATATGCTCTTGGACAAACTAAGGCGGTTATATTCTTTATTATATTGGCAGTTGTATCATTAACTCAGGTATATATAAGTAAGAAGAAGGAGGTAGAAGTATAATGAAGTCGATAAAAACAAGAAGTATGATTGGAGAGATTATTGGAATTATACTTGCTCTTATAATTCTTTCACCATTTATTTTAGTGATTTTAAATTCAGCTAAAACAAGTGCAGATATTGTAATCAGCCCTCTTTCTATTCCTAATAAATGGGGACAGATGTTAACAAACTTTAAAAATGTAATACACAACGATAGCTTTAATTATTGGAAATCTTTTTTTAGTTCATTATTTATTACAATCGTTTCGTTGGCTCTATTGTCTCTTTTTTCATCCATGACAGCATGGGTACTTTGCCGAAATAAGAGAAAATGGTCTGGATTTATTTTTATGCTTCTTGTGGCAGCTATGGTTATACCTTTCCAAGTTGTTATGCTCCCTTTACTTTCCACATTCAGAAATATATCTAATTTTCTGGGAATTCAAATGCTGCAAAGTTATCAAGGTGTCATATTTGCTTACCTAGGATTTGGTGGAAGCATGTCTGTCTTTATCCTTCATGGTTTTATAAAAGGAATTCCACGTGAATTAGAAGAAGCAGCATGGATTGATGGCTGTAGCCCAGAAGGAACTTTTTTTAGAATTATTTTTCCTCTACTAAAGCCAGTTCAAATGACAATTTTGATTTTAAATGGAATTTGGATATGGAATGATTATCTATTACCATCATTAATGCTTGGGTTAAATGGTAAAATAAAAACTCTTCCAGTAGCAGTAAGTGCTTTTGTAGGATCCTACGTAAAGCAATGGGACTTAATTCTTTCAGCTGCATTTTTAGCAATGATACCAATTATCATCTTATTCTTATTTGCTCAAAAGCAAATAATTAAAGGCATAGTAGATGGTGCAATTAAATAAGTAATAAATTTATAAAATAATAGATAGTCGAAGTAAAAGATATTATTAATAAAAATCTTAAGTGGATTTTTGGGAATAAAAGCATTTTTAGAAAATGTTGAAACAATGGAGGTACTAGGTATGGGAAAATATCAGGAAGAAAAAATGAAATTTGGTAAAATGCTAAGTCATAAAATCGAAAATAACATAATCAATATTAGATTCCAAGAGAAAGCTGTTTTTATAAAAGTATTGAATTCGTATATAATTAATTTCTTTGTGCCTTTACATAGGGAGGAAAGAAATTCTAAAGCAGTTGGAAATTTAAAAGATGATTATTATGATTTTAAAGTTGAAAATATAACAAATGGAATTCAGATAATCACAGAAAAATTAGTTTGTAAGATTTATGATGAATTTAAAGTAGATATTTATGATAAGAGGGGAACATTACTGTGTGCAGATTATAGAGGTGAAAGTAAACCTTTTAAAAGAAGATATGGTGATTATATGCTTGCAGAATCAGAGGGGCATTCTCTTAGGGAAGAATCTGATTACAAGGTATATGTATCAAAAAGAATGGAAGAAGAAATGTATTTCTATGGTTTTGGAGAAAAGACAGGGCATTTAAATAAAAAAGGATATCATTATGTAAATTGGAATACAGATAATCCAAAGCCCCATGGAGAAACATTTGATAGGCTTTATAAATCAATTCCATTTTTTGTTGGATTGAGCAAAGATAATGCATTTGGAATATTTTTTGATAACCACTTTGAGACTCATTTTGACATGGGAAAAGATAATTCTGAATATTATTATTTCGCTGCAGTTGATGGGAATTTAGATTATTATTTTATTTATGGTCCATCAGTTAAAAATGTTATTAAAGGATATACTGAAATTACTGGGAAAATGCCTTTGCCACAAATATGGACTCTTGGTTATCAGCAATGCAGATGGTCTTATGACTCAGAAGAAAGACTCATGGAAATTGCAAGCACTCTTAGAGAAAAGGAGATACCTTGCGATACATTATATTTAGATATAGATTATATGGATGGCTATAGGGTATTTACGTGGGATAATGAAAAATTTCAGAATCCAGAAGTAATGATTAAAAAATTAAATAACATGGGATTTAAAGTGGTAACTATAATAGACCCAGGAGTTAAAGTTGATAAAGGATATAAGATTTATGACGAAGGACTCAGAAAAGGGTATTTTGCAACAGACAAATCAGGTATAACATATGTAAATGAAGTTTGGCCAGGAGATGCTGTTTATCCTGATTTTTTAAATTCAAAGGTTAGAGATTGGTGGTCAGGAAATCAAAAGATAATGATAGATTCAGGTGTGAGTGGAATCTGGAATGACATGAATGAACCTGCAAGCTTTAGAGGACCATTACCAGATGATGTAATGTTCAATAATGATGGAATTACAGTTAATCATAAAGAAGCTCATAATGTATATGGCCATATGATGGCTAAGGCTACTTATGATGGAGTGAAGAAAGCAACTGGAAAGAGACCTTTTGTAGTAACAAGAGCGTGTTATGCAGGAACTCAGAAATACTCAACTGTGTGGACGGGAGACAATCAAAGCACATGGGAGCACTTAAGAATGTCGATTCCAATGCTTATGAACCTAGGACTTAGTGGAATGGCTTTTTGTGGGACTGACGTAGGAGGCTTTGGATATGATTGTACTGGGGAATTATTAAGCCGATGGGTTCAAGTTGGAGCATTTACTCCACTTTTTAGAAATCATTCTTCTATGGGAACAAGAGATCAAGAACCCTGGGCATTTGATAAAGATACTGAGGAAATCAATAAGAAGTATATAAAATTACGATATAAGCTAATTCCATATATATACGACATGATGTGGGAGTGTAGTAAGAATGGAGCACCACTTATAAGGCCGCTTTTATTTAATTATCAGAGTGATAAAAATACTTATGAAATTAATGATGAGTTCCTTTGTGGAGATAATATTTTAGTTGCACCAGTTGTTGAGCAAGGATTAAAAGCTAGAAGCATATATCTTCCTGAAGGGGAGAATTGGATAGATTATTGGACAAAAGAAGAATATAAAGGTGGACAATATATAATTAAAAAAACTCCGTTAGACCTATGTCCGATATTTATTAAAGGAGGAACATTGATTCCAGTAGGGCAAGTACAAAATTATATTGGTGAAAAACAATCTAATTCATTAACTATAGAAGTTTATCTATCTAATGATAATTCTGATACCGAATATAATCACTATGTTGATGATGGAGAAAGTTTTAAATATGAATTAGGAGAATTTAATAATTATAAAATTAAAGTAGTCAATAAGGAGAAAATCGAAATAAAAATTGACTTGATAAATTATAGATATGATGACAAATATGAAAATATAGAATTTATCGTTCACAATTTAAATAAGAAAACTTTAGTCATAAATGGAGAAACAGTGGAAGTTATAAATGGCAAGGCGTTTATAGCTAATCCAGCAAGATAAATATATTCAATACTAATTTAGGAGGTTTTACGTTATGAAGAAATGGTGGCATGACAAGGTAGCATATCAAATATATCCAAAAAGCTTTTGTGATTCAAATGGAGATGGAATAGGTGATTTAAAGGGGATTATCAGTAAACTTGATTATTTAAAAGACCTAGGAGTGGATATAATTTGGCTATCACCAATTTATTGTTCTCCTTTAGTAGATCAAGGTTATGATATATCTGATTATTATAATATTGATCCAAGGTTTGGAACTATGGAGGATATGGATGAACTTCTAAGGCAAGCAAAAAAAAGAAATATGTATATATTAATGGATTTAGTAGTCAACCACTGCTCAGATAAGCATGAGTGGTTTAAGAAAGCATTGGATGATCCAGAAGGAGAATATGCAGATTATTTTTATATTCGTGAAGGTAAAGGTGATAATCATCCTTGTAATTGGCGATCTTACTTTGGCGGAAGCGTATGGGAAAAGATACCTAACACTAATAAATATTATCTGCATTTATTTGCAAAAGAGCAGCCAGACTTAAATTGGGAAAATCCGAAACTAAAAAATGAAATATTTAAGATGGTTAACTGGTGGCTTAAAAAAGGATTAGCAGGTTTCAGAATTGATGCCATTATTAACATAAAAAAGGATTTGAGATTTCAAGACTTTCCAGCTGATAGAGAAGATGGACTTTGCAGTATAGATAGAATGTTAGAAGCAGCAGAAGGCGTAGGGAACATGTTACATGAGTTAAAAGAGAAAACCTTCGAAAAATTTGATGCATTTACAGTTGGAGAAGTTTTCAACAGAAAAGAAGGAGAACTTGATAAATTTATAGGTGAAGACGGATACTTCTCTTCTATCTTCGATTTTGAGATGGAAGTCTTGGGAAAAAGTGAATTTGGTTGGTATGATAATAAACCTTTCTCAATTAACGAGTTAAGAAAAGCTATTTTTAACAGTCAATTAGAGACAAGTGGAGTAGGTTTTAAGGCTAATATTATTGAAAATCATGATGAGCCGAGAGGCGTAAGTAGATATATTCCTGAACAAGACTTAAATGATAGAAGCAAGAAAATGCTTGGGGCAATATCGCTTATGCTTAGAGGAATACCGTTTATTTATCAGGGACAAGAGATTGGAATGACAAATAACAAATTCAATTCCATAAAAGAATTTGACGATATTGCAACAATAGACCAATATAATGTAGCTATTGAAAAAGGATATAGTGATGAAGAAGCACTAAAAATTATAAATATATTTAGCAGAGACAATGCTAGAACACCGTTCCAGTGGAGTGGAAGTGAAAATGCAGGCTTTACAACTGGCAGGCCTTGGCTTAAAGTTAATGAAAATTATAAAGTTATTAATGCAAATTCACAAATTGAAGATGAGGAATCAGTATTTAATTTTTATAAGAAGCTGATAAATTTAAGAAAGTCAGAAGAATTTAAAGATGCCATAGTATACGGAGAATTCGTACCGACATTTGAGGAATATGATAACTTGTTTGCTTTTTATAGACAAGGAGAATCTAAGAAATTAATGATACTTGCAAATTACCAAAAGGAAGAGCAGATTATTGAGTTAGATAAACAATATGTTAAAGTGTTAATAAATAATTGTGAAGAAATAAAGAAAGATAAGAATAAAATCATATTGCAAGGATATCAAGTACTTATTCTTGAAGTTTAGTAAAGGTAATATGCTTACGGTATAAAATTGAATAAATATAATGGAATTCTCTCCAAAAGACCTGGAGAGAATTCTTTATTGCATACTAAAATATTAATATAAAAGTAATATAATAATAAATAAAACTTAATTATTTTTGTGCTATAATGAACGGGAATAAAGGAAATTAAATTTTTGGACATAATTTGTAGCATAATAATATAAGGAGAATAGAAAATATGAAATTCAAATCATTTATATCAAAAGCAATTATTTCATCTTTAACTTTGAGTTTGTTTTTTACTTCAGTTACAGGAAGACAGGCGTTTGCAGATTCATTTAAATCTGTTACGTTAGGAGCTGATTTAAGCGATGCTCAAAAGGCAGAAATGTTAAAATATTTTGAAGTAACAAAAAGTGATGCTAATGTATTAGAGGTAACATCAAAGGAAGAACATTCATATTTAGGTAAAGTTGCAACAGAAGCTCAACTTGGTAATAAAGCAATATCATGTTCTTATGTAGAACCGACTGAAAAAGGAGGAATAAATGTTACTACAAACAATCTTACTTGGGTTAATGACGGCATGATAAAAAATGCGTTGATTACAGCAGGAGTAGAAAATGCAAATGTAAAAGCATCTGCGCCATTTAAAGTATCAGGAACTGCTGCACTTACAGGAATATTAAAAGGATTTGAAAATAGTAGTACAGGAAAAAAGATTGATGAAAATAAAAAAGAAGCAGCTAATGAAGAATTGGTTACTACAGGAGATATCGCAGAGAAGATAGGGCAAAATGATGCTAGTAATTTAATGAATGACATAAAAAAAGATGTAGTAAAGGAAAAACCAAAAACAGATGAAGAATTAAATAAGATAGTAGATAAGGCTGTTAAAGACTATAAAGGCAATTTATCAGATGATGATATAGCTAAAATTAAAGATGTAATGAGTAAAATAAATTCATTAGATCTTAACTATAATAATTTAAAAGCGCAGATGGATGATGTAACGAATCAATTAAAAGATAAGCTAACAAGCAAAGAAGCACAAGGTTTTTTTGATAAGTTAGAAAAAATGTTCTCTGATTTTTTAAGTTCAATTAAAGGTGCATTTTCTAAGTAACAGATTAAAAGTTTATATTAGTATAATTTAGTTAAAGTAAGAAAATGTGAATTTTAGTTACCATTCTTGAGTATTATAGTAATATATGATATAATTATTAATAAGAAATAAATGAATATATTAAGTTGTACGGTTGGGCAAATTTTATAATTTGCTTTCAAGCAATTTTAGTTTCTGGGGTGGGAAACTCTTTTTGAGTATTCCCACCTCTTTTTTGTATAGAGTTTTAATAAATCAATGGTTAAATAAGAAATTAATATCTTATTTTTGCTGATTTTTGGGAATAAATAATTATGTGAAGGAGAGTAAAGTATGAAAAACAAAATTAAAATTAAAAATCCATTCTTGCAATTCTTTAAGAATGAGTCTTCGAGTGGGATAGTGCTGCTGTTTTGTGCAATTATTGCAATAATAATTGCAAATTCAAATTTTTCTAGTATGTATAATAATATAATTCATACTTATATAACTATTGGGTATAAGGATTTTTCTTTATCTATGTCAATTTTGCATTGGATTAATGATGGGTTGATGGCTATATTTTTTTTGGTAGTTGGAATGGAGATAAAAAGAGAAATAGTATTTGGAGAACTCAAGTCTTTTAAAAAAACTATACTGCCTGTATCAGCAGCTATAGGTGGGATGGTCGTACCAGCTATAATTTATGCGCTATTCAATTTCAACCAACCAACTATAATAGGATGGGGAATTCCAATGGCTACAGATATCGCGTTTGCATTAGGAATACTTTCTTTGGTTGGTAAAAAGGCACCAAAAGGAATAATAATCTTTCTTACAGCATTAGCTATAGTTGATGATTTGGGAGCTATTATAGTAATTGCTATATTTTATACAAGTGAAATTTCATGGATTGCATTAATCATAGGTTTGATTATTTTTTTAGCGATAATGTTGGCTAATAAACTCAATATTAAGAATAAATGGTTATATATTATTTTTGGAATTATATTATGGATTTGTTTCTTAAAATCTGGAGTACACGCGACAATTGCTGGAGTATTACTTGGAATGGGATTACCTATCGGAAAAAATATGGAGGAATTTAGAACATCAATTTTATATAGATTTGAGCATGTCCTAACGCCATTATCTTCATTTATAATTATGCCAATATTTGCATTAGCGAATTCAGGCATAACTATAGATATTAATAGTTTATCAGCAGCAATAATGAATCCAGTCAGTCTAGGTATAATTTTTGGATTATTTATAGGAAAACAAATTGGTATTTTTGGGGCTTCGTATATTTTAGTGAAATTAAAAATTGCAAAATTGCCATCTAAAGTAACTAAGAGGCATTTATATGGAGCAAGTGTACTTGGCGGAATTGGATTTACTATGTCACTTTTTGTTTCATCCTTGTCATTTACAGAGGAAAGTGCTTTATCTATGGCTAAAATAAGTATTATAATAGCCTCTATTTTATCTGCTGCATTTGGAGCTGTAATATTTAAAATAATAAAATTTAAAAGTGAAGAGCAAGTGTAATATAAATTTCATGAAAAATTAGAACTTATTTTTCTAAAAATAAAGGCAAAGGAAGAATAGTTAAAGTTTTGTAATACAAGCCATCTGTGCTAGTTTTGTTAAGATTTTTATAGGTTATATTTTGTGATAGTGGTTAAGATATTACTGCCAAACAAAATCAAAAATTTAAGGGAGGTAGATTTATATGGCTTCAAAAAATAGTGGAACAAACAGAACATTAGTACCAGAAGCAAAACAAGGATTAAACAGATTAAAAACAGAGGTTGCTTCAGAAGTTGGATTAAGCAATTATGAAAGCATGGATAAAGGAAACCTTTCTTCAAGACAAAACGGTAGCGTTGGTGGAGAAATGGTAAAAAGAATGATAGAAAGCTATGAACAAGGACTATAGAAGATAAATAAAAGCAGATGTACTGAGTTTATTCTCAGTACATCTGTTATTTAGATTACATACATTCAAAGTAAAAAGTAAAATTTTACTTTAGCAACGAGTTCCTTTATTAATGATAAATTTAACTTTTAATAATTATATATATTGCAAAAATAATTCGTCATCATAATTCTAAAGATATTATAAGAATCTTAGCAGTAATTGTGAATTTTGAAATGAGCATTGTAAATTGCGATATATATGAGTATATAATTTTATATAACTTCGGCATAGTATGTAAACAATAAGTATTGAGCTTATTGTTTTTTTATTCTTTAGGAATTTATATTCCAGTGAAATCTGTGGATGACTTAAAAAGGTTGATTAAATAGTTTGGGTATTTTAAAAAGAATAAAAAAGAAAATATATTCGCCTGCCAGATTTTTCTCACATGCGTTCGAAAAGGCAGATGGGTAAAAAAATCTCCGGCTCCACAGTCGCCTGTGATTTTTTATTGGAAAGGCTGAAAATTATTCTCATTTCTATTGACAGAATAAAGTAATGTCGAATATAATAAACATATGAACAGATATTCATATGTTCAAACGAAGAGGTGAAGAGTATGGAAAATAATAATATTGAAGTTTGTAACTGCACTATAATTCATGAAGATATAATTAATAAGGTTAAGGAATCTATACCAGAGGAAGAAACACTTTATGATTTAGCAGATTTATTTAAAGTGCTTGGGGATTCAACAAGAATAAAAGTATTATGTGCATTATTTGAGGCTGAAATGTGTGTCTGTGATATAGCAGCATTGCTTGGCATGACTCAATCTGCTATTTCACATCAATTAAGAGTTTTAAAACAAGCAAGATTAGTGAAATATAAAAGAAATGGTAAGGTAGTCTACTATTCACTAGATGATGAACATGTTAAAAGTATTTTTGATCAAGGGTTGATTCATATATCTGAGAAAAAATAAGTTTTAGATTGGGGGAAACATTATGGCAAGCAATATAAAAATAGCTAGTGGTCCTGTTAACGCAAAATTATCAAAGAAAGATAGTATAAAGAAAGTAAAGAAAGAATTTATCTTAGAAGGACTTGGATGTGCCAATTGTGCAGCTAAAATAGAACAAAAAATAAATGAATTAGATGGAGTTAATTTTGCCAATGTAAATTTTCTTACTAAAACTTTAATATTAGAAACAAATGAAGTTAATAAATTAGAAGAGCTGATAGGAGCAGTAACTAACATTGTAACTAATATTGAATCTCATGTTAAAGTTGTAGAAAAGGTAACAGAAAAAATTTTGAAAAAAGAAATTTTACTTGAAGGATTATGCTGTGGTAACTGTGCTGCAAAAATCGAAAGGGAATCAAATAATATAGATGGTGTGAAATCTGCACTAGTGGACTTTATATCAACAAAGCTTATTATAGAGATGGAAGACCCAGCAAAAGAAAATGCCATTATTGATAATGTTAAACGAATTGTCAAAAGAATAGAACCAGATGTTAATGTTGTTGAAATTGATGGAATAGATAGAAGAGCTATGAGCAAGAATGAAAAAGTTGAAGAGGATAATGATAAGTTGGAAATTATAAGATTAGCTATTGGTGCTATAATTTTTGGAGCCGCTACTATTTTTAAATTTTCAAATTATATAGAATTATTATTATATCTAATAAGCTATATTCTTATAGGTGGAGAAGTGGTCTTAAGAGCTCTAAAAAATATAGCTAAAGGTCAGGTATTTGATGAGAATTTCTTGATGACTATAGCAACTATTGGTGCTTTTGCAATAGGCGAATATCCAGAAGGAGTTGCAGTTATGCTTTTCTACCAAATAGGAGAAATGTTTCAAGATATGGCTGTTAATCGCTCTAGAAAATCCATCACATCACTTATGGATATAAGACCGGATTTTGCTAATTTAAAAATAAATAATGATTTCAAAAAAGTAGATCCAGAAGAAGTTAAGGTTGGAGATATTATATTAGTTAAACCAGGCGAAAAAGTGCCATTAGATGGTGAAATAATTGAAGGAAACTCTATGGTTGATACTGCTGCATTGACAGGTGAGTCTGTTCCTAGAGAAGTAGGGGTAGGAGACAGTATTTTAAGTGGAGTAATTAATAAAAATGGACTTTTAACAATAAAGGTAGAAAAAGAATTTGGAGATTCTACTGTTGCTAAGATACTGGATTTAGTTCAAAATGCAAGTGGAAAAAAGGCTCCGACAGAAAATTTTATAACAAAGTTTGCTAGATATTATACTCCTGCTGTTGTTTTTGCAGCTTTAGCACTAGCTGTAATACCACCAATTGTTATTGAGGGAGCAACATTCTCACAGTGGATTTATAGAGCATTAGCATTCTTAGTTGTATCTTGTCCATGTGCATTAGTTGTATCTATACCTCTAGGATTTTTTGGAGGAATAGGTGGAGCATCAAAAAATGGGATACTCGTTAAAGGTGGGAATTACCTTGAAGCATTAAATAATGTTGAAACAGTTGTGTTTGATAAAACAGGAACTCTTACAAAAGGAATATTTAAAGTGACAGAAATAAGGCCAGAAAATAATATTTCAAAAGATGAACTCATAGCTTGTGCGGCTTATGCAGAAAATTACTCAAATCATCCAATAGCAACTTCTATATTAAGAGCTTATGATAAAGAGATAATTACAGATAAGATAACAGGTTATGAAGAAATATCAGGGCACGGCGTAAAAGTTGTTCTAGATGGAAAAGAGGTATTTGCTGGAAACTACAAGTTAATGGATAAGGAGAATATATCTTATAACAAAGTAGATGAAATAGGAACTGTAGTCCATATTGCTATAGAAAAGAAATATGCAGGTTATATTGTTATTTCAGATGAAGTAAAAGAAGATTCATTAAAGGCTATAAAAGCTTTAAAAGAAATAGGCATTAAGAAGACAGTAATGCTTACAGGTGATAATAAAACTGTTGGAAGTAAAATTGCTAAAGAATTAGGTTTGGATGAAGTTCATGCTGAACTATTACCAGATCAAAAAGTAGAAGAGCTAGAGCTATTGTTTAAGGAAAAATCACCTAGAGGCAAGATAGTATTTGTTGGAGATGGAATAAATGATGCGCCAGTTCTAGCGAGGGCTGATATAGGTATAGCAATGGGCGGTGTTGGCTCAGATGCAGCAATTGAAGCTGCTGATGTAGTTATAATGACAGATGAACCATCAAAAATAGCTTCGGCTATAAAGATTGCAAAGAAGACTAGAACTATAGTAATGCAAAATATAGTTTTCGCATTAGGTATTAAATTGATAATATTGGCGCTTGTAGCTGTAGGTATGGGCACTATGTGGGAAGCGGTATTTGGTGATGTTGGAGTTGCATTGCTTGCAGTCTTAAATGCTATGAGAGCTATGAAAGTAGATAATATATAGTTATAGATTGGTGTAGTCATAATATTGCTATGACTACACTTTTTAAATGCAAATTTTTTTCTTATGTGACTAAGTCACACAAATTTATTAAAAAAAAGAATATAATACAATAAAGGAGGGATGAAGTGAATAATAGAATTGAAATATCAAGTGGGAATAGGTTGGAATATATAAAATCTCTATATAAGGTATATCCGGTGTTATATGAGATTAATAAAAAGAATAATGAAGTAATAAACGAACAAGCTAATTTTAAAACTTTATATGCTGATGAATATGTAGAAGCTACAGAGAAAGCGTGTAAAGGGATATTATTTGTTATAAAAGGTGTAATAAAAATACAAAAAATTAATAAGAATGGTGAAGAAACTAACCTTTATAATATAAGCCAAGGTGAATTTTGTCATGAAGCCTTAAGCTGCTTATCAGATTTGGAATCATTAAATATAACAGGTAAGGCAATTCAAGATTCTAAGGTATGCATAATTCCTTTTGAAGTGGTTAAAAAATATTTTATTAGTGATAATGACTTCTTATTATATATATATAAAGATTTGTATAATAAGTTTAATACTATCATAGGGAATAAAGAAGAAATTATTCATGAATCCCTTGAAACAAGGCTTATAAAATTGCTAATAAGCAAGAAAAGCAAAATAATTTATGCGACTCATAGTGAATTGGCTTTTGAAATTGATTCAGTTCGTGAAGTTATAAGTAGAAAGCTAAAGAATTTAGAAAAGCTTGGGTATATAAATTTAGAAAGAGGCAAAATAATCATACTTAAGGATTTAAATAAAATATTAAAAGACAATTAGAGATGAGAAATTAGGAAAGTATTTTAGGAGGAAGTTATAGTGTTTGAATTTTTAAAAAAAGATGATGGAAGAGTTATTAATGTAAATGAAATTGATGATCTAATAGGAAAAGTTGAATTGATTGATATAAGAGAAGAATATGAGTATAAAGGTGGAAGTATAAAAAGTGCCCAAAATATTCCTATGGGAGAGCTTTTAGATGAACCAGAGAAATACTTAAATAAAAGCAAAGAATACTATATAATGTGCCAATCAGGGGGAAGAAGTGCAAGAACGTGCAACAATCTAAGAAATCAGGGTTTCAAGGTTATAAATGTTGCAGGAGGAATGGGCTCTTATATAGGAAACAAAAGAAAATAAAGTACATAATACTAAGTAGTATTATTATTATTTTATAAATAATAATTATTTTGCTAGATTGAGGGGATATAACATGAAGAAAGTTATTGAATTTCATAAAGAAGGATATAATTGTGCAGAATCTATACTTAAAGCATTTAATGAGGATACAGGATCTGAAATTCCAATTGCAATAGCAAGTCCTTTTGGAGGAGGCATGACTATTGGAAGTACATGCGGAGCAATCACTGGAACTTTAATGGCGATAGGTGCATTAAAAGGAAGGAATAGCAGTGAAGAAAAAAATAATTCAAGAGTATTAACTAGAGAAATTATAAATAAAGTTAAAGAGAAGTATGGTACTCTTGAGTGTATTGAGCTTAAGAAAAAAGGTATAACTTGTGATGAAATCATAGAATATGCTTATAATATTTTGAATGAATATGCAAAATAGCATGATAAAAGAGGGGATTAAAAAATATTGTTTATTTGCTTCATGCAAATAAATAATATTTTTTACTATAATAAAACTAATTTAAAAGCTTGTACTATTTATGTTTTTTACCCAAAGGTTCATGTCTTCAAAGGTACCGCATATATTACAATTGTTTACTAGTCTGCCAGCAAAATTATAATTATGCTTACTTAGAACAAAGTTAATGCTAGGATTTATTGATCTAGATAAACTATATAAACAGAGAAAACCCTTAGTTTTTAAGTCTGATTCTAAAGAATAAATAATGTTTGATAATATTCCTATGCCTCTATAAGATGGATGAGTAGCACAGTCAGTTATTTCAGCATTCAAATTTTCTTTATTCATATCCGCTGAAGCTATGCTGATTATTTTTCCGTTATATACGGCAACTTTGTATAGAACTTTATCATTCATTGTTTGTTTTAAATATTCTTCATCATAAATAGGTGATTGATAAGTTAAAAAAACGGTGGAAAACAAATCTATCATTTCTTTTATATCATTTTTATTTGCGTTTCGAATAAGGTATCCTAAATTATTTTTTTGATGCGCATATGTGTTCCTAACATTCTGACATTCTTTTATTAATAGTTCTTTTCTTGCAAAATTGCTGCAAACTTTTCTATCGCTGTTAATAAAGTATGACATACAAAAAGCATCGTTACCTTTAAAATATCCATTGATCTTGCCTTCGGAATTGAATCCCGCATTAATAAAAGTTTCAAATGATTTAGTATCACAATTACAAATAATTTTACTTAAATGTTGTTTTGATGCAAAGTGAATTATTCTTTTCAAGTTTTGCATTGATATGGCATTAAAGTCAATTATTTTTATTCGCTTGTTAGGTAAATCTACTAATATTTTAGTCCGATCTATTTTTGCGTAAAAAGTATTATTTAATTCACATCTACTTGCTCTCATTAAATTGCTTTCTCCTTTTATCATAATGTATTACTTGAAGTTAGGAAAAAGTTTCTTAACTATAAGATATTTTTCCAGCCTCAAAAGTTTGTCCTAAGTTTAAGTTTATAATTATAAAAAAAATAATAAGCTATAGAGAAGTCTCTATAGCTTATAAAGCAATAATATTTATAGGCATACATAAAAAATATCAAAGTATACCAAAACTTCTCTTCTACGCTTACGAGATTAGCTGACGGATTCGGATTGAAGAAAATTAACCCTACTTATTATCGTGTAATAAGATTCACCCCAAAAAATGGTTCTCCCGTTCAAAGTGATTAAGCGTTACATATATCATTTTGTAATTATTAATATCTTATATATAAACATATCATTTTTAAATATTTGAGTCAATATATGTGTAAGTCAATGTGCATTATTATGCAAATATAAATATTAATTAATCAATTATATATTATAAATTCTTCCTTTTACTTTATTTGTGAAAGTGAAATAAATTTAAATAGTATAGGTTCGCATGCATTCGCTTGTGTTTTATTAATGTGTACTAAATGAATAAATTATATTTTACGGAAATATTATTAGATATAGCAATACTAAGGAGTTTAATGTGCCTAGTTTTAAAAAATGTAATTTATATTATGCTGGATTTCCTAATTATTTAGTGCAATATAGAGGAGATTTTCAGGGACAAATTGATAACATATCATATGCCTGTGGCGACAAAATTACTGATACAATTGCAGTAATCTCTATAGCACCAGAAGATTTAAACCGTTTAATGAAGGATGTTCCATCAATTCTTTATATAAATCCTAGAAGCAAATACGTACTACAAGAGGTCTCGCCATCAAGTGTAGATAATATCAATGCAATCAAAATTAATCCATACTTAGACTTAAATGGAAGAGGCGTGCTTATAGGTATGGTTGATAGCGGAATAGAATATTTAAATGAAGAATTTATAAGAGAGGATGATACTTCAAGAATAGTAAGTCTCTGGGATCAGACAGTACCAGATTCTACCGACACATCAGTTTATATTGGAAGAACATTTAGCAATGAAGAAATTACTAATGCAATCAAAGCTTATAGAAATAATCAATATCCATATCTAATTGTCCCATCAAAGGATGAAGTGGGACATGGAACACAGATGGCTGGTATTATTGGCGCAAGAGGTTATAATGCCGATGTTCAAGGCGTTGCATCAGGATGCGAATTTGTGATTGTTAAGCTTTTTGAATCTATCAATTTTAGAAATGAGCTTCAAGCAAATGGTATTCCTTATACACCAGTATATAATGATTCAGAAGTTTTAGCAGCAATATATTATTTGCAAAGTGTTGCAGTAAGACTGAATAGACCTATGGTTATATATCTGGGTGTAGGTACAACCGAAGGCAGTCATGATGGTAATAATCTGCTCTCAAGGTATTTAACTTCTATTGGAAAACTTAGAGGTATTGTTACTGTTACTGGTGTTGGAAATGAAGGATCGTCAGAAGGTCATACTTCTGGAATCATAAAACAAACTGGGGATGTGGCTTCTATTGAATTGAGAATACCTAGAGAGATGAAATATTTTTCTTTCACAATCTGGTTGATAAAACCTAATAGAGCATCTATAAATGTGGTTTCGCCTAATGGAGAATCATCAAAATTTATTAAAGCAAAGGCAAATGAAATACAAAATGTTAATTTTGTATTTTTTAAGACTCAAATGACTGTAAAATACTATGTTCCTGAGCATTTCACTGGTCATGAAGCCATAGCAATTAGTTTTGATGGCATAAAAGCAGGAATATGGACCTTCCAGCTAAGGGGAGATTATATAACAGATGGTAGATATCATATATGGTTACCACCACAAAAAACATTGCCAGAAAATACGAGATTTCTTCAAGCAGATCCATTTACTACATTGACAATACCATCTACGGCGCGAAGTGTAGTCACAACAGCTTATTATGGAAATGACAATGCTTTGGTTGCAGCATCTGGAAAGGGCCCTAATGTTAATACATATGTAGAAAACCCGGATATGGCTACTTTGGGGGCAGATATATTAGCAACGAATATAGGAGGCAAGACTACTACTGTTTCTGGCAGTTCAGTAGCAGCTGCTATAATAGCAGGAGCTTGTGCGCTTTTATTGCAATGGGGGATTGTTAATGGAAATGATAGAACTATGTTTGCAGCAAAAATCATAGCTTATTTAGTGCTTGGTGCAGATAGGAGCAATTTGGCTTATAGATACCCTACTAGAGAAATTGGATATGGATTTTTTGATTTACTAGGTACTTTTAATATAATAAGCAGAAGCTATAGAATGGACCTAGGCCTAGAAAATAAGTCAAGGGCAGATTGTAAAAAAGGGGATAAGTATATTGAATACAGTGTAAAAGCATTATTTATAAGAATTCCTAAAGAAATATAAATGTTAAAAAACAATACATTTGTTTAAAATTGTACATTGAAATAAGAAAATATGTAATATAAAGAAAAAAATCCTATTTTACCAACTAAAAGGTACTATAAATGGTATTTGATATTGTATTATATAGTGAACAGCATTGTTTGATGCTAATACAATAATTTAGGGGGATATAATATGAATAGAAATATTAAAAGAATAGTTGCATTAACAATTGCGGCAACTGCCTTTAGTGCAATTGTACCAGCAACAAGCTTAACTTTAACTACAACAGCTTATGCGTCAACAGGTGATTTATCAAGCATTAAATTAAAGACATCAGGCGGAAGCACAATAAAGACTTATAGTGATGATAATTATAAAAGTAAAAATGAAGTTGATGACGATGAGTTGAAAAATAATGAAACTTATTACGCTAAGACTTCATCTAGTAAAATAAAAATAAGTGTAAATGGCGCTGACTCAAGTAATGTTAGAATCTTTAAAGGAAGAACAAGTTCTACTAAAGGTGTAAAGACAAGCAGTACTATTGAACTATCCAAAGGATCAACAACAGTTCTTACAATAAGAACATATAACGATAATCCAGGAACGGTCAAATACAGTGATGATTCATATTCTAGTCAATACACTATTAGGGTGAAGTGTACAGCAAGTTCTTCTAGTGATGATGAAGATGTGTATTTGAAGAGCATCTCACTTAGTGAAGGGGATTTGAGTTTTTCTAAAAATACTTCTGATTACAGTGTAAATGTTTCGGGATCTGTTGATGAAATTAAAATAACCGCAAAACCAGATTGTGATAGTGATGAGTATGACGATTATGAAGTAAAAATAGATGGAAGTATTGTAGATGAAAGCGATAAATTTAGAAAAACAGTATCTTTAAATAAAGGAAAGAATAATATAAAGATAACTGTTAAAAATGATGGTGATAAGAGAACATACACATTGAATATTTATAGAGGTGGAAGTAGCAATAACTCTAATAGCAGTGGTACACCATTGCCAACTAAGAATATTAAGACAAATCAATGGGTACAGGTCAATGGAAGATGGCAATACAACGATTCCATGGGTAATTCAGTAAAAAATAATTGGATACGTAATTACTACTTACAATCAGATGGAAACATGGCCACAGGTTGGTTAAACTATGGAGGTACATGGTATTATTTGGGTGGCGACGGAGCAAAAAAAGCAGGCTGGCAGCTAGTTAATGGTAATTGGTACTATATGGATTCGGAAGGAAGAATGCAAACAGGATGGATTAAGGATGTGTCTGGAAAGTATTACTACTTATATAGTAATGGAGCTATGGCATACAATACCACTATTGGTGGGTATAGACTAGGATCTAATGGTGCTTGGATTAAGTAGAACTCATAAAATGCTTAATGTAAAGTTTTTATTTAGAAATAGTGATAATCTAGCTAATTAACATATATAGATAAACTAATTATAATCTATACTTATGCGTATACCTCACCGAAATGAATAAGATACTTTTGTTACAGTTTCTGGGCAATTCTGATGGGTGATTCTAAGGCTATAAAGTTGCATCTAAAGTGCTAGCCTCAAAGAACAAGCGCTCACAGAGAAAGTTCGAAGAATGAAATATAAAATTTCGATTCTCACTTTTTGAACTAGCACATTTGGAACAACTTATAGCCAAAGAATCACATCCATCAAAATTACCAATGAAACATTCCACAAAAGTATATTACTCATTTCTGGTTGGAGGATATTTCATAGTCTAAGTATAGTCTATGATTGTCTTATCTATACTTTTAATAAATTTATGACCCATACTAATATTTATAAATATTAGTATGGGTCGCATTTTTATAAATATGATAAGGCCATTTAATCATATTTATATTTTCATAATGAATAATTTGTACTTTAGCTAAATACTATTAAATATAAGTAATACTAAGGAGTTTGCTGTGCCTAGTTTTAAGAAGTGTAGTTTATATTATGGAGGACTGCCTAATTATTTAGTTCAATATAGAGGAGATTTTAGAGGTCAAATAGACAAAGTATCTTATGCGTGTGGAGATGTAATTACTGATACTATCGCGGTTGTATCTGCTTCACCAGAAGATTTAGTTAGATTGGCTAAGGATGTACCATCGATTCTTTACATAGATCCTAGAAGTAAGTACGTATTACAAGATATATCTCCGTCAAGTGTAGATAATATAAATGCAATTAAAATTAATCCTTACTTGGACTTAAATGGTAGAGGTGTCCTTATAGGCATGGTTGACACTGGAATAGATTATTTAAATGAAGAATTTATAAGGGAAGATGATACTTCAAGAATAATAAGTCTTTGGGATCAAACTGTTCCTGATTCTGATGATACCTCAGTTTACATAGGAAAAACCTTTAATAATGAAGAGATTACTAATGCAGTCAAGGCTTATAGAAATAAACAGGATGCATATTTAATTGTACCTTCAAGAGATGAAGTTGGGCATGGAACTCAAATGGCCGGTATCATTGGAGCAAGGGGGTATAATGCCGATGTTCAAGGGATAGCTTCTGGATGTGAGTTTGTGGTTGTAAAACTTTATGAGTCCATGGAATTCAGGGAAGAGCTCATAGCAAATGGTATTCCATATACACCAGTATATAATGATTCAGAGGTCTTAGCGGCAATAGATTATTTAAAAAAAGTTTCAGTAAGTCTTAATAGACCAATGGTTATATATATTGGAGTTGGAACAACAGAAGGTAGTCATGATGGTAATAATTTAATTTCAAGGTATATAGCATCGCTAGGAAGGCTTAGAGGACTAATTACAGTAGCTGGTGTTGGAAATGAAGGCGCTTCAGAAGGTCATGCTTCGGGAATTATAAAGCAAACAGGGGATATAGTTTCTATAGAATTAAGAATATCAAAGGAAATGAAATATTTTTCCTTTACAATTTGGGTAATAAAACCTAATAGGGCATCTATAAATGTAATTTCGCCTAATGGAGAATCATCTAAATTCATTAAAGCGAAAGCCAATGAAATACAAAATGTTAATTTTGTATTTTTTAAGACTCGAATGACTGTGAAATATTATGTTCCGGAATATTTTACAGGCCATGAAGCAATAGCCATAAATTTTGATAGCATAAAAGCTGGAATATGGACATTGCAGTTACGAGGAGATTATATAACTGATGGAAGATATCACATTTGGCTGCCGCCTCAGAAAACATTACCAGAGAATACAAGATTTCTTCAAGCAGATCCATTTACTACACTAACAATACCATCTACAGCTAGGGGAGTAGCAACAATAGCTTATTATGGAAATGATAATGCGTTGCTTGCAGCATCTGGAAAAGGTCCAAATGTTAATGTAGATATAAATAACCCAGATTTAGCGACGTTAGGGATAGATGTATTAACTACAAAAGTAGGAGGGGGAACTACAACTGTATCTGGTAGCTCGGTGGCTGCTGCGATAATTTCTGGGGCTTGCGCACTTTTGTTGCAGTGGGGAGTTGTTAATGGAAATGACAAAACCATGTTTTCAGCGAAAGTTATAGCATATTTGATTTTGGGTGCCGATAGAAGCAACTCGACATATAGATACCCTAATAGAGAAATAGGGTATGGATTTTTTGATTTACTTGGTACATTTAATATTATTAGCAGAAGTTATAGAATAAATCTAGATCTAAAAGAAAAAGATGAAGTCAGCATTGAGAAAAACTGTATTGAATATAGTGTAAGAAATCTACTTATAAGACTTCCGAAAACACATATGGAAATATTAAAATAAAAAATATGAGTATTTAATTAAGAAAATTTTCTTTATATATAATAATAAAGTCTCATATCAGAACTTGTATTATTTCTGAAGATTGTATTCCAAATTTATTTACAGTTTAATCCAATGTGTAATTAAATAATTGTGATGTTGCAAATCAACTCTAGTCATACTTTTCATTTTTAAGTAAATACTATTACTGATCTAAATTTATTAGAATAATTTTGGATAGTAAAAGGAGGTTTACACATGACAAATAAATTTAAAGAAAAGTTCGTTGGCACGCCAATAGAAAAGCATGATGCAGCAGCATGGGCTAATATGGAAGACGCACAACCTGTATCTAATGTGAACATTCCTAGCGAAGTACAAGTTAGAAATGCAAAAGAATATGTAGATACAAATCAAAAGTAAGTATATATCCATCACGAAATAAGAAACATGTTTTATTGCGGTTTCTAAGGAATTTTTATGGACGATTCTAAGATTAGAAGTTGTACCCAAAATGCTAGCCTCAAAAGCGAGTTTGAACTAGCATATTTGGAACAACTTCTAATCAAGAATCATAACCATAAAAATTCCAATGAAACACTCCACAAAACATGCTTCTTATTTCTAGTGGAATATAACTTTTGATTTTCAAATTATCTATAGAAAAATCCCCGGAAAATCGGGGATTTTTTTATTTTGGTTACTATTTACATGTGTATTATTTGGAATTTTTTTACTAATATTGCATATCAGCTAAGCGCTTATAAGTTTCATATCTTTCTTTTGCATTCTTTTCTGCTTCATCAAATAATTTATCGGCTACCTCTGGGAATACGTTCATTAATGATGAGTAACGTATTTCTCCATGCAAGAAGTCTTTATATGGAGCAGAAGGTTCTTTTGATTCAAGTAAGAATGGGTTTTTACCTTCATCTTTTAATAATGGGTTATATCTATATAGATGCCAATATCCAGACTCAACAGCTTTCTTTTCTTCTTTTATACTGTTACCCATACCAACTTTTATGCCATGGCTTATACATGGAGCATAAGCTATAATGATTGATGGTCCTGGATATTTTTCAGCTTCAGCTATTACCTTAATAGCATGATTCATGTTTGCACCCATAGCTATTTGAGCAACATATACGTAGCCATAACTCATAGCCATAAGTCCTAAATCTTTCTTTCTAGTTTTCTTACCTGCTGCTGCGAATTTAGCAACTTGAGCAGTTTGAGTAGATTTTGAAGCCTGCCCTCCAGTGTTAGAGTAGATTTCTGTGTCCATTACAAATATGTTTACATCGTCACCCATAGCAAGCACTTGATCGACTCCACCGTAGCCTATATCGTAAGCCCATCCGTCTCCACCGAGTATCCAGTGAGACTTTTTAACTAAATAATCTTTTCTTTCTAATATTTCTTTAGCAATTTCATTATTAGAATTTTTTAGAACTTCTAAAACTTTAGCAGAAGCTATTTTTGATTCGTTTCCATCATTAAAGTTATCAAGCCATTCACGGAATGCACTTTTAATGTTGTCACTAAAATCAGGTGATTCTAATCCTTCATTCATTAAATCTGCTAGCTTTTCTCTTATTTGTTTAACACCTAGGAAAATACCATATCCAAATTCGGCATTGTCTTCAAATAATGAATTTGCCCAAGCTGGACCTTTTCCTTCAGCATTTGTGGTATAAGCTATAGAAGGAGCACTTGCACCCCATATAGATGAACATCCAGTTGCATTAGCAATTATCATTCTTTCACCAAAAAGTTGTGTTAGAAGTCTTATATATGGAGTCTCTCCACATCCAGGGCAAGCACCGTTGAATTCTAGAAGAGGTCTAACTAATTGGCTGCCTTTTAAGGTATTTCTATCAATCAAGTCTTCCTTAGGTGTAAGCTTCATTGCGTATTCCCAGTTTTCAGCTTGCTCTAATATTTGTTCTTCAGCCGGTTTCATTATAAGAGCTTTACCAGGAGCAGGACATACATCAGCGCAGTTACCGCAGCCAGTGCAGTCTAGAGGAGCTATTTGTATTCTATAACCGTAGTTTTCTAGACCTTTTCCAGCAGCCTTCTTTGTAATGAAGTCTTCAGGAGCATTCTTCATTTCATTTTCATCAACTAAGAATTGGCGTACTGTAGCATGAGGACATATAAATGCACATTGACCACATTGTATACACTTATCTGTTTGCCATTCAGGAACATTAACAGCTATACCACGTTTTTCATAGGCTGTAGTTCCAAGAGGGAAAGTACCATCTTCCATTCCTTTAAATGTACTTGTTGGTAATTCATCACCTTCAAGTCTTGCCATAGGACGTTGAATGTTTTTAACAAAGTCTGGTTCGTCTTTAACTGGTTTATCACTATCTTCAGCATTGGCCCAAGATTCAGGTATACTAATTTCGTTCAATGAATCTATCCCTCTATCAACAGCATCATGATTCATTTTTACTATTTTATCACCTTTTTTACCATACAAGTGGGAAATTGAATCTTTTAAATATTTAACTGCATCTTCCACAGGAATAACATTAGCAAGTTTAAAGAATGCAGATTGCATTATCATATTAATTCTATTTCCAAGACCTATTTCGCCAGCAATAGCAATTGCATCTATAGTATAGAATTTAATATTATTTTTTGCCATATATCTCTTATATGCTGCAGGTAATTTATCTTCAATTTCATCCTTATTCCATGGGCAGTTAAGTACAAAAGTTCCATTCTTTTTTAGCCCCTTTAAGACATCAAAATTATAGATAAAGGATTTGTTGTGACAAGCAACATAATCTGCATTATAAACTAAATAAGGAGATTTTATAGGGCTCTTTCCAAATCTTAAATGGGACACTGTAGTACCACCAGACTTTTTACTATCATAAGAAAAATATGCTTGAGCATATAAATTCGTATTATCACCTATAATTTTAACAGCACTCTTATTTGCTCCAACTGTACCATCTGATCCTAACCCCCAGAATTTACAGCTTATAGTTCCTTGTGGTGTAGTATCAATTATTTCTCCTTCAGGCAGAGAAGTGTTAGTAATATCATCAACTATACCAACAGTAAAATTATCTTTTGGCTTATCTGAATTTAAATTGCCAAAAACAGAAATAATTTGAGACGGTCTTGTATCTTTAGATGCTAACCCATATCGTCCACCAACTATCACTGTTTTGTTATCTTTATTATAGAAAAGCTTAGTAACGTCTAAATATAATGGCTCAGCAGGTGCACCAGGTTCTTTTGTTCTATCTAATACAGCTATTTTCTTAACAGACTTAGGTAAAACGTTAAAGAAGTACTTATCACAGAAAGGTCTGTATAAATGAACCTTTATCATACCTACTTTTTCGCCTTTTTCTCTTAAGTAGTCTACAACTTCACTTATAGTATCACATACTGAACCTATGGCTACTATAACTCTTTCAGCTTCAGGATCTCCGTAGTAATCGAATGGGTGATATTCTCTTCCAGTAATATTTTTTAATTCCTTCATGTAATTTTCTACTATATCAGGCACTGCATCAAAGAAAGGATTTTGAGCTTCTCTTCCTTGGAAGTAGATATCAGGATTTTGTGCTGTACCTCTAGCAACTGGATGTTCAGGATTTAAAGCTCTATCTCTGAAAGCTTTTAAAGCAGCTTTATCTACGAGTTTAGTTACTTCTCCAAAATCAGGTACCTCAATTTTTTGGTATTCATGCGATGTTCTAAAACCATCAAAGAAATGAGTAAATGGAACTCTTCCTTTAATTGCACTTAAATGGGCTATACATGCTAAATCCATTACCTCTTGAACACTGCTTGATGCAAGCATAGCAAATCCGGTCTGTCTAGTTGCCATAACATCTTGGTGATCTCCGAAAATTGATAGTGCGTGAGTTGCAATTGCACGAGCAGTTACATGAAATACTGCAGGCAAAAGTTCTCCAGCAATCTTATACATGTTTGGTATCATAAGCAGCAAGCCTTGTGATGCTGTATATGTAGTAGTTAGTGCACCAGCTTGAAGTGATCCGTGTACTGCGCCAGCTGCACCAGCTTCAGATTGCATTTCAGCAACCTTAATTGGCTGATTAAACATATTTTTCTTTCCGTGAGCAGACCATTCATCAACCCCCTCGGCCATAGGTGTAGAAGGCGTTATAGGATATATTGCAGCTACTTCAGTAAAATTATAGGAAGCATATGCTGCGGCTTGATTTCCGTCCATTGTTTTTGTGACTTTTTGCATTAGGCTAATCCTCCTCTTCTATTTTTATAGAAAATCATAATTTATTTATCTCATTTATTATTTGAAAACTGAGGAAAAGTATACATATTTCTGATAAGCCGTACATTTAGTAATAATTTATATTAAATTATGGACATGGAAGATATTAAATATAAAATTCTATAAGCGAAATCTTTATACAATCTTTATGCAGAAGAAAAAAGTCTTAATCCAATCTTTATATTATAGCTAGTAATATTTATATATGAGATATGAATGACGAAAGGAGAAATATGATGATGCTAGATTTTATTTTTTTGACATCATTATTTGTAGGATTTTTTTCTATCATACTGTTTGCTAATTGGTGTGGAAAACAAACTAACAAGTAAAAGAAAATAAATGGGGGAATATAAATGCTAAGTTTAGTTGTAATTATAATTTTACTTTTTGGATATTTAGGGTATGCATTATTTAATCCAGAGAAATTTTAAAATTATTAGTAGTGGAACTAGGAGGAATAGTTATGGAGTGGTTACAAATAATAATAACTTTACTACTTTTTATGATAATAGTAGTACCAGTTGGAAAGTATCTATATTATGTTAGCACTGGTCATAAAATCATTGGAGACAAGCTATTTGATAAAATCGATAACTTTATCTACAAGATATGTGGAATAAGTAAAGATGACGAAATGGATTGGAAAGAATATATTTTTTCTATTATAGCAGTGAATGCTGCAATGGTATTTATAGGATATATAATGCTTAGAGCTCAAGGATTCTTATTTTTTAATCCAAATAAAATAAATGGAATGGAACAAAGTCTATCTTTTAATACAATTATAAGTTTTATGACTAATACAAATCTTCAAGATTATAGTGGAGAATCAGGACTTTCTAATTTTAGTCAAATGATAGTGATTATTTTTATGATGTTTACATCAGCAGCAACAGGCTTTTCAGCAGCTATTGCTTTTATTAGAGGAATAATTGGAAGAAAGTTAATAGGAAACTTTTTTGTAGATATGACAAGAGTTACAACAAGAGTTTTATTGCCACTATCAATAATAGTGGGAATTCTTTTGGTAAGTCAAGGCGTACCACAAACTTTATCTGGAACTAAAACAGTTACTACAATAGAAGGTAAAATGCAAGATATAGCAATTGGCCCGGTAGCAGCTCTTGAATCAATTAAGCATATAGGTACAAACGGCGGAGGTTTCTTCGGGGCAAATTCGGCTCACCCATTTGAAAATCCAACACCTATATCAAATTTAATTGAAATACTATCTATGATGATACTTCCAGGAGCACTAGTTTATACTTTTGGGTTAATGCTTAGAAATAAAAAACAAGGCTGGACCATATTTGGAGCAATGGCTGGAATATTTATAATAGCACTTCCAATATGTTATTATGCAGAAAAGGCTGGAAATCCAGCATTAGCACATGTGGGGTTAAATCAACTTATGGGGAATATGGAAGGGAAAGAAGTGAGATTTGGAGTAGGACAATCTGCATTATTTGCGACAGTAACTACGTCCTTCACAACAGGAACAGTTAATAATATGCATGATTCATTAACACCTATAGGTGGAGCAATTGCTCTTATGAATATGATGCTTAATGTTGTATTCGGAGGTAAGGGCGTAGGATTTATGAATATGATGATGTATGCTATTCTTACTGTCTTTTTATGTGGACTTATGGTTGGCAGAACACCAGAATTTTTATCAAAGAAAATTGAAGGAAAAGAAATTAAGCTTATAGCATTAGCTATAATAATTCACCCATTACTAATATTGATGTCCTCAGCTTTGGCATTAATATCGCCAGAGGGAATTGCAGGAATATCAAATTCAGGATTTCATGGGTTAACTCAAATAGTTTATCAATTTACATCTTCAGCAGCAAATAATGGTTCTGGATTTGAAGGGTTAGGAGATAATACTCTGTTTTGGAATACTGCCACAGGTATAGTGATGTTTTATGGAAGATATTTATCAATTATAATTCTTCTTTCGGTAGCTGGCTCTTTAGCGGCCAAAAGAACAATTCCAACAACAATAGGAACTTTTAGAACAGATAATACAATGTTTGCATTAACTCTAATTGCAATTGTTTTAATAATTGGAGCATTAACATTTTTACCTGCTTTAGCGCTTGGACCAATAGCAGAGCATTTAACATTGTGGAATTGATTATTATGAAGTAGAAAGCAAGGAGAAAAATAGTATGAGTGATAAAAGAAAAAAGTCTAAATTTATTACAAGAGATATATTGAGAGAATCCATTATAGAGTCCTTTAAGAAACTAAATCCTAAATATATGATAAAAAATCCAGTTATGTTTGTTGTTGAAGTGGGATTTGTTATAACTTTATTGCTTACATTTTGTCCAAGCTTATTTGGAGATAAAGGAAGTAATTTAAGAATATATAATTTTATTGTAGCTCTAATATTGTTTATAACAGTACTTTTTGCAAATTTTGCGGAAGCCGTAGCTGAGGGTAGAGGAAAGGCTCAAGCTGAGAATTTAAAGAAAATGCGTAAAGATACTGTAGCAAAATTGTTGAATGCTGATGGAACAACTAAGGTCATAAATGCAAATGAATTAAAAAAAGGAGATATAGTTTTAGTTGAAAATGGAGATATAATTCCTAATGATGGTGAAGTTGTAGAAGGAATAGCCTCTGTTGATGAATCTGCAATAACTGGTGAGTCAGCACCTGTTATGAAAGAACGTGGAGGAGATTTTGCATCAGTTACAGGAGGAACAAAGGTTGTAAGTGACTGGCTAAAGATTGAGATAACAGCAACACCAGGTGAGTCATTTTTGGATAAAATGATATCTCTTGTAGAGGGAGCATCAAGACAAAAAACTCCAAATGAAATTGCGCTTAATACTGTACTTGTTAGCTTAACAATTATATTTCTTATAGTTATAGTTGCACTTTATCCAATGGCTAATTATTCGGGTGTTTCAATTTATATTTCAACTTTAATAGCACTTCTTGTTTGTTTAATACCAACAACAATTGGTGGTCTATTATCGGCTATTGGGATTGCAGGTATGGATAGAGTTACTAAATTCAATGTTATAGCTATGTCAGGAAAAGCTGTAGAAGCCTGCGGAGATATTGATACAATGCTTCTTGATAAGACAGGTACTATAACATTTGGTAATAGATTAGCCTCGGATTTTATACCAGTTGACAACGTAAGGAAATTAGATTTAATAAATTATTCAGTAATCTGTTCAATAAAAGATGATACACCAGAAGGAAAATCAATAGTTGATCTTGCTAGAAGAAGCGAAGCAACAATTAATGAAGAAGAGTATAAAAATTTAGATTTTATTGAGTTTACAGCTCAAACAAGAATGAGCGGAGTGGACTTGCCTGATGGTACTGCTATAAGAAAGGGAGCTTCTGATTCTATAAGAAACAGAATAAAAGAAATGGGAGGAATTATTCCAGATGATTTAGATGAAGCTGTTAACAGAGTATCAAAACTTGGAGGAACACCTCTTGTAGTTTGCATAAACAATAAAATATACGGAGTTATATATCTTAAAGATACTGTTAAACCAGGTCTTGCTCTCAGATTTCAAAGACTTAGAGAAATCGGAATTAAAACAGTTATGTGTACTGGTGATAATCCATTGACTGCTGCAACTATTGCTAAAGAAGCTGGTGTAGATGAATTTATAGCTGAATGTAAACCAGAAGATAAAATTGATGCAATTAAAAGAGAACAAGAACAAGGTAAACTTGTAGCTATGACTGGAGATGGAACCAATGATGCACCAGCTCTAGCACAGGCAGATGTAGGACTTGCCATGAATAGTGGAACCACAGCGGCTAAAGAAGCAGCTAATATGGTAGATTTAGATTCGGATCCAACAAAAATTCTTGAGGTAGTTGAAATAGGAAAACAATTATTGATTACAAGGGGGGCTTTAACTACTTTCAGTATTGCTAACGATGTAGCAAAGTATTTTGCTATTATACCTGCCATATTTACAGTAGCTATACCTGAAATGCAGATTATGAATATAATGAGACTTTCAACACCATATAGTGCTATACTATCGGCTCTTATATTTAATGCAATAATAATACCACTACTTATTCCTGTGGCAATGAAAGGCGTAAAATATAAACCGATGAAAGCAGAGATGATGTTGCTTAGAAATATGCTTATTTATGGAGGCGGTGGAGTAATTATTCCATTCATAGGAATAAAGGTAATTGACATGATTATTACTCCGTTAGTCAGAATTCTTAATATTGGCTAACTTAGATAGTGAAGATTATTAGCTAAGAAAAAATTATGCACCTCAATAAGAAAAGGAGATTTTTATATGAAAATAATCAAAAAATCTATTCTGTTAAGTATTACTTTTATGGTACTTTGTGGGCTTATATATCCTCTTTTAATGACTGGAATAAGCCAGTTGGTTTTTAATAGAAAAGCTAATGGAAGTATGATAACTGTTAATGGAAATGAAGTTGGATCGGAACTTATAGGACAAAATTTCACAGATCCAAGGTTCTTTAGAGGAAGAATTTCAGCTGTAAATTATAACACTTATACAGAAGCAGATACTGTACCCGATGAAAGCGGAAAGGCAGTATATAGTGGAGTGGGCTCAGGGTCACAAAATTTAGCGCCTTCCAATGAAATTCTTAGAGAAAGAGTTGAAAAAGATATAAATGATTTCTTAGCTGCTAATCCTGGAGTTAAGAAAGAAGATATACCAACAGACTTGCTTACAAGTTCTGGTTCTGGGTTAGATCCTGATATAAGTCCAAAGGCGGCAGAAATTCAAATTCCAGCAGTTTCAAAAGCATCAGGAATAAGTGAAGCAGATCTTCAAAAAATAGTTAATAAATATACTGAAGGTAGAACACTTGGGGTATTTGGTGAACCAAGAGTAAATGTTCTAAAAGTCAATATGGAAATAGCTTCACTTTTAAATATAAAGTAATTTGGGATTCTAGTTCATTTTACTTTTATAGAATGAGAGGGATTACTATGAAAAGAGTATTTTTAGGGCTTTTAGCTATTATCATAATCATTTCCATAGCTGGGTGTAATAATAATCCATATGCTGGAGAATATAAAACATCTGATAATACTATTTTAGAGCTTAATTCGAATGGTAAATGCAAGGTAATAAACAATTCTTATAAGGATGTATTTTATACGTATGGTAAGTATACTATAAATGATAATAAAATAGAAATAACTTTTGATGAGGATAAACAAAACTATATGAGAGTTAAATCTTTAAATGGAGAAGTTAAAGGAAGTAATATAGAATTTTATGATTACTTAGGAAAAGAGTCTACTTATTCTAAAGTAGAGTAGTGAAAGTACTTTTATATTATTATTAGACGATATATAATTTCATTAGGCAGAAGGCGCAATCAAAGAAATAATAAAACAGTATGTCTTACTATTAGTTTCTTTTATGTGCCTAAGATAAAATTAAAGAAATGTTAGGAGTGATTTAAATAGATATAAATGAAAGGCCAGATCCACAGTATCTTTTAAATCAAATAAAAAAAGAAGAGAATGTGTCTTCAAGAGGAAAATTAAAAATATTTTTTGGCTATGCTGCTGGTGTTGGTAAGAGCTATGCAATGCTTATGGAAGCACATGATATGAAGAAATTGGGCTACGATGTAGTGATAGGTTATATAGAACCACATGCAAGACCAGAAACTATGGCATTGCTAAATGGACTTGAGAGTATAGAAAATAGGATTATTGAGTATAAGGGGATAACCTTAAAAGAATTTGACCTGGATATGGCTCTTATTAGAAAACCTGAAATTATGCTAGTAGACGAACTAGCTCATACAAATGCTAGTGAGCAAAGGCACAGAAAGAGATGGCAGGATATTGAGGAACTTTTAGAAGCGGGAATAAATGTTTATACGACTTTAAATGTTCAGCATATAGAAAGCTTAAATGATATAGTTGAAAGTATAACCCATATTTCAGTTAGAGAAAGAATTCCGGACAAAATATTTGATGAGGCTGATAAAGTAGAATTAATTGATATTGAACCAGATGAACTTTTGAAAAGATTTAGTGATGGAAAAGTGTATGATAAGGAACAAGCGACAAAAGCATTTAATAATTTTTTTACTAAAAATAATTTATTTGCACTTAGAGAAATTGCATTAAGAAGAACTGCTGATAGAGTAAATTATGAAGTGGAAAGCGTAAGGTTGTCAAAAGGGCAAATTACCGTAATGCCAACAGTAGATGCAATATTAGCCTGCATTTCTTCATCACCATCTTCTTCAAGGGTTATAAGAACAGCAAGGAGAATGGCAGAAGCACATCATTCAAAATGGATAGCATTTTATGTGGAAACAACAAAGTCGAGAAACTTAAGTAAAAAGGATAAGGAGAGTTTGAGTGCAAATTTTAAGTTGGCAGAAGAGTTGGATGGAGAGATAGTAACTGTATATAGCGATGATATAGTTGAACAAATAATTCAATATGCAAAATTTAGAAATGTCACAAAGATTATAATAGGAAAAAATCATAAAAAACCAAATAATTTTTTTAGAATTTATGCTAGAGATATAGTTGATAAATTAATGGAGTCTAATTCATATATAGACGTTTATGTTATACCGAATTCAACTTTTAATAAAGAAAAAGAAAACATTATAAAAAGAAAAAAAGTAAGGGTCAGTATTTCATGGAAAGAAATTTTAACAGCTAGTTTAATAATGATTATATCTACAATGATTTCATTATTTATAGACTACATAGGATTTCGTGAAGCAAATGTCATCATGATTTTTATTCTGGGTGTAATTATAGTAAATATGAAAACTAGAGGGTATCTTTTAGGATTTATATGTTCAATCATAAGTATATTCTTATTTAATTTTCTTTTTACTGATCCAAGATATTCTCTTGAAGTTTATGATAAAAGCTACTTAGCTACTTTCCCAATAATGTTAATAGTGACATTTACAATTGGTACTCTCACAAGCAAGATACAAAGGGAAGCACAAAATTCTTTAGCAAGAGAGAATACAACACAAATTTTATATAGAGTAAGTAGAAAGTTACTAAGTGCAACAGGTACAGCTGATGTTGTGGGAATAGGGATAAAATATTTATCTAGATTATTAGAAAGAACAGTTATTTGCTACTTAGTTCAAGAAAATAAATTAACAACACCTTTTATTTATACGGCTACTAAAGGTGAGAAAGATCGGACATTGCTAAATAAAGAGGAAGAAGCTGTTGCATATTGGACATTATTAAATGATAAAGAGTCAGGTGCGGGAACTAATACTTTCTATGGAGCAAAAGGATATTATATGCCTCTGAAAAGTCATAATAAAGTATTAGGCGTGTTAGGTGTCTCTTGTATCACTGGAAACTTAAAACCAGAACAAAAATTCATTTTCGAGACTGTAGCTAGTCAAATATATATTGCTTTAGATAGAGAAATTCTCGCTGAAACTCAGAAAAATTCAAAGTTAGAAATTGAAAGTGAGAGATTAAGAAGTAATCTTTTAAGATCAATTTCCCATGATTTAAGAAGTCCACTTGCAGGGATAAAAGGAGCAATAAGTACTATCATTGAAACAGGAGAACTTCTATCTAAAGATACTAAAGATGAACTTTTCCAAGGAATTTATGATGATACTGAATGGCTTATAAGATTGGTAGAAAATTTACTCAGCATGACTAGATTTGAAGGTGGGAACATGAAAATTAAAAAGAACCTTGAACTCGTAGAAGAAGTTGTATATGAAGCAGTTCAAAGAACTTCAAAACGCTTGAAGGATCATGAGATAAAGGTAACAGTTCCAGAAGATGTTATAATGTTATCTATGGATGGAAATTTAATTGAGCAAGTTCTTATAAATCTTTTTGATAATGCTATTAAGTTTACTCCTAAGGAAGCTTTAATTGAGGTTAAAGTATATGAGGAAGTAGGCGATGTTATATTTGAGGTAATAGATGATGGGATAGGAATATCAGAAGAAATATTACCACATATATTTGATAGATTTTTTACAAATGGAGATAAAATATCTGATTCAAGAAGAGGTGTTGGGCTTGGGCTCGCAATTTGTAAATCTATAGTTGAAGGACATGGTGGGAAAATCAGCGCCCAGAACAAAGATGAAGGAGGCGCAATTTTTAGATTTAACATTCCAAAGGAGGGAAAGATAGATGGATAATAAGCCATATATTCTTGTAGTGGAAGATGACAGGCCCATAAGAAATTTCATAACAGCATCATTAAAAGCACAAGGATTTAATTATATAGAAACAGAGAAAGGAATTGAAGCTATTGCGCTTTCTATGTCTCATAAACCAGACTTGATAATATTGGATTTAGGGCTTCCAGATATTGATGGAATCAATGTTATCACAAAAGTAAGAGAGTGGTCTAAAATACCTATAATAATAGTTTCAGCAAGAGAAAATGAAAGACAGAAGATTGAAGCTTTAGACAAAGGAGCAGATGATTATTTGACTAAGCCTTTTGGAATTGGAGAATTATTAGCTAGGATTAGAGTTTCTTTAAGGCACAGTGTAACAAATACATCTGAAAATAAAAATACAGAAATATTTAAGGTTAAGGGATTGGTTGTTGATTTTAATAAAAGAAAAGTTAGTATAGATGACGAGGATATACATCTAACCCCTATAGAATATAAAATAATGGCACTACTTTGTAAATATGCAGGAAAAGTATTAACCCATAATTTCATAATTAATGAAATTTGGGGTGCAGCTTTAGGTAATGAAACTCAATCACTTAGGGTTTTTATGGCAAGCCTTAGAAGGAAAATAGAGAAGAATCCAGCACAGCCACAATATATTTATACAGAAGTTGGTGTTGGATACAGGCTGATAGATGATTAGTTATTAAGATAAAAGCTTATCCTAATTCTTTTAAGGAGAGGCTTTTTTTTAAACAGCTTTAATTTGTGAAGATAGTTCTGTTATAATTAAGAATATTTCATTCCAATTATTAACTCTAGTTATTTTATCATTTATAGGTTTCCTGTTATAATTTGTATCCATAAGAAGAACATTGAATCCTGCCTCCGATAACTGAATTGCATTATTGTAGTTATCTTCAATAAAAACATTACAATCTAATTCGTGTGCTTTGTCAACCTTGTAGTGGCTACCTAAAACAAATAAGTTATCATAAGGTATTTCATTGTTTCTTAAAAATAGATGAGTCAGTGTTTTTAGCTCTAAATCTCTAGCTGTCACAAAATATATATTATGAAATTGATGCAATGCAGTTATAACAAGTTTAGCACCATCTCTTAGTTTTTGATCTGAGTGGAGTTTGAACTTATTTCTATTATAGAAATCGTCATATTCCTGCCTTTTTATACCCATAACTTCATGAATTTCATATTCTGTTACCTGATCTTCCGTTATATTCTTCTTAAAATATTTATTCGCCATATCTAGCCAGTCATAAGCCTTAGTTATCGTTCCGTCGATATCAATACAGATATTTAAAGTATTCATTTTATTTACATCTCCTTTATTAAATATTTATATTAGAAAACTTCCACAAGGTTATTCTTAATTGAGGAAGCAAAGAATGGTTAAATTCTTTATAGATATAGTATATTTATAAAAAGCTAAGATAGCATTAAAGGTATGTTAATGTTGTGTTACTTTTATGAATAATAAAATAATGTTAGTTTAGTATAGTAACCAATATAATATTTTTAACGTTCTTTTAAAGTTTTACGTGTAGAAATTTAACAATTTTATTGTATGATAGAAATAAATAGATTTAGAAAGGTTGTATTTAAAGAAATTTACTAATTTAATGCTTATATTAAATATAATTTATACGCATTATGGTGAAAAATTAGAAATGTGATGTATAATTACAGTAAAAGATAAATAAATTTTAAGTACAGCGTTTTATAGAATAAATGATGTGATTTTAATACTATACAAAATAATTAATGTGTACAAACTTAATATATTTACCATTGACTTTATGTAATGATGAAATTTTATTTCAAAAATAAAAAGGATGGTGGGATAATATGACTCCAAAAGAACTAACTCAAAAAACAGTTAAGGATATAATTAAAAGAAGAAAGAAAGCTGAGAATGAGATTAAGGCTTATCAAAGCGATCAAACTGCAAAGAAAATGAGAAACTGGAGTGTTAGAGTTGGAGGATGTAGATGGTAATGATTTAAATATAGATCGAGTATATGGATTATATAATAAATAGAGTTACCAACAAAAGGTGACTCTATTTGTCATTTATATGTCATTTAAAATAAGTACCTTGGTTTGCTATTTATGTCATTGTTAGTGCAAAGAAATATAGAGGGAAAGTTGAAAATAGTAATATTGAGCTATTGAGGCATAGAACCCAGTAGGTTTTGTATAGTATCATGATTTAAAGTATATAATTTTAATAAAGATAAGTATTTAGAGTAATAATTTTGGATTTAAGTTTTGATTGGGAAGTTGTAGAGGTAAACAATCATATAATTTTTAGAGGGTAGCTTTACTAAAGTTACAACTGTCAATTTAAAATTATCAATATAAGATTTAAAGGAGAGGGAAAGAATGTCAGTAAGGGTTAAGTTTATAAGTGAAGTAGAAGTTAAAGATGAGAAAAAGGTTTTAAAAGCTGCTAAAAATGCTAAGGTAAAAATTAATGACTCATGTGAAGGAAAAGGAAAATGTGGAAAGTGTGTTATTAAAGTTATAGAGGGAAAACTTTCTGAACCAACTAAAGAAGAATTAAAAGTTTTAGGAAAAGAAAAAATTGATGATGGATATAGATTGGCATGCCAAACCCGTATACTTGAGGATTCAGTGATAGAAATAATAGATAGCGAAGATATAAAAGCTAAAAAGGATACTAAGTGTGGTACTTTAAAAGTTAAGGATAGTGATAAAATAAAATTAAGCAAAGAAGATATAGATGCTAATGATAAAGTAGAAGCTTCTGAAACCGAAGAGGTGAAAATTAAGATAGATAGTGATGATAATAAGTTGAACCATAAGGTACATAACAAAGATACTGCAAAAAAGAATAAAAAATCAGATAAATAGAATATATAGAATATAAAGTACATAGACAAAAAATATAGCTAAATTAATAAGAATAGATTAGTGAATAATATTTATTTTAAAATAAGGCTTAGAAATGTTATTAAATTGCATTTCTAAGCCTTATTATTTTAGTTAGGATATATTTCATAGCCTAAGTATACCTCACCGAAATTATAAATATTTTGATTCCGAAAAGCTATGAAAATATCGCTGAAGGTTCTAAGCAGCAGGTAGTATCCACTTTAGCATGCTCCAACTTTCAGTTTGACAAGCTAAAATGGAACAACCTACAGCTAAGAACCTTTAACAGCTCATTTTCAAATGTTTTCTCCACAAATATATTTATGATTTCTAGTGAAGATATGAACTTAAAGTTTTAGTAAATTTGTAAATACATTCATCTAATAAGTTGGATTCTAAGTTTGGATACCTATATAGATAAGCCAATTCTAAGTTAGATTTATACTATGAAATATATCCCAACTAGAAACTGGAACAGAAGTATGTTATTCATTTCGGCGAGTTATATGCATAAGTTAAGGTCTTAGTTGAATTATCTATATAAAATCAGCAAAAACAGAAGGAGTTTTAACATGCTTTTTACACGTAAACAAGTTTTAATTAATAATAGAGTATTACACTTAATAATGTAAATAAATAGATTTTAAAGGATAGGTGAAAGAATGTATACTAGAAATTTACTGTCTTATAATTATAAGTCTAATATAGATAGCATAGTTATAAGAAAAATTAATCTAATAAAAATGCTTTTTCTCCTGTTATTGTTAATTATTTTTTTGACAAGTATAGTAAGGTTCTATAATTTTATTGAATGTATCAATAGTAGTAGCCTCGCAGTTGATGACTTTAAAACTGATATCAGTATGCTTAGTGAAACGGTAAATACTCTTGAGACGGAAAGAACATCAAGTGAGAATCTTCAAATAAATCATTTTGGATCTGATGGCAAAATAGTTGATGCTAGTGAAATTAGAACAGACTTAGCGACAGCTTTAATTAAAATCGGAGACATGGATAACGATAAAAAGTTATCAGATGATGAAATTACAGAACTTGGGATAATGAAATTGGATACTAAAACTATTCAAAAAGAACTTAGGGAATTTCAATTTAATTTAAGATCATCAGACCATAATTTGAATAATTTTATTGTTATAACGAAGGGAAAATATGCAGGAATAATACTTTATAATGGACCTTTAAAATTTATTGATGATGAACATAAGCGTTACTTTGGATTAGAATTATGTATGGATATTAAATGATTTTCAAATTTTAGAGTAAGTTGAGAGTGATATATTTATATTATTCAAAAACTAACATCAAATTTAAATATTATTAAATTCGACATATATATTTAATAAGTTTATCATATAAGATATAATAAATGATAAATTTATCTTTGTGTAAGCATAGGAGAAATATATGGAGAATTATGTGGATTTTATTAATAAGGCTTGGAAAGACTTTATTTCTACAGGAAATGTCAATCCTAAGGTTAGAAGTGAAATTGGTGATTCATGGATAAGATGCATGAACTATGGTGTTGATCCTTATGATGGTAAGGGTCATGTTAAACATTCTAATATAAATGAATTAATTAATAAAAATAATGAACTCATATCTGTAGCTAGGCCTGTTATGGAAAGTATTTATAGCATGGTTCGAGGATCAGGATTTGCATTATTTTTAACGGATAAAGATGGATATATAGTAGATGTAATAGGCGATAACGATATAATGAAGAGAATTGAGGAATTAAACTTTCTTAAGGGTGAATTATGGTCAGAAAATGTAGTTGGAACTAATGCTATAGGGACTGCCTTATACCTTGGTAAACCAGTGCAGACTATAGGAGCAGAACATTATGGGGTAAATCAACACTCTTGGACTTGTTCTGCATCTCCTATTTATGATGAAGATGATAATTTAATTGGATGTATAAATATGTCTGGAAATTATTATAATGCACATTCTCATACGTTAGGTATAGTAACTGCTGCGGCACAATCAATACAGAAGCAAATGGCACTCGCTATTTCGTATAAGTTACTTAATGTAACATTTGATTCTATATCAGAAGGCATGATAGTTATTAATGAGTATATGAAAGTTAAAAGAATAAATGGACGAGCTTTGAAAATTCTAAATATATCATTAGAAGAAGCAATGAATATGAATATTAATGAAGTACTAAATGGTGTAGACTTTCAAAAATTATTGCAAGAAAAAAATAAATCTTTAAATAATATAGAATGGGATTTTTCTATAAATAATGACATAATAAAATGTGTTATAAATGTCTTGCCATTAAATAAAAATGGTAAGAGTAGTGGTATGGTAATAACTTTTACAGAAGTTAAGATTGTACATAAACTAGTAAATAAGTTTGTTGGATATAAAGCACAATATGAATTTAAAGACATTATGACAACAAGCAAAGAGATGGCAAATATGATAGCCTTCGCTAAAAAGGCTTCAAAAAGTGACTGCAATATACTAATACAAGGAGAAAGCGGTACTGGTAAAGAGTTGATTTCTCAGTCAATACACAATTATAGTGATAGGGCTAGAGGTCCGTTTGTCGCTGTAAATTGTGCATCAATACCTAGCGAATTAGTTGAAAGTGAATTATTTGGATACGAAAAGGGTGCTTTTACTGGAGCATCAAAAGAAGGGCATCCAGGTAAGTTTGAATTAGCAGACGGAGGGACAATTTTCCTCGATGAAATTGGTGAGCTACCATTAGATATTCAAAGTAAGCTTCTTAGGGTTTTAGATAATGGAAAGATCGTTAGAGTCGGTGGGACTTATGAGAAACAACTAAATGTTAGAGTTATTGGTGCTACTAATAGAATATTGAAAAATGAAATAAGAAGGAAAAATTTTAGGGAGGATTTATATTATAGGTTAAGTGTAATGGAAATAAAGACTATTCCATTACGAGAAAGAAAAGATGATATAGATGTACTTGTAAATGATTTTGTTCAAAGGCTAAACATAAAAAACAAAAATAAGATTATAACTGTAAGTAAGGAATATATTGATAAGTTAAAGAAATATGATTGGGACGGAAATATAAGAGAACTTAAGAATGTTGTTGAACGAGATTATTACTTGAGTGAAGATGAAATGATGAATATAGATATAAACAATTTAGATTACAATAATATGACACAAACTTTGAATGAGGAACCTCTAAATCAAGAGGAGATTAAAATAATTCCTCTTGATTTATTAGAAGAGAATGCTATAAGGGATGCTATAAAAAAATGTGATGGAAATCTTCAACTAACATCTAAATTATTAAGTATAGGTAGAGCAACTTTATATAGAAAGATAAAAAAATATCATATAGATGTATCAAAATGAGAAAAGAAAAATCTGTGTATCAAAATGAGAAAATAAAATGTATCGTTTTGATACATTTTTCTTTTATACTTCAATAGTTTATATATGAAATCATATATAAATAATAGGTAAAATAAAATTATATCAAGCAAACAACCTAAATAACGCAAAAAAATATAATCTTAATCATAACTTGGCATGGAAATTGCTTAATAAATATATGTGAATTAATTAACAATTTATCCAAGGAGGAGTTTTAAGATGAAAGCAGCATTATGGTATGCAAAGAAAGACGTTAGAGTAGAGGAAATTGAAGAACCTAAAGTTACAGTTAATGGTGTAAAGATTAAAGTAAAATGGTGTGGAATATGTGGATCAGATTTACATGAATATTTAGGAGGACCTATATTTATACCAGTAGGACAACCTCACCCATTAAGTGGTACAACTGCTCCAGTAGTTTTAGGACATGAATTTTCAGGAGATGTCGTTGAAGTTGGTCCTAATGTAAAGAATTTTAAACCAGGAGATAGAGTAATAGTTGAACCTATAGTTGCATGTGGAAAATGTCCAGCATGCTTAGAAGGAAAATATAATTTATGTTCATCATTAGGTTTCCATGGACTTTGTGGAAGTGGTGGAGGACTTGCTGAATATACAGTTTTCCCAGAAGAATTCGTACATAAGATTCCAAATGAAATGTCTTACGAACAAGCTGCTTTAGTTGAGCCAATGGCAGTAGCATTACATTCAATTAGAATTGGTAATTTTAGAACAGGGGATACTGCGTTAGTACTAGGATCTGGTCCAATAGGACTAGCAACTATTGAGTGCTTAAAAGCAGCTGGTGCAAAATTAATAATAGTATTACAAAGAAAATCTATAAGACAAGAGTATGCTAAAAGAGCAGGGGCAGATGTAGTATTAGATCCTAATGAAGTAAATATAGCAGAGGAAGTTAAGAAGCTTACTAACGGATTAGGAGTTGACGTGGCGTTTGAAACTACAGGAGCTCAAATAGGTTTTGATACAGGTATAGATAGCTTAAAGTTTGAAGGAACTTTAGTTGTAACTAGCATATGGGAAAATGATGTTAAATTTAATCCTAATGTATTAGTATTTACTGAGAAGAAAATCATTGGAACATTAGCATACAGACATGAATTCCCAGCAACTATGGCTCAAATGAAAGATGGAAGAATAAAAGCAGAAGGATATGTAACTAAGAAAATACATTTAGATGATATAGTTGAAGAAGGATTCGGAGCATTAACAGGTCCAGAAAAGAAGAAACATGTTAAGATATTAGTATCTCCAGACAAAGAACTTGTATCTAAATCTTAATCTATATGGAATTTGCAATTAGCAATAAAGATATTAAATAATACTTATAGATAAAGTATATTCTCGCAAGAACAAAAATTATGCTAAGATTCAGATGAATATAAAAATCATCTGAATCAAGTTTACTTGGTTAAATTAGGAGGAACGTAAATGTATAAAATAGTGAACAAAAAGGAGCTAACAAATAATATATTTTCAATGGATATAGAAGCTCCAAGAGTAGCAAAATCTGCAAAGCCTGGACAATTTATTATTATAAAAAATGATGAAAAAGGTGAAAGAATTCCTTTAACTATAGCAGATTATGATCAGGAAAAAGGAACAGTAACTATAGTCTTTCAAACTGTAGGAAAAGGAACAAAACAGTTAGCTGCTTTTAATGAAGGGGATCATGTAGCTGACTTTGTTGGACCATTAGGTGTACCAAGTGAATTTATACATGAGGATATAGAAGAATTAAAGAAAAAGAATTTCATCTTTGTGGCAGGCGGAGTTGGTGCAGCACCAGTTTACCCACAAGTAAAATGGATGCATGAACATGGAATAGCTGTAGATGTTATTTTAGGAAGCAGAAACAAAGATTTATTAATATATGAAGATAAATTAAAGAATGCTGCTGGAAATCTTTATGTAACAACTGATGATGGTTCATATGAATTTAAGGGAACTGGATCAGATATGCTTAAAGAGCTAGTTAATAATCAAGGTAAGAAATATGATCATGCAATTATTATTGGACCAATGATAATGATGAAATTTACTTCTATGCTAACTAAGGAATTAGGAATACCAACAACAGTAAGCTTAAATCCAATAATGGTTGATGGTACAGGTATGTGTGGTGCTTGTAGAGTTACCGTTGGAGGAGAAGTTAAGTTTGCTTGTGTTGATGGACCAGAATTTGATGGACATTTAGTAAATTACGATGAATCAATGAGAAGACAAGCTATGTATAAAACAGAAGAAGGAAAAGCACAGTTAGAGGTTGAAGAAGGAAATACTCATAGTCACGGTGGCTGTGGTTGTAGAGGTGATAAATAATGGACATGAATGAGAGATTAGTTAGAATACCAGTAAGAGAACAAGATCCAAAGGTTAGAGCAGCAAACTTTGAAGAAGTTTGTATCGGATATAACGAGGAAGAAGCAACTAAAGAAGCTTCTAGATGTTTAAACTGTAAGAATCCTAAATGTGTAGAAGGGTGTCCAGTATCAATCAATATACCAGGATTCATTTCTTATGTTAAAGATGAAAAATTTGAAGAAGCAGCAAAAGAAATTTCAAAATACAGCTCACTTCCAGCAGTTTGTGGAAGAGTATGTCCACAAGAAAGACAATGTGAAGGAAGATGTGTTTTAGGAATAAAAGGTGACTCAGTATCTATTGGTAAACTTGAAAGATTTACAGCAGATTGGGCAGCATCACATAATGTTGATTTAAGTGCAACAGAACCTAAAAATGGAATTAAAGTTGCAGTTATAGGAAGTGGTCCTGCAGGACTTACTTGTGCTGGAGATTTAGCTAAAAAAGGATATGAAGTAACTATATTTGAGGCACTTCATAAAGCAGGCGGAGTTTTAGAATATGGAATTCCAGAATTCAGACTTCCAAAAGAAAAAGTAGTTAAAAATGAAGTTGAAAACATTAAGAAACTTGGTGTTAAAATAGAAACTAATGTTATAGTTGGCAGAACTATAACTATAGATCAATTGTTTGAAGATGAAGGATTTAAAGCTGTATTTATAGGTTCAGGTGCAGGACTTCCAAGATTCATGGGAATACCAGGAGAAAATGCAAATGGAGTATGTTCAGCAAATGAATTTTTAACAAGAGTAAACTTAATGAAAGCAGCAGTAGAAGGATATGACACTCCAGTTAGATCTGGTAAAAAAGTTGCAGTAGTAGGCGGAGGAAATGTTGCTATGGACGCAGCAAGAACTGCCTTAAGACTCGGATCTGAAAGCCATATCGTTTATAGAAGAGGTGAATCAGAACTTCCAGCAAGAGTAGAAGAAGTACATCATGCTAAGGAAGAAGGAGTAATCTTTGACGTATTAACTAATCCAACAGAAATTTTAGTAGATGAAAATGGATGGGTTAAAGGAATGAAATGTGTAAGAATGGAACTTGGAGAACCAGATGCATCAGGAAGAAGAAGTCCAGTTGAAGTTCCTGGTTCAGAATTTGTTATGGATGTAGACACTGTAATAATGTCACTTGGAACATCACCAAATCCATTAATTTCATCAACAACTCAAGGGTTAGAAATTAATAAGAGAAGATGTATCGTAGCTGAAGAAGAAACAGGTCTTACTACTAAAGAAGCAGTTTATGCTGGTGGAGATGCAGTTACAGGAGCAGCAACAGTAATACTTGCTATGGGTGCTGGTAAGAAGGCAGCAAAAGCAATAGATGAGTATTTACAAGGAAAATAAATATAAACATAAAATAAATATAATTTTTATGATCAAATCCTAAATTATAAAGCCTTGGCAATATTAAATGAATATTGTCAAGGTATTTTTATTCTTTAAGGATTCGTAATGAATGTGAATTAAAGCCTATGCTCGTATAGAAGGAAGTTTTATAGTTAAGTAATTTATGCTAAAGGAGTATAATAGATATATATTTAGATATAGTAAGGAGACAAAAATGGAAAATATATTAGTTAAAGAATATTATGATTGGTTTAGCTCTTATGTAAAAAAATTTTATGGGGAAGATAGCTTAATAAATCAGAATATTGAACTTAAGGAAATACATACGCTAAAAGTCGCAGAGCATGCTGTAAATATTGCAAAATCTTTAAATTTCACCCAAGAAGAAGTTGATACAGCGGAGATAATAGGATTATTCCATGATATAGGAAGGTTTGAACAATTTAAAAAGTATAAGACATTTAGGGATGCTTTTTCAGAAAATCATGCTGCTTTAGGCGTTAAAATATTAGAAGAGAATGGAACATTAAAAAACTTAGATGACAGTAGAAGAAAGATTATTATTAAAGCTGTAAATCTTCATAATGCAAAAGATCTTCCGATGGATTTGAATAAGGAAGAATCATTGTTTTGCAAATTGATTAGAGATGCCGATAAACTTGATATTTTCAGAATCATTATGGGATATGAGAGAGAAAGAAAAAATCATCCTAATCCGGCGCTTGATAATTTACCTTTTACATCAGGCTATAATTCAGAGCTTATTAAGGACATTCGTTCAAACAAAAAAATTAGTAATAATTCACTGGAAAATTATAATGATAGAAAAATATATGAATTAAGTTGGATAATTGATTTAAATTTTTCATTTTCTCTTAACTATATAAAGGAGAGAGAAGTTTTAAAAACATTAATTAGCTGTTTGCCTAAAAATGAAGAGATTGATGACTTAGAAAGGTATCTTGATAAATATATAGAAAATTCCATAGCAAATTAATTTAATTTATCTGTAAAATGAACATTTTAATTACTTTCTGTTTGATAATAATATTTAATTTATGGCCATATTAGCTAACCTGAAACTATTAACCAAATGCTAAATGCGTTATGTTTAGTATATACACATATAAGTATGATAAGGTCTATAAAATTCAGTGTCATATAATATGTAGATATAATAACGAATAATACTTATGTTATTTGGAAAATTAACTTTATGTAATCTTTAATTGTAAAATACATTTTTATAGCAAATCATATGCTGTAATTGCCTTATAGTAAAGTACTTGAAAGTGAATTACTTCAATGAAGAGTATGTTTTGCATAAATTTATTTAAGAATGATAATTATTAAGATAGCATTGAAAAATAGTATAGTCAGGGGTGGAAAGTATGGAAAACAGTTATAATAATTTAAAAATAGCGGAACGTGGGGCTAGAGTGAGTATTATAGCGTATATAACATTATCATTATTAAAACTCGGAGTTGGTTTTTTTGCTCAATCCAAGGCATTATTAGCTGACGGAATTAATAATACTACCGATATAATAGCTTCAGTGGCAGTTTTAATTGGATTAAAGATATCAAGAAAGCCAGCTGATGATGATCATCCTTATGGTCATCTTAGAGCAGAAACAATAGCATCATTAATAGCATCTTTAATTATGATAGCTGTTGGTCTTGATGTGCTTTATAATGCGATTAAATCAGTTATCTTTTTTAACCCTAAGGCTCCTGATTTAATATCTGCTGTAGTGGCAATTTTTTGTGCTGCGGCTATTTACATGGTATATCGTTATAATATGAGGATTGCTGTTAAGATAAAAAGCTCTGGGCTAATGGCTGCTGCAAAAGATAATCTGTCAGATGCATGGGTAAGTATTGGTACGACCATAGGTATTGTTGCTTCTCAGTTTGGTTTTCCTTGGATAGATCCTCTTGCAGCTGTAGTTGTAAGTGCTTTAATATTAAAGACAGGATGGGATATATTTAGGGAGGCAACTCATAATCTATCAGATGGTTTTAGTAGAGAGAAGCTTGATGGTATAACTAAATCTATTAGCCAAGTTCCTGGGGTTAAACAAATTAAGAATATAAGAGCGCGCGTTCATGGAAATAATATTTTACTTGATTTAGTAGTTAGTGTCAGTTCTGAGTTGTCTTTAGTTGAGGGACATTCCATTACCGAAAAAATAGAAGATAAATTGAAAGAAGATCTAGATATAACGCAGGTAATGGTTCATGTTGAGCCGGATAAGTAGAAAGTATAAATGTAGTTGAGGAAAAAATAAAATTCCTCAGCTACATTTTTATTTGGAATTAATTAAGTTGTAAAAGCATAGCGAACCAATTTCGTATCGAGCGAATAATATAATATGTAGAATTTTACCAATGAATATAAAGAGATGAGCATAAAGCAGGTGTTTAAATGGATATTAATCAAATTATATTTAGTATAACACGAGGATATTGCAGATATATTGGTTCCGGTTCTTGTAGAGAAGTATTTGATCTTGGGAATGGATATGTAGTAAAAATAGCAAAGAATGCAGCTGGAATTGCACAAAATAAAACAGAGTATTATATTTCCCGTTATGACGATTCTAATCTGTTTGCGAAGGTTATAGATGTTTCGAAAAATTTTGAGTTCTTAATTATGGAGAGAGCGGATAAGGTATATAATATTACGGAAATATGGAGATATTTTGATGTTAAAAGTAAAAAAGAAATGTTTGATTTAAAACAGATAAAAAATATTTCTCAAAGTTATAATTTACTATTATGTGATTTGAATAGACAAAGTAGTTGGGGAGTAATTAATGGCAGGCCAGTAATTATTGATTATGGATTTACAAGAGAAGTAAAGGAAAAATACTATTAAATTTTTTACTAAAGCAGGATTGAGTATATCATATCCTGCTAAAATATTAGATTACTAAAATTCAAGGCAAAGACGGCTTAAATTTCCTAATTCATACTCTCGAAAAATAACTCTAGGAATTAATAGCGAACTGCTGCCTAATGCTATAAATAGCGGAACAAAATGCTCAGGGCTTGGAACAGCCAAATCGGCATTTGGAGCTTGATCTCTATAATTGTAAAGTGAATTGAAATCATTTTCTTTTAACCTGTTAATTAACCAGTCATCAAATTCTTCAGCCCAAGAATCATTGCTTACAGCCTCAAAATCAACTAAATTTAAATTATGAACTGTATTTCCGCTTCCGATAATTAAAATATCTTCGTCACCTAAAGTTTTTAGAGCGCTACCTATTTTAATTTGTTCTTCAATGGATAAGTTCGAGTCTATTGAAACTTGAACAACGGGGATGTTGGCTTCTGGATAAAGATGTCTTAAAAGAGTCCAAGCTCCGTGATCTAGACCCCTATTTAAGTCTTTTTTCACTTTTATGCCTTCGTGTGAAAGTTTTTCTTCGACTTTTGCTGCAACTGTACTAGAACCTTGCACCTCATATTTTATATTGTAAAGTTCTTCTGGAAATCCATAAAGATCAAAGTTAATACATAAGTTTTACGGAATATTGACTTATTCAATGAATATTATTATATTTAGTATAATATCATAAGTTGCTTATCTTAATTAAGTGATTATGATAGAATAGTAACAGGTGGTGATTAAATATGGAAAAATTTCATATGTGCCCAAGGTTTGAAAATGCTTTTGAATTACTAGGAAAAAGATGGACCGGATTGATTATAAGAACATTATTGAATGGACAAAATCGATTTTCAGATATAGAAGAAGCTATTCCTAATATGAGTGCTCGTATGCTTACAGAACGATTTAAGGAGCTGGAAAAGGAAGGAATAATTATTAGAAAAGTTTATCCGGAAACTCCAGTGCGCATAGAATATGAATTGACAGAAAAAGGCCGTGATCTTCAGAGTGCCATGGATGAGATCCAAAAATGGGCAGAAAAATGGAATTAACTAAGACAATTCAAAAAATATAAAGAATTTTCTTAATTACAATGGAGATTCTTTATATTTTTTTATTGTTTGAAAATTAAAAAAATTATGAATTTATATTTAAAATACTATTGACTAAGTGTTATAAGTATGTAATAATTAATCTAAAGTTACTTACTAAATGTAAGTAACTAATTAAAAATATTGAAGTGGATTTATTAGGCTTCACTGTTTTTATATAAAAGATGTACTAGTTATAGTTAGATATAATTTTAAATTACTATAAGTAATTATTTAAAAAGAAAAAAATATAAATACTTAAATAAATTTAGATATGATAGGAGGAATGATTATATGTCAAAAGATTTTTTTACTGCTGTAGCAGATAGACGTTCATTTTATGGAATTAGTAAAGAAAAGGTGGTTTCTGATGATAGAATCAATGAAATTATAGAACATGCTGTAAAGCATACACCATCATCATTCAATTCACAAAGTGCAAGAGTAGTGCTATTGTTAGGAGATCATCATGATAGATTATGGGATATCACAGAGAATGCTTTAAGAAAGATTGTTCCTGAAGATAAATTTGAGCCAACTCAAGAAAAAATAAATTCGTTTAGAAGCGGTTATGGTACAGTTTTATTTTTTGAAGATAATAGCGTGATAGAATCTCTTCAACAACAATTTTCACTTTATAAAGACAATTTCCCAATTTGGTCTCAACAAGCAAGTGGAATGCACCAGTTTGTTATTTGGACTGCATTAGAAATTGAAGGATTTGGAGCATCGCTTCAACATTATAATGAGCTTATTGAAAATGACATAAAGAAAGAATGGGGAATATCTGATGATTGGAAACTTATTGGGCAAATGCCTTTTGGAAAGCCAACAGCGGATCCAGGCCCAAAAGAATTTAAACCATTAGAAGAACGTATAAAGGTATTTAAATAAAGAAATATTTCAATGATTATTATCATATAATAGGGGTGATTTTATCACCCCTAAAAATTATTATAACTGATTCTAATTTTATTTAAAATCAGAAAATAATGAGATTATGATTTAAATGAATAATTCTTTTTATTTTAGATAAGAGTATTTTTAGCTAGAAATGTTGAGATGTCAGTGGAATAAAGAGGCTTTAGGATTTGAATATAATGGTTTTTAACATATGATTGGTACTGTACTTAACATTAATTATATTTATATAGTTGACAATTAACAATATGTAACTTATAATAAACAAGCAAATAAAAATTTTTTACCTATATTGGTAATACTTTAATCTTTAAAAATTAAAAGTTGAATTTTAATTTTTGTAGTCAAATATGGTGAACGTAGTTCAGTTGGTAGAGCGCCAGTTTGTGGCACTGGTTGTCGTGGGTTCGAGTCCCATCGTTCACCCCATACTGGGATGTCGCCAAGTGGTAAGGCAATGGATTCTGACTCCATTATTCGCAGGTTCGAATCCTGTCATCCTAGCCAATTTTTGGTTCACTAGCTCAGTCGGTAGAGCACATGACTTTTAATCATGGTGTCCCGGGTTCGATTCCCGGGTGAGCCACCAATTATATAATACAAATTGAAGAGTTTGAATTGAGCCTAGCATTAGTATGCTAGGTTATTTTTTTATTCTCAAAAATTCATACTTGATTCAAATCTGCAAATACTGTGTTCCTTGTAGTATAAATTATGAAAAAGACTGGTTTTGAAGATTGCCTTTTAAAAGATAATATATTCACCTACCAGATTTCGATCACATGCATTTGAAAAGACAGATGCGTAAAAGTCTCCGGTTGATTTATAATTTATAAATCAACCGGAGACTTGTGGAAAGTGAAAATAGATAAGTGATATAAACAATAAACTACATATTATAAATACCATACTAGAAAGGAGAAACATTTTTATGCAGCAGGCATTGAAAATAAGCTGTTAAAAGCTCTTAATTGTAGGTTGTTTCATTAATGCTTGTCACAATGAAATTGGGAGCAAGCATTAATGGTGCAACCTGCAATTTAGCACTTTCAGCGAAATTTTCATAGTCCTGTGAAATAACAATGTTTCTCCTTTCGAATGCTTATTGCATAAGTCTAAGTTATCTTTGAAATATTATGTTTAAGCACTTTTGCGTTTCTTTGAACGAATAGTCCAGATGATTAGTCCTATGAAGAACCCGTAAAGTGCTGGTATTATCCATCCAAATCCATAATCAAAGCCAGGTAAATATGAGTGAGCAAAATTCACAAGTTGCTTAACGATTAAATTCTCTTGTAGAGGTTGAGGCAATGATTTACATAAATCAAAAAATGCCGCAATAACTGTGAATCCTGTTGTCCATCTATAAACATCGCTTTGTTTATTAATAAAAGGTGCTAATAGAGATAGTAGGATTAAAGTAATTACTAAAGGATATAAAAACATAAGTACTGGTATAGATAGTTGAATGATATTACTTAATCCAAAGTTAGCGATTATGAAAGAGAAAACTGTAAATAGAACAGCATATTTTTTGTACGAAACAGAGTTTGGAAACATTTCACTGAACATTTCAGAACAAGAAGTTATCAAACCAATAGCTGTTTTTATACATGCGATTCCAACAATAAAAGCTAATAAAATTTGTCCGGTAAAACCAAAGTAATGATTGCTTACCATAGATAATATACTTCCGCCGTTATCAGCACGGTTAACGCTGCCTAAGCTTGTAGCACCCATATAAGCTAGAGATCCATAGATAATAGTCATTCCTATAACGCTAACAAGACCTGATTTACATGTCTCTATAGCAATTGATTGAGGATTTTTAACTCCTAGTTTTTGTATGTTAGAAATAATAATAATAGCAAAGGCTACAGAAGCAAGTGCATCCATGGTATTATATCCATCTAATAAACCGGTGAATAATGGCTGAGTTGCATAATTTCCTTGAGCAGGAAATTGACTTGCTTGTCCCATTGGATTTACAAATGTAGCTATTAATAAAATTGATAATAATACCAAGAAAATAGGGGTAAGATACTTACCAACCCAATCTAAAATTTGTCCTGGTTTTAATGAAAAATAAATAGTAAAAGCAAAAAATATTAATGAAAAAATAATTAGTCCTAATTTCAAATATCCATCAGAAATAAAAGGATGAATTCCAACTTCAAATGCAACTGTAGCAGTACGTGGAATTGCAAATAAAGGGCCAATTGTTAAGTACAATAAGCATGTGAATATACTTGCATAACGAGAGCTAATAGGCCTCGCCATATCAAATAAACTTTCACTTCTTGAAAGAGCTGATGCGATAATTCCTAATATAGGTAATCCTACTCCAGTAATTAAAAATCCAATAGTAGCTGTAAAAGCGTGATCTCCAGCCTGTTGTCCCATTTGAACTGGGAAAATTAGATTACCAGCACCAAAAAATAGTCCGAATAATAATGAACCTATTAATAAGTTTTGCTGAAAGCTTAGCTTTTGTTTCATAAATAATCCTCCTTAAATATTTTCGTATTATCAAAATAATTATACTTCTTTTATTAAAGTGTTTATTTTTTTGCATTTTGATAATACATTGTCAATTTTTAATTATAATATATTTATTTATATTAGTAAAACTCATTTTTTATATATTAGTTAAATTATTCTACTTAAAAATTAAAATGAAAGGGATATTTACATATATTGAAGTGAAATCACTTTGTCGAATAAATATGTATGCAAATACAGTTTTTATGAGTTGCATATGATAATCAGCCAATTATTATAATTTTTTTAGAGATGATAGTTAACTTATTTGCGTTTTTTAATGAAGAGTAGTAAAAAAATAAGAAAGATCCAAATTCAATTATAGAACTTACCGTATATTTCATATAAAAAAATATATAGAATTTATTTTTTTATAATAAAAACCTCCTAGAAGTAATGTTATGTTACTATTTCTAGAAGGTTTAATTTATTATAAACTAAAAAGTTTTTTTATTTCCTCATATTTTTCGTGAGTAAGTAATGCATCTTTTTCTGTATTTTTAAGTTTCACAATATAGGTCCATCTTCCGTATGGATAGATTTTTGTAATCAATGATAAATTGATAATATATGATTTGTGGCTTCTAAAGAATTGAGTATGGTCTAGTTTTTCTTCTATATCGGATAAAGAAATGGAAGTTGTGAAGCTATCTGTTTTTGTATATATAACAGTGGAACTTTCTTCCCTTTGAACTAAAACAATTTCCTTTGTGTCTACAAAACTTATGCCTTCTTTATTTTTTATCATAAGCTTATCTAATCCTTTTTCGTGCTTTATTATCTTGTCTATACCATCTCCATAGCTGGGTTTATTTAAATTTTTAATTCTGTCTAAGGTTTGCATTACTCTTTCTATTTTGAACGGTTTTATCAAATAATCAAAAGCGTACAACTGGAAGGCTTCAGACATATATTCTGCATGGGCTGTTGCAAAGATAATTATAGTTTTAGGGTCTATATCTGTTAAAACTCTAGCACAATCTATACCGTTGCACTTAGGCATTTCAATATCAAAGAACACCACATTAGGGCGGTGCTCTTTAAATATGGCTATAGCTTCTTCACCATTATCTGTTTCTCCGACAACTTCAAAGCCACCAGATTTATCTAGTATTTTTTTTATTATGGTCCTTATTCCTATTTCATCGTCAACTATAAGCACTTTTATATTCATAGAATAATTCTCCTAATTTAAAATCTTCTTTTTCTAGTTTTACTTTTTGGCTTTCCAACTATATCTGAAAGTATAATAGCTTGTTGAAGTCTAACTGGTGTTATTTCCTGGGTAATAGAATCTATAATTCCTTGTGGATTTGAAGAAGCTGCTTCTTTTTTATCATAGTAGCTATTTTTTGTATTATTATAAGAATTCGTGTTTTCACTAGCTATATCGTCAATTGAATCACCTTCGTCATATTCTTCATCGTCATTCTCTAACTCTGTATCAGAAGTGTTGTTTATACCATCGTTCATTTCGGTTGCATTTGGATATTTGAAAACAAAATTTCTTGAATTATTGTTTAATATGGACGTAGGATTGAATATAGCATTTGCAAGAATTTTTAATAGATTAATGGTATCATCATATTTCATAGTTTTCACTCTCCTAGGAGTCTATTTTTTGTCTCTCTGATCTTTGTTATCACTAGAAAGAGATTGATTTTTATTTCCTGCGCTAGAAATTGAACTTCTCATACTTGTATCTGCAATAACATTTTGCATATCATAATAATCCATTATTCCAAGTTTTCCTTCTCTAAGTGCATAAGCCATTGCTCTTGGTACTTCGGCTTCTGATTCTACAACAGCAGCTCTCATTTCTTGCTCTTTAGCTACAGCCATAGCTCTTCTTTCTTCAGCTTTAGCTTGAGCTATATTTTTATCAGCTTCTGCCTGTAAAGTTTGAAGTTGGGCTCCTATATTTCTTCCTACATCTACGTCAGCGATATCAATGGATAGAATCTCAAAGGCAGTACCTGCATCTAAGCCTTTATTTAATACTGTTTTTGAAATAGCATCAGGATTTTCTAATACTATCTTATGACTAGTAGAAGAACCAACTGTAGTAACTATACCTTCACCAACTCTGGCTAGTATAGTTGCTTCTCCAGCCCCTCCGACCAACCTTTCGAGATTAGCTCTAACTGTAACTCTAGCCTTAACTAAAAGTTCTATACCATCTTTTGCAACTGCTGAAACATTTGGAGTTTCAATAACTCTAGGGTTAACACTCATCTTAACTGCTTCTAAGACGTCTCTACCAGCTAAGTCAATAGCAGCAGCTTTTTCAAATTGTAAGTCTATGTCAGCTCTATGAGCTGCAATTAATGCATTAACTACATTATCTACATTACCACCAGCTAAATAATGGGCTTCTAATTGATTGACATTAAGTCCCATACCAGCTTTTGTTGATTTAATAAGTGGAATTACAATTTTAGAAGGTACAACTCTTCTAAGTCTCATACCAATCAAGTTGAATATGCTTACTTGAACATTTGCTGCTAAAGATGATATCCATAATCCTATTGGTATAAATCTAACAAACACAGTAATTAAAAATACAACTGCTATTACTACTATAATTAAATTGGTAATCATTAATAATCTCTCCTTTAAATATAAATTTATATTTTAACTTTTTTTACTAGCAACTTAACTCCGCTAACTTTAAATATTTCTACATTAGTCCCTTTATTAATGTATTCTCCTTCAGAAATTACATCAAATTTAACTCCGTCTATATCTACAGAACCAGTTGGCCTTAGATCAGTAACAGCTACTCCAGATTTTCCTAACAAATAATCTAAATCTGAAGAACTAATATACCCATGTTCTTTCTTTTGCTCATCAGGAAGAATTAATGGTTTAAAGAACTTTCCTTTCGTGAAAAAAGTTAGAACAACACCTAACATGATTCCGAGGATTGCTAAAATTCCTAATATCATAACTAAAGCTTGTGCAAAATTCTCAGCAGTCAATGCCACTGCAAGTATTAAACATATAGCTCCGGCAATTCCTGGCACCCCAAAACCTGGAATATGCATTTCTAAAAGCACTAATCCAAACCCTACTACTAGAAGTAAAACTGTAAGAACTGTTACATCAGGTAAAAATGCGATCATATTTTTGTACCTCCCTCCTTGGTATATAAATATAATAAGCCACATGTTGAAGTTTGGTAACATAAAGCTTCTAAGTTATACAGTTTTTAGGTTCAAATGTCATTTATAAGAGTGTTGGCATCTTTGAATATCAATTTATAAGATTTTATTATTCTTTTTTTGGTAGAATAACTTCGAAAGATGTTCGTTTATCATTTGATGTAACTTCAATCGTACCAGAAAAACATTCAACAATTTCTTTAACTATAGCGAGGCCCATGCCATCACCTTTCTCATTTTTTGTTGAGAATCCTTCTTTAAATATGTTGACTATAATTTCAGGAGGTATGCAATCTCCGTTATTGGATATATTGAGTCGTATATTTTTTAGATCTTCTGATAATTCAACAAGCATATATCTATTGCTTGGTTTTTGTTTTAAAGCAAATATAGCATTATCTATAATATTGCCAATAATTCTGCAAAAATCCCATGGTTCCATATTAAGATTATTTAAGTTGCTTTTTATTTCAAGTTCCATATCGATATTGTTCTTTTCGGCCACTTGTAATTTTGCCTGAAACAATGCATTAACTGCTGGCTTTGAAGTTTTTAGAGCTTTGCTAATTCTCACTATATCTTTATAGACCGGTTCTATATAGTTTCTTGCTTCCTGAAATTCTTCAAGTTCCATTAATGAGTAAATCACCTGAATGTGATTCAAGTAGTCGTGACGTTGAGATCTTAATGTTTTATTGAAGTCCTCAAGGTATCTTATAGTATCTATTAAATTATTACTGCCTTTCTTAAATAAAAAATTATAAAATATTATTCCTGTAATAATACTATTAATACCTATGCTTATAGCTACGACATAAATGATAAAATTTCCTTCAATCATATGTGGATTTTGACTTTTGTAGTAGATAAATAGAGTTATAAAGATTATTTGTATTAAGTTTAAAAATATAGATGCTAGTACAATCTTAGAGATGTTGTAGGGCTGTTTTTTTATTATCATACTTTACCTCCTTGCAAATAAATGACAAATATATTTTACCATGTTTCTCTTAATATTAACCTTGAATCACCTTAATTTATTCTTAATCAGTGATAGGGAAAATAAAAGCTGTTTATATAGTGTTATAAAAGTTTGTGAAAAATTTTGGGATATTATATATGATACAATTGAATTTTTAAATTTGAGTCTTAACTTAGCTCACATAACTTAAATTTTAAATGTGAATTTATTGTTGCAGCATATATGTGAAATATATTAATTTTAATTACCAAATATAATAAATAAATATGTCTGATTTTATTGAATGTACAAGGAAAGAGTGGGTTAGTTTTTTATGCAAATAGTGAAAAAAGGAGTTTATATACTTAAAACAAAGAGGAATAAATTGTAAAGTTTAGCATGTATCGCACAAAGATTTATAGTATAATATAAGATAATAATAAAGGATAATTAATTATATGGTCTTGTAAAATTATACTAATAAATATTTAGGTTATTAACAATAAACGTAAAATGAATTATATTTAATACGTTTTTGATGAATATGGGGAGGATTTATGAAAGATAAAGAAATGTTTATTGAAGAATACGGCGATTTTAAAATGAGAAAATTAACTGAGGATGATCTAGAACAGTTTAATGGGCTTTTACGTTATGCATTTCAAATAACGATGGAAGATCTTTTGCATACTGGTTGGACAGAAGAGCAAATTATGCATGCTAAAATGCCGATTCTTAAAAATGCCTATGTTCTTGGTTGGTTTTATCACGGTAAGTTAGCTTCAATGATTGTAGTATATTCCATGAAAGTAAATATCCATGATAGTATTTGCAAAATGGGTGGGGTTACTGGAGTTGCTACCTATCCTGAATACACTGGAAAAGGGTTAATTCATTCTTTGATTAAGCGAGCTATTATTCATATGAATGAAGAAGGTCAAGTTATTTCTTGTTTATATCCATATTCAATCCCTCTTTATAGAAAGCATGGTTGGGAAATAATTTCTGATAAAATAACTTTTACAATCAAAGATTCGCAGCTTCCTAAAAAAAGAGCAGTAGAAGGAATGATGGAGCGTGTAGATTTAGAATGTGAGGATCTTTTAAATGTACATGATTATTTTTCAATGCAGAGACATGGTGCAATGATTAGAGATGAGCTTGCGTGGGATGAATATTGGCGTTGGGATAGTGATGATATTATTGCGGCTATTTACTACAGTAAGAATCATAAGCCCCTTGGTTATTTAATCTATTATATTAGAAATGATATATTTTATATTAAAGAAATGGTTTATTTAAATACTGAAGCACACCACGGAATTTGGAATTATATAAGTGCCCATTATTCTATGGTTAATGAAGTGAAGGGAAATAATTTCTCGGGAGAGCCAATGGCCTTTTTATTTGAAGATAGCGAAATAGTTGAAACTATTAAACCATATTTTATGGCAAGGATTATAAATGTAAAAGAATTTATAATAAAATACCCATTCCTAGTAAAAGCACAGAAACTTAAGATAAGCTTCAAAATAAATGATCCTATTGCTCAATGGAATAATGGCATTTTTAATATCTATTGGGATGATGAAGAAACAGTCTGTGAGAAGAGTGATGATATGTATGCTGCTAATTTAGTAGAAATGGATATTCAGACATTAACAACTATGCTTATGGGATATAAGCGTCCTACATTCCTATATGAGTGTGGAAGAATAAAAACAGAATATTATATGCTCAAAATTTTAGAACAGTTAATACCAGTAGAGAAGCCTTATTTTTCAGACTATTTCTAAATTTAGAGATATAGAAATATATTGGTGGTTATATATCATTTACTTACAGTGGACTTTTAAACTGTGTAACAAAATCTCAAACTACAAAGGCGTTTGTGATTTTGTTCTAATTGATCAAGGAAGTATAACTTATAGGAATAAATAATAGTCTTGAAATATGATTTGTTTCAAGACTATTTCTACATTAATTATAAATGATTATAAATTTAGAAAATAAATTAACAATATAATTGTATTAATAAATAATATAAAATTAATAAAAAGATTACTATATTCATGTTGCATTAAAGTATATTGAAATTCTAAAAAGATTAAATGTATTTAAATAATGAAATGACAGAGCATAAGTAGGATAAGAATTTTTTTGTTAAATACTTATATAGCTTTTGAATTACTTGAACTATCATCTTTTACTTTTACCGTTTGGCCAATTAAAAATATACATATCCCTATTAAGATAATTAGTGATCCGATAATTTGATTATAAGATATGGATTCTCCGAGTATTAAGAATGCTAATGTACACGTTCCAACAGGCTCACCTAATATACTCATGGAAATAGTTGAAGCACTTAACCACTTAATTAGCCAATTTAAAACTGTTTGACCAAGTATTGTTGAAATTAATGCTAAGCAGAAGAACCATAACCAATCAGAGTTTGCATAGCCTATTAGGGGATATTTTAATATGACAGAATATGCTAATAAAAATATACTACTGCTTAAATAACAAATGAAAACATAAGCAACTAGAGATAAATTTTTTCTTACACTTTGTCCGATGAGGAAATATGCTGTAATAACTCCAGCTGCTAGTAAAGCAAGTATATCTCCTATCAAGGCTATCCCACCAATTTTAAAATCTCCAAATCCGATTATACAGCTTCCGAATATAGATAAAAAACCACCAAATAGTGATAGTTTCTTTAATCTCTCACCAAAGAAAAAATAGCTTCCTATAAAAGCAAATAGTGGCTGCATAGTTACAAGAACAGTTGAACTTGCAACTGAAGTAAAACGCAAGGATTCAAACCAAAGTATATAATGTATTGCTAGAAAAATTCCTGATGAAAACACTGCCGCTAATTGTTTGAGCTTCAATTTTTTTATTTCTAATAAGTATTTTTTGTTAAATAGTATTACAGGCAATATCATCAATGTTGAAAAAACTAATCTATATGTAGCAATGATTGGAGCAGGCGCAGTTGATAGTTTTACAAATATAGCAGATGTAGAAATAGCTAAAACTCCAAAAAATAAAAAAAGGTAATGTATAATTTTATGTGAATTCTTCAAAAAGATTACGTCCTTTCTAAATAAAAATAATTTCATAATATTTCTTTATAAATATGATTATATGATTTAAGACTTCTTTCAAATGTATAAAGACGAGTAACTTGTTTATCATGTATATCTGTCTCTTACTTGGTGTATTCTTCTGTTTTCAACTTTTGAGTCGCTTTTGTGGTAGAAATTTTATCCATATGATATGTGAACTTTAACTATCATATAATATGTTTGTTGAAAGTTCAACTATTATTATAGATAAGCCAATTATAAGTTAGATTTATACTATGAAATATATCCCAACTAGAAACTGGAATAAAAGCATATTATTCATTTCGACGAGTTATATGCATAAGTTCAGGTCTTAGTTGGGTTATCTATAGGTTCATTATTTATAGTTTAAAAGTATTTATTATATAGGTCATTTATAATTATTGATTACGTTTCTGATTGTTTTAAATTCTAAAGAATATTACCATATTAGAATATATATTCTTCAGAATATGCTTATAAAATGCGGGTTGAAAGGATTCTAGTATGAAAAATGGAATTGATTTTAATGTTATTCTAGAGAAGGAGTCATGTATCTATAATAGAAGTAGATAAGGTTTCGCTTAAGAAGCAGTATACAGATGTTACTTTATATTTTTCTATTTGAAAAAGTGGAAGAGTTACTGGGGAGGTATCTGATAAATTTTAGAGTGATTGTAAACATTAAAGATGATTGTGATATTGTGAGTTGATAGTCATGAAATTGCAGATAAAGAGTTGGAACTAGAGTATTAAAAGGTAGATACGGAATTACAGCTGAAGCTATAGAAAGAAGATATTATGAGTGATTAGGGAATTTGAAAGAGATATTTGATATTTGTAATGAAATAAATATATATGATACAAATAAATTTAAGCATGTACTTATATATGTGATGAAATGATTAAATGAAAAAGAGATATAATTCCTGAGCGGAGTAGAAAGATTTTAAAATAATGTTAGGGGTTATTAAAATACAACAGACTCTTTTGATAAAACATAAGGGGAGTATGTACACTAATATACAGTAATGCTTAAAAAGCCCATGGTTACGCCATTTTATATATAGACAAGTAGTTTCGGCTTTTAGTGGTTTTTTGTGCCGTAGTGGGAAAAATAGTGGAAAAATTATAGCTGCTAGTTAAGTGATATCAATGCTTGAAAGAAATTTGGAAAATAAAATTAGATTTATTATAAAATAATAAGATATTGAATCAAGAAGCAATATTATCTTAGTGGTCAAGATAAAGGCCAAGATGGTGGTCAAGATGAAGATATGAATGAGACAATTAAACTTTATCAGAAAATGACAAATCAAAGATGAATTCTCTAGAAAAATATAATAGTAAAAATATATAGAATAATAGAAGTAATTATAGAGCAACCTTGTAAATTCAATAGATAAAAGTGTTTATATTGATAATTGGTTAGGATATAATATAATAAAAGTATTATTTATCGGAGGAAGTTCTATGGAAAAGATAAATGAAAAAAATAATTTATATGATCAATTTTTAAAATATTCATATGCAGATTTAAAGGAATTGTTTAAAAGAGCTAAAACAAAAGAAGAACAAGATTTTTATATTGCTTTATCTGAGATAGTGCTGCAAAAGGAACAAGAAAGAGTAATAGGTAAAAATTAATGGCTACTTATACTATATTTGCAGGAGTAAATGGAGCAGGAAAAACATCGATATATGAATCTATTTACTATGAAAGAAATAAGAATGAAAAAAGAATAAATACAGATGAGATGGTAGCAAGAATAGGTTCATGGAAAGATAATAATCTTCAAATCAAATGTGCAAGGGAAGCGGTAAAGCTCATAAACTACTATATAAAAAATGATATATCATTTAATCAAGAAACTACTCTTGCAGGCAAAAGTATTATTAAAAATATAGAAAGAGCAAGGCAAAGAGGTTTCTATGTAGTTATAAATTATATTGGAGTTAATAATCCTAATATTGCTAAAGAAAGAGTTAGAATTAGGGTATTAAAAGGTGGACATGGAATTCCAGATGAAGCTATAGAGAGAAGATATTATGAGTCATTAGAAAATTTGAAAGAAGTATTGAATGTATGCAATGAAGTAAATATATATGATAATACAAACAGATTTAAGGATGTAGCTTATATATGTGGTGGGAAAATTAAATGGATAAGAAATATTATACCTGAATGGAGTAGAGATATTTTAATAAAATAGATGATTAAAATAAAGTTAATGTAAATTGAATGATAATGATAAATTTAACACTAAAAATGTTTCAAAAGAAGCTTAGTTTTTTGTACTAGGCTTTTTTTGTTATAATCAAAAATGAAAGAAAACAGTTAATATTAAAGTATAGATTGTTGAAATAAATGGTAATTTGTAATATAATAAAAGTGCCCTATAAAGTAATGTTTTGCTGTTATAGGGGGATTTGGTATTCTTTGTCAAGATGTAATTTGAATAAGAATAAGATAATAAGTGAGAACAGTATAAGAACTAACTTGTGCATTTCACTACCTCCGATTAATATGCCTGTAGAGCTATTAATAATATAATCATATACCAATAAGTATCGTGGAGGGATGGTAGAGATTAATACATATATGGAGAAATCTAATATACGTATTGATAAGTTTCTAAAATGCTTATTAGCTTTTGATATCTACCGGTCGTATGGCTAATAAGCTCTTTTGGAGGTAAAAGGATGAATAGAAATGTTGTTTTTAAAAACAAGTATTATACTCATTTGGATATTAAAAAAGATTATGTTAAATATGAAAATATGATTAAAAATACTAACTGGATACAAAAACATGGATTTTATCCGTTTATACATTATGAAATTATATTTAACAAATATGTTTATGATAAAGATACTGGAATAAAGGAAAAACGAGAAAAGAAACGAGATATTTTTTATTCATCACATATTGATAGATTTATTTACCAATATTATGGACAAATACTTAACGAATGCTATGACAAAATTTCTATTAATAGAGGTATTAATAAAGTAGCCACTGCATATAGAAATAATCTTAAGGGCAGATGCAATATACATTTTTCAAAGGAAGCGTTAGAATTTATATGTAAATGCAAGAGTGCATTTATATTTGTTGGTGATTTTTCGGTTTTTTTTGATAACTTAGACCATGACTATCTTAAGGATAAATTGGTACAAGCATTGGATGTTGAAAGATTACCAATAGAGCATTTTTGTATTTATAAAAATATAACACAATATACATATATAGAACGTGATGATATTGAAAAAGACAAAAATAAAAAGATAAAAGAAATGCTAAAAGAACCTAAATATTTTACAACTGAAGAATTTAGAAAATTTAAAAAATTATATCTAAAAAAGAATGAAAATAGTTATGGAATACCGCAAGGGTCTGCTATAAGTTCAATTTATTCTAATGTTTATATGCTAGATTTTGATAAGCAAGTTAATGATTATGTAACAAGTAAAAGAGGCTTGTATAGAAGGTATTGTGATGATTTAATTATAGTTATTCCAATTCAAGATTCAGAGATTATAAGTAAAAAATACAATGAATACATTAATGAGATAAATAGAATTGCTAAAAGTATACCAAGATTAGATTTAAATCCAAGTAAAACAGAGCAATTTATATATGATAGTCAGGGAAATGATAAGCTTATTAATCTAAATACTAATAAAAATATTTTAAATTATCTAGGGTTTAGTTTTGATGGACAAGTAGTGAAAATAAGAGAGAAAAGCTTATTTAAATATTATTGTAGAGCTTATAAGAAAGCAAGAACTGTTAAGAAATATAACGGCAGTAAATACGAATTTACTTTAAAAAGAAAATTATATAAACTTTATACTCATTTAGGTGATTATAAGTATAGTAAAGAATATGGAAATTTTATTACATATGCAAGACGATCGGAAGAAATATTTAACGAAAGTAATATTTTAAAAAATGAAATTCACAATCAAGTAAAAAAACATTGGGCTAAAATAAATAACAAGATGAAAGAATAGATAGGATGTAATTTTAAGATTGATATAAAACTCTATTAAATTTAAATAAGCTAGGCCATTGGCCTAGCTTTAATCAAACATACAATTAATTTTCGCATATTCCTTCTTATTCTTATCTTTATTAATTTCAGCATAAACAAGCATAGGCATTTTAATATCAGTATGGCCAACCCAACCCATAACAGTACGTGGATTAATGTCTTTACTTAGGCGGTTGGTTATAAAGATATGTCTTAAATTATGGTAATGTATATCTGTTTTAATTCCAGCTTTTTTTTATGCAATTTTTAAATGTCTATTTGTTTTCTTATTATCTATATAATCACCATTTTCTTTGCAGAAGATTAGATTATTGTTCAAATATAATTCACCGAATTTTAGTTTATTCTCCATATTCTTTTTTTATGAGAGATTTTATTATAGGTTTAAGCATATCTGGAAGAGGTACTTCTCTTATACTAGTTCTAGTTTTGGGAATAGTGACTCTATTTTCATATATCTTTTTACCTTTCTTTATTATTTTTATCAGAAATAATAGTAAACTTTATGCAAATAGTAATTAAAAAATATTCAATTTTATGTCATAAGAAATATATTAATAAAATTATTATCAATATACTTTAACAATTAGTGGCAAATACAATTGCAATTATAGCCAATATTATTTAATGCCCAAAAGGAAAATATTAAGGTAAGATGGATTTATAACTAGAATATTACAAAACGCTATAAATGCCATGATTACAGGGTTTAGAGGATTAATTACTGGTAAATGTAGGATTTTGTGCAGAAATGGGAAAAGAAGTGAGAAACGTATAAAAAAGCTGTACTACAAGGCATCTAAGCCAAGTAATACAGCAATCCACCAAAACAAATGGTGCCGCTGGCCGGATTCGAACCGGCACGATATCACTACCAGAGGATTTTGAGTCCACCACGTCTGCCAATTCCATCACAGCGGCATGTAAACTGACAAAAATTATTCTACCATGTCTTAAAGAATATTTCAATAGGTATTTTTAATTTATTTTTATTTTTGGAAAATTAATTTATAATATCCATATAAAAATACATAATGAAAGTATTAGACAAAATTTTATCTAATTAAAGTTAATATAAGATTTTTATTCATTTGTAGTTCGGATTTTCAAATAAAAGTAGATAAATGTGCATAAATTTTTAAATAAAGGTTGTGGGGAATCAAATCATTTGCTAGAATAGGAATAGGGAAAAGTGCCCCACTGGGTTATTTTATGCCCAACTACAATTTTAAACTTAGAAATAAGATTTAATAATTTGTAATTATCTATTAATTAGGGAGGAGCAAAAATATATGATGTATTCAAAAGAAGTTGAAGAAATGTGTGTACTTGCTAAAGGTCCTAATCACGGATCAGCGCCAATTCCTGTAGAAGGAAGATGGGTTCAATCTAAAGAAGTAACTGATATATCAGGATTAACTCACGGAATAGGTTGGTGTGCACCACAACAAGGAGCTTGTAAATTAACATTAAACGTTAAGGATGGTATAATCCAAGAAGCGTTAGTTGAAACAATTGGATGTTCAGGAATGACTCATTCAGCTGCTATGGCTTCAGAAATATTACCAGGAAAGACTATATTAGAAGCATTAAACACAGACTTAGTTTGTGACGCTATAAACACAGCTATGAGAGAATTATTCTTACAAATCGTTTATGGAAGAACTCAAACTGCATTCTCAGAAGGTGGACTACCTATCGGAGCAGGACTTGAAGATTTAGGAAAAGGTTTAAGATCTCAAGTTGGTACTATGTACGGAACTTTAGCTAAAGGACCAAGATACTTAGAAATGGCTGAAGGTTATGTTACTGAAGTTGCTGTAGACGAAGATAAAGAAATCATCGGATATAAGTTTGTTAACTTAGGAAAAATGATGGAAAGCATTGCTAAAGGCATGGATGCTAACGAAGCATTAGAAAAAGCTAAAGGTCAATACGGAAGAGTTGCTGACGCTGCTGAATTATTAGACCCAAGACATAAATAATTATTTGTAAAGGAGGATTTTTAAAATGGCATTATTTGAAAGTTATGAAAGAAGAATTAACCAAATCACTCCAGTATTAGAAAAATACGGAATGAAAACTATGGAAGATGCTAAAGCAGTTTGTGCTGAAGTTGGAGTAGATCCATATACAATCGTTAAGGAAACTCAACCAATCGCATTCGAAAACGCTGGATGGGCATACGTTTTAGGTGCTGCTATAGCAATAAAGAAGGGTTGCACTAAGGCTGCTGATGCTGCTGAAGCAATCGGAGAAGGATTACAAGCATTCTGTATCCCAGGTTCTGTTGCAGACGACAGAAAAGTTGGTTTAGGACATGGAAACTTAGGAGCTATGCTTTTAAGAGAAGAAACTAAATGTTTCGCATTCTTAGCAGGACACGAAAGCTTTGCTGCTGCTGAAGGTGCTATTAAAATAGCTGAAAAAGCTAACAGAGTAAGAAAAGAACCGTTAAGAGTTATCTTAAACGGTCTTGGAAAAGATGCTGCATTCATCATTTCAAGAATCAATGGTTTCACATATGTTCAAACTCAATTTGACTACTACACTGGAGAAGTTAAAGTAGTTAAAGAAAAAGCATACTCAAACGGAGAAAGAGCAAAAGTAAGATGTTACGGTGCTGACGACGTTAGAGAAGGTGTTGCAATCATGCATAAAGAAGGAGTTGACGTATCAATCACTGGTAACTCAACTAACCCAACAAGATTCCAACATCCAGTTGCAGGAACATACAAGAAAGAATGTATCGAACAAGGTAAGAAATACTTCTCAGTAGCATCAGGTGGTGGTACAGGAAGAACTCTTCACCCAGATAACATGGCTGCAGGTCCAGCTTCTTATGGTATGACTGATACTATGGGAAGAATGCACTCAGATGCACAATTCGCAGGATCTTCATCAGTTCCAGCTCACGTTGAAATGATGGGATTAATCGGAGCAGGAAACAACCCAATGGTTGGTATGACTGTTGCTGTAGCTGTTGCTGTTCAAGAAGCATTAGCTAAATAGTCTGAAAATCAAGGTTTTACTGGTTTAAGAGTGAATTAATTAGCTAATATAAATACTCACACTATATTAATTTAATTATTAATGGGTGTGGGTATTTTTTATACATGATTTTAGTACCCACGGCTTTAGGAAGGGGTACTATTTTTTTATGATAAAAATGAATAGAAAATATATTGAATATTTGCCAGTAGATTGTACTTATTTATTCTCAACAGTTCAAGGTGAAAAATGAAAGAGAGAGGACTTACAAGAGCCATAGAAGACTACAACAAAAGCAAGGGAATGAACGTACATCAATTCACGCCTTTAGGCACTGGTGGGCAAAAAAATCAGTATTAAACGGTGTTAATATAGTTGGATTATAACATCTATTGGGACATTTAGAGATTTTAAAGCGCTACATTGAGATGTTAACAGAAGATTTGAATTACGAAAATATTGCACAAAATCCTTTGGAATCTATTAAGTTGGAAAATTCTAAAGGGAAAAATATTAAGTTAAGAAAGTAGGTGTTGATATGCAAATAAACATTAATCATAATAAAACAACTAATGGATTTAATGAAATAATAATTACATTAGACATATATGAATTGAAAGATTAAAAAAGATTATTGAGACTTTAAAAAACTAAAAAAATAGATAGATTATTACCATGTTATAGCCTAAGTCCTTCATAAGGATATGGCATTAGAGCGGTTCAGGGTAACTTAATCGGAGGTAGTCAAAATATTGAAAGATATGATATGTAGTAGGGAGTTGACGCATATAAAAAGACTATACATAGAGTTTTCTATGTAAATTATGTTTGCAACGGTACGTGATTCGTATACACGTCGAGGCTCTAAAGAGCGATATTGTAATTTCTTCAGTATTTTTTTGAGTTGCTGGAGAATTGCGTCTAACTCAGATAAAAAGCGTATAGTTACTTAGGTATGAAGTCAAGCTTAACTTTAAAAGTATTCAGTAAATTACAAGTCCTTTAGAAAGACTTCGAAACTGAATAAAGTTGTTTTGAATTATGTACTTCATGAATTTCCTTATTTTTATAATATGCAACAATATGTTTGTCCAAATTTTGTGATAGTATAATCATAAATTTATTACTTGGGGAGAAAAAACTTAACAACTTATTTAAAATAGATTTTCTTAGGAATATTCTATATTTTAATTGAAATAATTTAAAATTGTTCATAATAATACCTCTTTTTATTTAATTTGATTTAACCCGACTTTTACATTTTATAACATAAGAGGAAACTAATCAAAGAAAATCGTATTACAAATAATGATAATTTTTTACGATAATATTACAGGATAAAAATATAAATTAAATAGATTTATATAATTTAGTTAAATGGAAAAGGATAACTTGTTTTACTAGCCAAGTTATCCTTTAAAAGATTATTATATTTTTTTAATAAGTAGAAGGACAAATATTTAATAAGAAATTATCTTACATTATTATTATAGCAAATAGTCATTACAAAATTATGTTAAATATGTTAATTAAATATAAACAATTTCTTAAATAAATTTAAGGATTGGTAAACAATTGAAGAAAAAAACAACCTGCTTAGGGGAGCAGGTTGAACTTATAAAGGTAAAATACATTTACCAATACGGGGGTAAAATAATAATGCTTTAATTATTTTACAATTACTATTATAAAATACAAATATTAAATAATTCTTTATTACTTATTAAATTAATGTGAATAAATTAATAATACACTACAAAAAAAGATGACTTACTTTAGGGGGATAAGTCATCTTTGATAGGAGTTTTATAATATGTTCTAGTCACTTTACAATAATATTATAGGATAAAATTGTAAATTGTGTCAATATATAAATTCTATAATAAAAAATAAAAAGGATAATCTGCTAGGGTGCAACAAATTATCCTGAATACTGTGTTATAAATATTTAATAGGGGTAAATATTTATGAAAAAAAGTTTTATCAACCTTATGTCTTTATTATAAGTGGTATTTGTGACAGTATTATGTCAAGTTAATAAACTTAATATAAACATTTTATAAAGAAAAATCAAATAATACAAATATGTTTATATGTTCCTAGTTAAATTTATTCATAGAAATATATTTACCTAGAAACATAGATACAAAGAAAAATATATACATATATAAATATTTATAGGAAGCATGCGGGTTAGAGGTGAAATTTAAAAATGGTTTTTAAATAATAGCTATCTTTTGAATTATTATTTATGCTAAAATTATACATAAAAGGTATATTTATAAATGGTTGTGATATAAGCAATAGAGATGTTATAAAATGAGCTTAACGGGAGGAAAGAAAATGGCTTCGAATATAGAGTTTGTAGAATATGTATGCGAACAGATAAGTGGTGCAGGAAGAATAACGTATAGAAAAATGTTTGGAGATTACGGAATCTACTGTAATCAAAAAATAATAGGATTAATATGTGATAATCAATTCTTTTTAAAGATAACAAAAGGAGGCAGAAATTTATTATGTGAAGTTATAGAAGCCCCTGCTTATGAAGGAGCAAAACCTTCCTTTTTAATTGAATCTTTAGATGATAGAGACTATTTAACTGAAGTTGTATCAGCAACCTATGAAGAATTGCCAATGCAAAAAGTTAAAAAGAAAATAAAAGGGAAAAAATAATAGGGGTGAGGAGTTTGAAAAGGGCGAGAGTAGCAGAAATAACAGCAGAATTTAATTCTAATATAAAATCGGTTTGGAATATAGTAACAAATAATAATGACTATAGTTGGCGTAGTGATATTAAAAAAATTGAAATTTATAATAATGGTAAAGAATTTATTGAATACACTCATAACGGGAATGCTACAAAGTTTATTATATCCAAAAAGGATGAATATAGTGAGTATGCTTTTAATATGGAAAATAAAATGTTTACTGGATTTTGGAAAGGTAGTTTTTCAGAAAAAGAAAATGGTGGAACTAAAATAGTATTTAAAGAGAATGTCTTTATTAAAAATCCTTTTATCAGGATTCTTTCATATTTTTTTATGGATTTAGGGAAAATACAAAATACTTATATTTCAGATTTAAGAAAGAAGCTGGGTGAGTAATGAATATTAGAGAACAAATAATTAAAAAATATTTTAAATCTTGGTTAGAGAATAATTGTTCAGTATTAAAAGATATTTTTGATTCAAATGTAAGTTATAGCGAATGTTATGGTCCTGAATATCATGGAATAGATACAGTTGAAACATGGTTTAAAGAATGGAATAAACGTGGAAAAGTATTGGCTTGGGATATAAAGCAGTTTATTCATCAGGGGAATATATCAGTGGTTGAGTGGTATTTTAAATGTAGATATGATGGAGAAATTGAAGAATTTGATGGAGTATCGCTTATTGAATTTAATGGTGATAATTATATCGTAAGCTTAAAAGAATTCCAATCTAAAATTCCACATTATTATCCTTATAGTAATTAAATTATGGTTTATATTGATAAGTTACATATAAGGAGAAGCTATGAAAAGTTCTGAAGGGCAGCTTAAAAATAGAGTTGTATACAATTATAGAGTAGATAAATGAATATACTAATTTAAATGAAGATTAATTACTAGAATTATTGAAATTAATCTTTATTTAAATTATTTTTTATAAGTTATTGACACATTCTTCCTAAAATGCTATTCTAACCATAGAATAGGTGGGTGGAATGAATATGACACAAATTGAGGTGATACTTTTATCACTTTTATATGATAAAGATTATTATGGATACGAATTTGAAACTGTAATAGAACAAAGAAATATGAGAGGGTGGACGGATATTGGATTTTCGTCAATTTATAATTCTTTGAATAAACTTGAAAAGAAAGGCTATATTGGTTCCAGATATGAAAAAGAATATGGTTCGCCTAAGAGAAAAGTATATTTCATAAAAGAAGAAACCAAAGTGATTATTAGGAAACAGATTATAAAAATGATAAGCGAATATAAGAATGACCCTAGTGAATTTGATATAGGCTTATTATTTTCTTATTTAGTGACCAAGGAAGAATTTAAAAAAGCTTTAATTAACCATAAAGAAAATTTGAAAGATAGAAAAGAATTCTTAAATAAAAGATATGATCAGCATCCTACAGCAAAGGAGAGGCCACATATAAAAGCATTGTTTGAAAGACCAATAGCATTTATAGATACTGAGATTTCTTGGATTGAAAACTTTATTAATGAAAATTTTTAGGTAAAGCTGATTATAGTGGAGGGGTGCTATATGGTGGGCAAGGAACAGTCCAAACTGCTATTGCAAGTGGTACTCCTATTGTTGGATTTGCAATGCAGCCAGAACAGCAGATAAATCTTGATAATGTAGTAATGAAAGGTGCTGGAATACGAATACCAATTAACAGATGGAATGCACCAAAAATACAATTGGCTATAAGAAATATAATTAAAGACACTTCCTATAAAGAAAATATAAATACATTAAAAAAATTGTTAGAATCCTCAGACGGTAAGAAAAATTCAGCGCTTGCCATATGGGATTATATACTTAATAAGTTAAATCAATAAAAATGATTGGAGGATAAGAGAATGAGTGATGTGTCATCAGTTAGTAATGCATTTAAAACTTTTATGAAAGAGGCGCCGGAGTATCAAGAGATATGGATGGAGACAGTTCAAAAATTAGATTCAGTAAGTAAACTTGATTCGAAAACAGAGGAACTTGCATATATTGCAGTTTTAGCTTCTTCAAGACTTGAAGGTGGTCTGCCTTTTCATGTTAAACATGCAAAATCTCTTGGAGCAACAAGAGAAGAAATAATAAGCGCTGTTTTAATAGGATTGCCAGCCGTAGGTAATATAGTAATTCAATCATTACCAATAGCAATTAATGCGTATGATGGTGAATAAATATGGAGAATTTATTTTAGTTTTAGGTATTATTTTTATAGAATAAAATAATATTATATTAAAATAATAATATTTATAAAATATTACAGACAAATAGATAATTTTTTAACGAATATTTTATGTAAATTTAGATTAATAATGATTTTAAACGACATAAAAATACAGATATATTGATGTATTTTGTTATAAAACATCAATATATAGATGAAAATGTATTACGAAAATAAGTGAAATTATGTTGGAATATGGTAGAATATAAGTGGGTATAAAAATAGGGTATAAAAAATATGGTTTGTGAGAGATGGTAATCACCAAAAAAGGCTAAGTAGTTAATACTTAAGCCTTTTTTTGATATTGAATTATATTATTGTTAAATATTTAACTTACTATATGAATGTAGAGTGACTTTGATATAAAAAGTTACAAAATTTGCTATGAGATTAAAGTGTTATACAATTTTATTAGAGTTATTAGTCTTATATGAATTAAATATAGTAATAAATAATAAAAAGGATAACTTGTTTAAGGGAATCGAGTTATCCTGAATACTGATTTGTTGTATATTTATTTAATAGGAGAACAATTAATATAAATTGTTTATAATATTATAATAAAGGATAATTGTGGCAATATTATGTCAATTAAAAAAAGATTTTTACTAAAATTATGAGAAGATTAAGTGCCAGTGTACTCGATTTAAATAAAAGGAAAATAGTGAATAAATTGAATAATTCAACAAAATATGCTATGATATACCTATATTATGTATAGAAAATAATTACTATGTAGATGAGGAGTGTGGGTATTTCATGAATATAAACAGTGAACTTAAGAAAGTTATCAATGATAAATTGAAGATAAACTCTGAGGTTGAGTTTATCGCGGGATTGAAAGATATAACTTTATCAGATATTGATTATATTGAGAAGTTATCTGCAGTTAAAAATTTGAAATCAAAATTAAATTATCAAATTGTAGATAATACTTATATAAAAATTGATTGCTCATTGTAACAAAATATAAGATTAAGAACAAAGAAGATAGATATTATTAAGATTAGAACAATTAAGCAAAAGAAAAAATGATAAATAGAAATATGAATTAATTTATTTGAAACGACATTACATTAGCATATTTTATTTGAAGTGTTGTTTCATCACATTAGTTTGAAATACAGAAGCTAGGATTAAATGTTCTAGCTAATTTTATATAAAAAATAATATTTTGTTATAGGAATATTATAATAAATGGATTTAAATAAAGATTTTTAAAACATATGAGAAGAAAAGAATATTTTTAACCCTATAAGATAGAAAATTAAATTTTATCCTATAGGGTTAATATAAACAATTATTGAATTTTAAATTTTAGAATCATTTCACTAAGCGTTTGAGCGAGATCAGCTTGACTGTTAGCTGTTTGTGATACCTGTTCTATAGCTTTAGTAGCTTCATCCATGCTTTCTTTGATTGTATCTATTTGTTCAGTTGACTTTTGTGTTGTTGCAGCCATATCTTGTACAACCTCACTTACTTGGCCTATAGTAGCTGTAAGTTCTTCTGACATAGATGCGATTTCTTCAGACATTTTACTTACAAAACTTGAATCATTATAATACTGAGTACCTGTTTCTTGATAAGCATTAAATTGATCATTTACTTCATTATCAATAAATTTTAGTATGTCAATTCCGGTAGTTATACTGCTATTAAATGCATCCTGTACTTTAGAAATAGTTTTTTGAATTGATGTTACTGCGTCTGATGATTGTTCTGCTAGAGTTTTTACTTCTTCAGCAACAACAGCAAATCCCTTACCGTGTTCTCCTGCCCTAGCTGCTTCAATAGCTGCATTTAGAGCTAATAGGTTAGTTTGAGCTGATATATTTCCAATAGTATCAGCCATGATTTTAATGTTATCAACTATTTTACCATTCTCAATAACCTGCACCATTTTGTTCTCTTTTTCAGAATATAAGTCTTTTGTTTGTTTTATAGCGTTTTGGCTATTTATTTGGACTGTTGTAGCTCTTTCTTTTGATTTATTCGCATTATTACTTCCATCAGAAGCTTTTTCTGAAAGTTCATTAATATTTGAATTGACTTCTTCAACTGAGGCGCTTATTTCCTCTGTAGCAGCACTGGATTCTTGCATTCCGCTAGCAATGTCATTTATTGCTTTATCAATGTTTACAACTCTAGAGGTTAATTCTTGTGCAGTTGCAGAAAGTTCCTCGCTTGATGCGCTTATATCTTGCGAATTTTCCATAATTCTTTTAATTAATTTATTTACATTCGCTTGAGCTTTATTTAAAGCGACTCCTGTTTGTCCAAACTCATCTTTCCTTTTAAATTCAATTGGTGTTGAGAAATCATAAGAAGCCAGCCTCTCAGCATATTCTTTCATTTTTCCAAGAGATACACTTATGTTTTTTGATATAAAAATTCCAAGAGCTATCGCGATTATTAATCCTATGCCAGTTAGTATAGACATAGTTATGTTAGAACGTACGTAGATTAAATTATTCTCAGTATTAGAATTATCAGCAGAATTTAAATTTAATTGTATAACATTATCAAGGCTATGGAGCATTTGAGTTTCGATTGGTTGCATGACCTCAAATTGATTTTGAGCTTTATTAAAATCACCTAGATCAACTGCTTGTATTATTTTATTTCTGGCATTTCGATAGTTTACTACGTTATCTTTAAACTCTTTATAAGCAGAAACTTCATCTTGAGGATTGTCTAACTTTTCATAATAAGTTATGTATTGATTATCATCTTCTACTAAAGACACTATATTATTTTTTGACTGATCTATTTTAAATTTATCTTTTTCATGCATTAATGATAAAATATTTGATCTAATCTGAAACATATTTGATTTTATAGATAAGTTGTATTTAACACTTTGCAAATTATTGCTATACATTTTTTCAGAGTTATTATTTATAGTCCTTAGGGACATAGCTCCATCTACACCAACGATGCCAATTAGGATGGCGACCGCTAAAAAGGATATAATTAATTTTGTTTTTACACTTTTCACTGCGTTCACTTTTGTTCAACCTTCTCTCATAATTTTGATTAATTATTCCCTAAATTAGTGATGTCTAAAATTAGGATTTTAGAATATTTATTAAGTATAATTAATATTTATTTGATTTTATTATAAGCCATATGACAATCCCTGTAAATCTTTGTACTGATATTTCACCTTTATAGACATATGAATTAAGCACTTATGATAACTGCTAAAAATAAAGTGTTAATTGCATAACTAAAAGCTGCGTGTGGAAGAATACATTTATTAGTAAGGAAGTCAAGGAGGTGAATTTATGGAAAACCAACATCTAGCACCAAATGAGACAATGCAAGTTCATGAAATGTTAAACTTCAAAACTATATGCATGACTACATCAAAAATGATGGAAGGTGTAGTCTTCGATCAAGATCTAAAGGCATTATTAGAAAAGGATGTACAACAATCTATAACAGCAATAAGTAACTTACAAAATTTATTGAAAAAAGCTCCTAAAATAAGATGAGAATTTTATATATAAATTGTTTGTAAAAATGCTAGAAAACAAAGGAGGGAAAATTATGATTAATGATTATTTAGAAATAAGAAATGCGGAGGGTATGCCTAAACTTGTGGATGCAAATATGTCTCTAGGCTTTTTATTAAATGCAAAAAGTGGTGTGAGAAATTGCGCGATTGCATTGACTGAGGCGACAACTCCAGAAGTGAGAACTGTTTTAAAGAATCAGTTAAATGATGCAATTCTTATGCATGAACAAATATCAAATCTTATGGTAGAAAAAGGCTGGTTCCATCCAACAAACCTAGAAAAGCAATTTCAAATGGATATTGAATCATCTACAACAATATCTCAAATTGCTAGTTTAGATTTATTTCCCGGAGATACAAGTAGAAGTGGTATGTTTGCAACACTAGAAAAATAACAAAGGAGGTAATTGTTTAATGAAGGCTGTAACATTTCAAGGAATAAAAAATGTAAAAGTTAAAGAAGTTAAAGATCCTAAAATTCAAAAAGCTGATGATATTATTGTTAAGCTTACAAGTACAGCGATATGCGGTTCTGATTTGCACTTAATTCATGATATGGTTCCAAACTTACCACAAGATTATATCATAGGACATGAACCCATGGGGATTGTTGAAGAGGTAGGACCGGAAGTTACGAAATTGAAAAAAGGTGATAGAGTAATAGTGCCTTTTAATGTAAGTTGTGGAGAGTGTTTTTATTGTAAACATGATTTAACATGTATGTGCGATAATTCAAATCCCAATGGAGAAAATGGAGGATTTTTTGGATATTCAGATACATTTGGAGGATATCCAGGAGGCCAGGCAGAGTATATGAGAGTGCCTTATGCTAATTTTACTCCTTTCAAAATTCCAGAAGATTGTGAAGTAGAGGATGAAAAATTATTGTTGATGTCGGATGCAATGGGAACTGCTTATTGGAGTGTAGAAAATGCTGGGGTTAAGAAAGGTAATACTGTTATTGTGTTAGGTTGTGGGCCTGTAGGACTATTAGCACAAAAGTTCTGCTGGATGCACGGTGCAGAGAGGGTAATAGCAGTTGACTATATCGATTATAGGTTAGAGCATGCAAGGAGACATAATAAAGTTGAAACTGTTAATTTCGAACAACATGAGAATACAGGGGAATATCTAAGAGAAATCACTCATGGTGGAGCAGATGTAGTAATAGACTGTGTTGGAATGGATGGAAAAATGACACCAATGGAGTTTTTAGGATCAGGTTTAAAACTTCAAAGTGGATCATTAGGTGGATTCGTTATAGCTACTCAGGCAGTGAGAAAAGGTGGAATGATTCAAGTTACTGGAGTTTATGGAGGAAGATATAACGCATTTCCTTTTGGAGATATAATGAATCGTAATATTAATATAAGAACAGGTCAAGCTCCAGTTATTCCATATATGCCAACACTTTATAAATTACTTGCTGAAGGAAAAGTAGATCCAAGTGATATTATTACTCACAGATTGCCCCTTGATCAAGCGCCATATGGATATGAAGTATTTGATACAAAAACTGACGGATGTATTAAAGTTGTTCTAAAGCCATAGGAAAAGTTTATTTATTAAGGAGGGTAAAAAAATATGAATGATCAAAGTATTGCACCAAATGAAACTATGCAGTTGCATGAAATATTAACATTCAAAAATACATGTTTAACTAAAGCTCTTACTATGTCACCATTAGTTTCTGATGAAGAATTAAAATCAATATTGCAACAAGAGGTATCTGTATCAGAAAAACATATTGAAGAGTTGAGAAGTCTTATGGAAAAATCTAATATTGCATCTTCAGAAGAATAAATACTATATTTTAGAAAGGAGACGGAATTATGAATGGATTAATAGAAAGTCTTACAGGAATGAGTAAAATGACTGATCAAGTTATAGCTACTGACTTTTTAATTTCGGCCAAGAGCGGAGTACAAAATTATGCAGTTGCGATAACAGAATCAACTTCATTAGAAGTTAGAGCTATATTAAAGAAGCAATTACAAGATGCAATTCAAACCCATGAAAAAATATCAAATTACATGATGGAGAAAGGTTATTACAATGCTTATGATTTAGGCGAGCAGTATAAGGTAGATATGGAAACAACAGATACAACGTTGGGTCTTACAAAGAATTTAAAGTGATTCAGAGAACACATGTGACCCAATATAATAAAATATGATAGAAAAAAAGAATGACTTATTTAGGGGAATAAGCCATTCTAAAATACTATTTAAAAGTATTTTTAAATTAGGGTTAATAATAATGCTTTAACTACTTTACAAATATTATTATAATAGATTTATGTTACAGAAATGTTACAGAATGATAAATTTATTATAAATAATCAATAAAAAGTTGATTAAGAAAATTAAAATTTTAGCAATAAGGGGGAGTACAACTGATGTATTCGCATGAGATTGATTATAAGATAAAAGGTGACGATATACAATATGTAGAAATTGAACTTGATCCCACAGAAACTGTAATAGCAGAGGCTGGAGCAATGATGATGATGGATCCAAACATACAAATGGAAACCATATTTGGAGATGGATCAAAACAAAGCGGCAGCAGTTTTATGAATAAAATTTTTTCGGCGGGAAAAAGAGTGCTAACTGGAGAAAGTTTGTTTATGACCGCATTTACAAATTCGGGAACATTAAAAGAAAAAGTTTATTTTGCGGCACCTTATCCAGGAAAAATAATTCCTATGGACTTGAGTTTATTAGGAGGAAAACTAATATGTCAAAAAGATGCTTTTTTATGTGCTGCTAAAGGTGTATCTGTAGGAATAGATTTTAGAAAAAAGTTAAGTGTAGGCTTTTTTGGAGGTGAAGGGTTCATACTCGAAAAATTAGAAGGGGATGGCTTAGCTTTTATACATGCGTGTGGTGCAATAGTTGAAAGAAACTTATTGCCTGGAGAAACATTAAAAATAGATACTGGATGTTTAGTTGCTATGACTAAAGATGTGCATTATGATATACAATTTATAGGTGGAATTAAGAATACACTTTTTGGCGGGGAAGGAGTATTCTTTGCAACTGTAACAGGGCCGGGAAAGATATGGGTTCAAAGCTTACCATTTAGCAGGCTTGCGGAACGTGTATTTGCAGCAGCTCCAACTTCTGGCGGAAAAAATAGAGAAGAAGGCAGCGTACTTGGAATGCTTGGAAATATTTTAGATGGAGATAATTAGAAGGAAAATAGATTTATACTGATATATATATGATGGGAGTAACATAAGTTATTTATGATTTTACAACTTATGTTATTTTTTTATTAAAACAATTAGAAGTTTGTCACCGATTAGGGTTAAAAACTATATCTTTATATATTATAATTAAGAAGGGATAAATTAGGTAAATAATAATAAGTTATATAATAAAGAAAATAAAAGGCACTTTACAGTTGATAATCATTATCATATAATAAGTAGAAGAAAGGAGTGGATCTATATATGAATGAGAAAAATAAAGATTTAACTAAAAATAAATTAATCGGAAAAGATCTATTAAAATATATTGGCCCAGGAATTTTAGTTACAGTAGGTTTTATAGATCCAGGAAATTGGGTATCAAACATTGCAGCTGGATCTAATTATGGTTATAAACTACTTTGGATTGTTACTCTATCAACAATAATGCTTATAATATTACAACATAATGCTGCTCACTTAGGAATAGTAACAGGATTATGTATTTCGGAAGCAATTAATAAACATATAAATAAATTTTTAGGACGAGTAATTACAATAACAGCAATGTTAGCAGCAGTGAGTACTGCTATGGCAGAAGTATTAGGAGCTGCAATAGCTTTGGACATGTTATTTAATATTCCATTAAAATTAGGTGCATTAATTTCTGCTGTAGTAATTATATTTATGCTATTTTCCAATTCATACAAGAAAATAGAAAAAGTAATAATTGGATTTGTATCAATTATAGGAATATCATTTATATTTGAAACTTTCTTAGTGAATATAAATTGGGGAGAAGCAATACGTAGTGCAGTTGTACCTAGCATTCCAGTAAATTCCCTACCAATAATAATGAGTGTATTGGGGGCTGTAGTTATGCCACACAATTTATTTTTACATTCAGAAGTAATCCAGAGTAGAAAATGGAATTTAAAAGATAAGTCCATATTAGAGAGACAGTTAAAGTATGAATTTATGGATACAATGTTATCAATGATAATTGGATTTATAATAAATAGTGCTATGATTTTAGTAGCAATAACATTTTATAATAATAATGTTCAGGTTACCGAACTTGAACAAGCTCAAACAATGTTAAAACCATTGCTTGGAAATTCAGCTTCGATAATATTTGCTATAGCATTGCTTTTTGCTGGATTAGCATCATCAGTTACAGCTGGTATGGCTGGAGGATCAATATTCGCTGGTTTATTTGGAGAAGAATATGATATAAACAGTAAAAGCAGTAAGATTGGAGTATTAATAACTACACTGGTTGCCTTAGTTATTATATTTTTTATTAGCAATCCATTTGAGGGATTACTTTATTCCCAAATGCTATTAAGTATACAATTACCAATAACAATTTTCACGCAAATATATTTAACATCATCAAAGAAAGTAATGGGAAAATATAAAAATACTACATTAGAAAAGATTGTTTTATGGAGTATTGCAGGAATAGTTACTATTTTAAATATTATGCTATTAGTAAGTTCGTTTTAAAACAATATAATAATTCATAATTATAAGAGGAGCAGTTGAGCTCCTTTTTTTGGCGTGCTATATTTTTCTTACATGAGTTCAAAAGGTAGATGCGTAAAAAGTCTACATATATGAAAAGAGTGCTAAGCACAACCACAATCGCCGTAATTTATATTAGGAGTTTACAAGAAATATAAAAATGTTACTATGAAGCAGAATAGGTAATCTGCTTTTATTAGGAAGTTTATATTTAACTTGCTTTATTAGAGGAATGATTAATTAATGAATAATTTGGAAAATAAGTTAAAAAGTATGGTAAAATTAGAATTAAATAAATATTGTAGAAATAATAATTTCTGAAAGGAACTGATATTAAATGAGAATTTTAGCATATAGTCATAGGCGTGATGAAACACAGTATTTCGAAGAATTTAGTAAAAAGTATAATGTTGAAGTTGTTTCATGTAATGAGGAACCAAGTTTAGAAACAGCACCTCTTGCAAAAGGTTTTGATTGTATCAGTATAATTACAACAAATATAAACTCAGAATTAGTTGGAAAATTTCATGAGTTAGGTGTCAAATTTATATCGACAAGGACTATTGGATATGATCATATAGATTTGAAAAAGGCTAAGGAACTTGGGGTTCGTGTAGGGAATGTGACGTATTCACCAAATAGCGTAGCTGATTATACTATAATGTTAATATTAATGGCAGTTAGAAAAGTCAAACTTATAATGGAAAGAAGCAATGTGCAAGACTTTTCTTTAAGAGGTATTCAAGGCAAGGAATTACCTAACTTGACTATAGGTGTTGTAGGGACAGGGAAAATAGGAAGGACTGTTATCAAACATTTAAGTGGTTTTGGTTGCAAAATATTAGCACATGATATATATGAAAATGATGAAATGAAATCAAATGCTAAGTATGTAGATTTGGACAATCTATTTAAAGATAGTGATATTATAACATTGCATATGCCAGCAACAGACGATAATTATCATATAATTAATAAGAAAGCCATTAAATTAATGAAAGATGGAGTCTTTATTATTAATACTGCCCGTGGATCATTAATTAATACAAATGATTTAATACATGGAATTGAAAGTAAAAAGATAGGAGGAGCTGCTTTAGATGTTATTGAACAGGAATCTAATATTTATTATAGTGATCTAAAGGGAGAGACTTTAAAAAATAGAAATTTAGCTATTCTAAAGTCTTTTCCTAATGTAATAATAACACCTCATGCAGCTTTTTATACAGATCAAGCGGTAAGTGATATGATTGAAAATTCAATAAAAAGCTGCATATTATTCTCAGAAAATAAGGAAAACCCATGGGAGATAGATATATAATATTATAAATATAAGTTACAATACATAAATCACTCTTTCTTGCTAAAACTATTAATATTTCAGATTAATAAAATACTAAGGAGAGATGAAATATGTTTGATAAAATCCAATTACCATATGCATTTGATGCATTAGAACCATATATAGATGCAGAAACAGTTGAAACACATTATAGTAAGCATCTTCAAAAATATGTAGATAATTTAAATTCGCTTATAAAAGGCTATGAGCAGTATACAGAAGGTAAATCTTTAGATCAATTGTTAGCAAATGTGAATGAGTTGCCAGAAGAAATTAGGCAAGGAGTAATAGATCAAGGTGGAGGTGTATCAAATCATAATTTGTATTTTGCACTTCTTTCGCCAACTCCCAAGAAAGCTCCAGAAGGAAAATTATTAGATGAGATACATAATACATTTGGTGATTTATATACTCTAAAGACCGAAGTAAGTAATGCAGCTATAGGTCAATTTGGATCGGGTTATGGTTTTTTGGTTAAAGATAAAGATGGAAAATTATCAGTGAGAAATACACTAAATCAAAATTCACCTGCTATGAATGGGGTTGTTCCAATTTTGACCATAGATGTGTGGGAACATGCTTATTATTTAAAGTATAAAAATCTAAGAGCAGATTATGTAAAAAACATATGGAACTTAATAGATTGGAAAAAAGTAGAAGGTCTATATTTAAATTATACAATTTAAATACTTTTAACGATAAAAAATAAGACTAGAGAGTTGATGTGTTTCTCTAGCCTTGTTATATTTGTAAGAAATGGATAAAATTTATTTGTTACCTAATACAATGAATCATTATAAAAATAAGGTTTCCAGTTGTTATAAATCTTTTCATGCCTTATACAATAAGTAATGTCTTCAAGGTTTATAGTGGAGTTTAAAAGGTTAAGCTTACTGCTAAAGGAATCAGAGAAAGCTTTAAAAGCATCAGGAATCGACTTAGCAGATAAATTGAAAGTTTCAAGCGGTTCAAAACTGCTTTCACCGTTTCTGTTTAAAGATATAATTTCATAAGCATCATTACTTGCTTCTTCCACTAACTTATTTATATTTCTTTTTAAGTTTATATCATAATTACTTGGATAAGTTACTTCTAAGTTAATTCTATAACAAATATTTCTGGCTTTTACGCAAGGCATTTCGCTAGCAATTTCGTTATCATCCAAATAACCTATTGTCTTAGTCATAACATCTTCTTTGATATCAGGTATATCTATTGAAGCCAGAGTTTTAGTATAGACATCCTTACTTCCATTTAATGAATATTCCTTTTGATTATTTAGTAATAATGATTTATCACTTCTGTTTAAATCTATGCAATCATTGCATTTTTCTTCTGATTCAGAATCAGATCTATAGCATATGAAAGAATCTATTCTTCTTAAATCTAATCCGAAATAGACCCAATTTCTACGGAACCATCTAAAACCAGATACTGTACGTCTGTTAACACTTAATAAGAAAGTCCAATAGTTATTTCCATTCTCTTCCCAAATATATGTGTATTTATAAAGACAAAATCTTATAGAGTTAGAACTAACAGCTTTAGCATTTACACCACCGCTAACTCCGACTTTTTGAACTCCAGAATCATTTTTTTGGGGGACATAATTAGGTGGTGGAGATTTAGGTGCTCCAGGAGGATTGAATACACCACCGCCAGGGTAATTAAAATTTGGAGAATTATCATAATCAAAATTAGGAGGATTAAAATTAAAGTTAGGAGGATAGTTTCCTGGAGGCGGAAAACCTCCACTATTTGGTGTAAAAGGTGCACGTTTTTTATCAGCAGATTCATCTAAAATTGGTGAAAATTCAAAGCTATTAAAGTCTTCGAAGTTCATAGTATCGTCACTAATGAACTCATTATCAATTAACATTTATATTTTACTCCTCAGAAATTAGTTATAAATAATATATTCATCAGAGTTTCAGATTGTTATAATTTACGTTAATATAATTCTTGAACTTTTATATTCTTACATAAATTGGTTGTATTCTTAAATATACTAAAATCTAATTTCAAAATCAATATAGGACGTACTAGGTAATTCTTCTTCAACAATTTCATATGCTAAGTTTATCCAACTTTCACATGTGTTAAGAATTATCCCATCGCTAGTTACAACATGATCCAATTTATTTAGAATAACATCTGCATTTGGAATAAGAATAACTTCTATATCGAAGTTGTATTTATATAGAAGTTCTAATAGCCTTGATTTTAATCTTCCTGTATTAGAAACAGGAGAGTCAAGATAAAAGATAGCCTTACGTATCTTCATTTCATCTAATCTTTTACCAATCAAATCTATTGCTGTATCCGTTTTATCAATTAACTTATATGTTCCACGAAGTCCAGCCAAATCTCGGAGAGTTCCGTCCATACATTTAATTAGTGTTGAGTTAGACAAAGCTACTTCAAGAGTAATAATTATATTAAGACCATCAATATGTAGTGTGCTATTTTCGTATGTATCTAATATTTTACGTTTCTGCCTGCTAATAATATCTTTATAAGAAGATATGCTTCTTTTTAATGCTAGTCTTTGCCTAGCAGAAAATAAAAAATGATTTCCTACAAATTCAACACTTTTATCTATACTATACCCGTGATTTATTAAGTAATAGATATCCTTTTGAGCTTTTTTTAATAATGTTAGGTTTTCTTCATTAAATTCAATTTCGTCAGATGGAACAAAGCCTCTTTTAACTATTTGTGTCATATAAATATACCTCCTAAAGTAGCATCTATATCTATATAATTATTAATATCTCCATAAATATACCTTGAATTATAACATACTTATGTAAAAATAATACAAATAAATCATATGTGATATAATGAAATAATTACTTTTATGGAGAGTATAGTAGAGAAGCAATTAAAAAATTATAGGAATTATTATATTAGGTAAAGGCAGGAAATTATAACAATGTAACATTGTATTTATGTGATAGGAATAAAATAAATTCATTGAGAATAAAAAATATAGCTACGGAAATTTTGTTGATAGGAATCACTCCTAGATCAGAAATCTGTAGCTATATTATAGTTAAATAAAGTGGATTAATATCACTATTTTGTTTATAGATATCCAATTTAAGAATTTAACTTATTAGATGAATGTATTTACAAATTTGCTAAAACTTTAAGTTCATATCTTCACTAGAAATCATAAATATATTTTCATAGATTTTCGGAACAAAATATTTATGATTTCGGTAAGTTACCACATAAATTTAGTTTTAGATTTATACTATGAAATATATCCCAACTAGAAACTGGAACAAAAGTATGTTATTCATTTCGGCGAGTTATATTCATAAGTTCAGGTTTTAGTTGGGTTATCTATAAGTATATAATTAACAATTAGTTTAATTAAAATTTAGGAATGTCTAAGATAGCACCTCTATTTCCTGACGTAACAAGAGCAGCGTATCTTGCTAGATAACCTGTAGTTATTTTTGGTTTTCTTGGTTTCCAATTTGCTTTTCTTCTTGCTAATTCTTCATCGCTAACTAAGAAGTTAATAGTGTTAGCGTTAATATCAATTTGGATCATATCTCCATCCTCAACTAATGCTATGTTACCACCTACTGCCGCCTCTGGAGAAACGTGACCGATTGAAGCACCTCTGCTAGCGCCACTAAAACGTCCATCTGTTATAAGAGCAACGGAACTTCCAAGACCTCTTCCTGCAATTGCAGAAGTTGGATTAAGCATTTCTCTCATGCCAGGGCCTCCTTTAGGTCCTTCATATCTGATAACAACAACATCTCCAGCAACAATTTTTCCTGTATTTATGGCTTCAAGGGCATCTTCTTCGCAATCAAACACTTTAGCTGGACCTTCATGCTTTAACATTTCTGGTACAACGGCTGAACGCTTAACGACACATGAATCAGGTGCTAGATTTCCTTTAAGAACTGCAATCCCACCAGTTTGACTATATGGATTTTCGACTGGTCTAATAACTTCAGGATTTTTATTTGCACATCCTTCAATGTTTTCACCAACAGTTTTTCCTGTACATGTTATAAGGTTAGTTTTTAATAAACCAAGCTTACTTATTTCATTCATAACAGCGTAAATTCCACCAGCATCATTTAGATCTTCAATATAAGTGTGTCCTGCAGGAGCAAGATGACAAAGATTAGGTGTTTTTGAACTAATTTCATTAGCTATATCAACATTTAAATCAAAGCCAACTTCGTGTGCAATTGCAGGTAAATGTAACATACTATTGGTACTACAGCCAAGAGCCATGTCCATAGTCATAGCATTCATAAATGCATCTTCCGTCATAATATCTCGTGGTCTTATGTTCTTTTCAAGTAATTCCATGATTTTCATGCCAGCATGCTTTGCAAGTTTTATTCTTTCCGAATAAACTGCAGGGATTGTGCCATTCCCTTGAAGGCCCATACCAAGTACTTCAGTTAAACAGTTCATACTATTTGCAGTATACATTCCTGAACAAGAACCACAAGTAGGGCATACGTTGTTTTCATATTCATCTAATTTTTCAGCTGTAATTTTTCCAGCATTGTAAGCGCCAACAGCTTCAAACATACTTGATAAGCTTGTCTTACATCCGTCAACTTTTCCAGCAAGCATTGGTCCGCCACTTACAAAAATTGTAGGAATATTAACTCTTGCTGCAGCCATTAGAAGGCCAGGAACATTTTTATCACAATTAGGAACCATTACTAATGCATCAAAGGCATGAGCCATTGCCATAGCTTCAGTAGAATCTGCAATTAAATCTCTTGTAACTAATGAATATTTCATTCCTTCATGTCCCATAGCAATACCGTCACAAACAGCAATTGCAGGAAAGACAATTGGAGTACCTCCAGCCATTGAAACTCCCATTTTTACAGCTTCAACTATTTTGTCTAAATTCATATGACCAGGAACGATATCATTTTGTGAGCTCACGATACCTACAAGAGGCCTTTCCATTTCTTCTTTTGTTAAACCTAAGGCACTAAGCAATGAACGTTGAGGTGCACTTTTAGATCCTTTTGTTATTACATCACTTCTCATAGTATATTCTCCTTACATATATTTATAATTATCGCGTTGTATGTTTTAATTATAAGTTGTATGATGTCTGTTGTCAATTGTAACATAAGATTAAAATAAAAAAGTGCTATTTCTATAAATATAAAGAATTAGCACTTTATCTTATTCATTTGGTATACCTAAATCTTTCATTGCTCTAATAATATGAATTTTCATGGCAGTTTTTGCACCTTCAGCATCTCTAGCCTCCAGAAACTCCATTATCATGCGATGATCATTTAAAGTATTTTGAAGAATTGATTTATTTTCATCGGATAAAATAACACCATTATCAATTGCTTTGTATAATATAGGCATCAGCTTGTTCATAAATTCATTATGAGTAGCTTTTGCGATAGATTTATGGAAGGATCTCTCTACCTCGGTTCGATCTTCATTATTTAAGATCATTTCTTCTTCAAGTCTTCCGTAGTACAATATTCTTTCTAATTCCTTATCAGTGGCGCGTTTAGCAGCATAGTAAGCAGTCTCTGGTTCGAAAATTAATCTCATCTCATATAAATCTTTAACATCTAATTTTTGAGTAGAAAGATTTTCTAACCCCATGCTTTCAGTAATGTTTTTTATTTCTGATACAAATGTGCCTTTGCCTCGCCTAATTTCTAAAATATTGTGAGCAACTAAAATACGAATGGCTTCTCTTAGAGTAGTTCTGCTTACTTTTAATTCAGTAGAAAGCTCATTTTCATTTGGTAGTTTATCACCAATATTAAATTTTTTATCTATAGTAATCATCGCTAGTATATCATCAGCAACACTTTCCGATAAGCTTTTTCCTTTTCGTGGCATAAACAAACCTCCTTTTAGGTTATGTTTATATAATATAATAAAAGAGTCTAGCTTTCAATAGTGATGTCTGATGTCTTATGATTAAAGATTCCTATAAATACAAAATAAAGCTCGTTGAAGTGAATCCAACGAGCACATACATAAAATTAGATTTGGTTTTCAGGGATAAATGTAGCACAGTCTGTTTCTTGAGTATCGCTAGCATTTTTAGGTTGTACTTCTATTTGTTGTGCACAACAGTGATCACCTGACATATAATATTGACATGTATTAACAACGCATTTGATTCCTTGGTTTGGTGAACTCATTTTTTCTGGTTTCATAGTTGTTACCTCCTAATAATATTATTTTAATTAACAATAATATTATTAGTTAATGGAATTTTTTTATACGAAAAAATGTAAGTTATATTTTTCAAAAAATGACTAAAGATATTTTGTTTATTACTTTAAAAATGTATTTTTTATCTTTTCGTGCCACTAATTGTCCATTGATACGATTACATGATTATAGTAATATATAATTAACAAATAGATTAGGGGGGGTACAAATGACATTTGTAATAATAACAGTATTTGTGATTTATTCGATGGTGCGTAAACCAAGTACCGCATCCAATAAAGAGAAATAGATTTTTATACAATCAAAATTGTAAAGTTTAATAAAAAATAAATATATAATTTATATTAGAAAGAGTAGCTTAAACGCTGCTCTTTTTTTAGTGTTAAGGAATAAAGTTTAGCATTAGCAATTTTTGAAATGCAGGAGTTATATATTAAACTCATATAATGGCTTAACAGATGCTTATGAGTTCAAGCTAGTAATAACATATAAATTGGAATGACAATTAAGCTAAAAATAGTTGTTATGATTGTATTTATCGTAGCATATTCGTAATCTGCATTATAACGTTTAGATACTATTGCTGTATTAGTCATGACTGGCATTGCTGCTTGAATAACAAATACTTCTTTCATAAGTAAAGGAGTATTTGCAAAATTACACAATAACAAAATTAATATAGGAGAAATGACAAACCTTCCTAAAAGTATTGCTAGCATGTCCCAGCTAAATCTAAATTCTTTGAAATTAACAGAGTGAATTGTTATCCCTATAAACAACATAGCTAATGGTGTTGTTAAATTACCGAAATATTTGCAAGTATCTAGAACAAACTTTGGAAGATGAATATCTAGTAATATAAGTAAAACAGCAAAAGTAAAGCTTAATAAAGGAGGTGACATGATACGTTTTATTGTATCAAAGGAAAAGATATTGGCATTGGTAGAGTCGCCATCACGACTAATTTCATATACACCAAGTGTCCAGAAAAATGTAGTATTTGCTATGTAGTATAATAAAACATTCGGGATGCTTTTTTCACCAAATAAAGCCATATTCACTGGAAGACCAATAAATATAGAATTTGATACAAAAAACATTGATCTAAAGGTACCAATTCGTTTCTTGTCCACTTTAATAGCTTTAGAAACAATTACGGCAATTATATAAACAATAGCCATGGATGTAAATGGAGCGAATAATCCATCACTAAGACTCAATAGTTTCTCTTTATCAAAGCTTTCTGTAAATTGTGAAATCATGAGGCAGGGGATAGCAAGATTGCACACTAATCTTGAAAAAAGCTTTGAAGTTTTTTCATCAAACCAGCCTTTATGAGATAAAAAGAATCCAGTAGAAATCATGAGAACTATACTAAATACACTTCCTAATGCATTAAAAATAATCATTATAAATTCTCCTTTAATATATTTTTAACTAATTGAATTAAAGAATAATGGATTACACTTTGACTTATATAATGCAATCCTTTGATAAAATGTTTTTCAAATGTTTTAAATCATTGTCTATGTGGTTGTACATTGCTTTATATGCTTTTTCTTCATCTCTCTTTTTAATATAATGAAATATCTCAAGATGATGATTGAAAATATCCATATTACGCTCAGGTTCATAAACATCTATAGATCTATAAAAATAAGTGAGAGAACTCAAATCTTTACTCAACTTTTTTAGATGATTATTTTGGCTGAAATCTAAGATTAAATCATGAAATTTAGTATTTAGTTCAATAATACTTTTAGTAAGTGTATCATCAAATCTTTCTATGTTTTTTTGAATTTTTACTAATACCTTTTCAATTTCATCTAATTCTTTATCAGATGCTTTAAGAGTAGTTAATTTTGCAGCCTGAGATTCTAAAGCTTGGCGACATTCATAAATATTTTCTATGTCTTCTTTAGTTGGCTTATAAATTGTAATTTTTGATTTATCTCCAATAACAAGTAGTCCATCTTTTTCTAAAGAACGTATGGCTTCTCTTACTGGACTTCTGCTTATTTGAAATTCGCTGGCAAGTTTGGATTCATAAATCCTATCTCCGGGTTTTAAAATACCGTTAAATATCATAGCTTTTATAGAATTGTAAGCTTGATCATAGTAAGAAGGCGCTTTTTCAATTTTATATTTTTCCATTACTTTATCCTCCTATAGATTGTGTTAAAACGATTAATTAATGTCAATATTTATACAATGTATACTGTCGACAAATTAATTTTAGTATAATCTACATATACTAAATAATCAATATAATTGAAATTAGATTGTAAAAATAAATAAAAAACCTGGTGGATTAAATTTATAATCTACCAGGCCAGATAATTATATTAGCCTATTTTATTTATCTTCTTCTATGATGTTTCTTATGTTCAACTAGATCGATAGCTCCAAGAACCATGTGAGCTGCACCGAACCCAACAACTCCAGCAGCGATAACTGGTGCCATTTCTACTGCCACCATAGCTGCACCTACACCTGTTACAACTGTACCTAATGCGGTTGGTATTGCTCCTTCTCGAATTCTCATATTTATTCCTCCTTTAAACTAATAGAGTTTAATAATAGTATGTTTTTATCTAAGATTTATTATTTACCCTGAATTATTCATAAAATTATATGAAACATGCTTTGCATGGCTCGTTAAGCTGTTCTTAACAAATTCAAAACTTCACTTATTAAGTGAAAAAATATAGAAAAATAGACTCAAATTTGTTATGGTTAATTTGCGAAAAAAAACAATTAACAAAGGAGAGTCTATATGGGTAGTTTATTAGAAAAATCTTTGAATTTCAAGAGAAATGTAAAAATTAATTTTGATGGTGGAAATTTAACATCAGATTCTGGTCTTATTTTATATAGTGAATTTGATGAAAGAATAGGTTTTTCAAGAACTGTAAAAGATGTTTTTTATGTTAATGATGGAATTAATCATAGAGAACATACAAACGAAGAGATATTACTACAAAAAGTTTATCAAAGAATAGCTGGCTATACAACCGACGATAATTCAGATGAATTAAGATATGATCCAGCGCTTACTACAATTTTAGATAAAAATGCACTAGCTTCACAGCCTACAATTTCACGTTTTAATAACAATCTCGATAAAGAAAACTTAAGACAATTTAATAAAATAAATGAGTTGGTTTTGGATAAAGTATACTCAATTGATATGCCAAATCAAATAATTTTGGATATTGATTCTACTAATTTTGAAACTTATGGTAATCAATATGGTTCAGCATACAATTCACATTATTCAGCAAATGGATATCATCCACTATTAGTTTTTGATGGACTAACAGGTGATTTATTAAAGGCAGAGTTGCGTTCTGGAAATGTTTATACATCAAGAAAAACAGTGGCTTTTATTGGTCCATTATTAAAAAGGTATTCAAATAAATATATTTGTACAGACCTATACATTCGTGGCGATAGCGGTTTTGCTATACTTATGGACTTTATGAAATTGCAGAAGAACATGATGCTAAATATGCAATAAGATTAAAAGCAAATGCAACATTGTATAAGTATTCTGAAGAATTTACTACAAGAATGGAGATATTATGCAAAAGAAATATCTATGACCATTATACTATATATGGTGAATTTGTATATAAAGCAAAGAAATGGACTAAAGAACGTAGAGTTGTTGTGAAATTAGAAAAGAAAGAAGGTCAAATGTGTATAGATTATACTTTTGTTGTGACTAACATGACCAGCCATCCAGAAGCTGTAATAAAATTTTATTGTAATAGAGGAACAATGGAGAATTTTATTAAAGAAGGCAAAAACGGCTTCGCTTTCGATAAAATGAGTAGTTCATCTTTTATCGCAAATGCTAATAAGCTTCAAGAGATGGTTTTAGCATACAATTTAAACAATTGGATTAGAAGATTATGTTTTACAAATTCAATGAAATCTCTAAGAATAGAAACAATACGAATGAAAATAATTAAAGTAGCTGGTAAACTTGTAAAGAGTAGTAGATACTTAAAATTCAAACTCTGTAGTTCATGTGCTTATCAAAATGAGTTTTGGCATATTTTAAAAAATATCAATTCACTGCCGTTATTAAATTGATTCAGATTACAATTTAATATGTAAGATATGGTTAAAACCTAAAGTCCGTAGCGAAGCTGTACGTATATTTAGAAAAATAATTAAAAATTAAGAAAAGAAATAGCTAATAGCATGAAAAACTAACTTTCTTATGTTATTAACTATATCTATGAATAATTCAGGTTTACATTAGTAACTTTCCACTTAAAATGATTTTTATGCTAAGTAATAATTTATAAAAAATATTAAATTATCTGCTTTATAAATTTTACTTATCTTCGGTTTGCTTATCATATGCTATAAGGCATACTGGAGGATTATGGTGTTCATTTATTCTGTTTTCCATTTGTCTTATGAAATATATATCTTCTGTAGATAAATCACTGAATTCATTATCAAATTTACTGCTATCATTACTCATGCTATCACTCCTTTCATAAGTATAGTATGTAGGCGTTTGCGAAACGCCGCAACCCGCAGAAATGCGGGATATTTTTTTAGCAAAATAAAATAACTCCTCACTGATTTATGGTAAAATTGAATTGCCTAAAAACAAAACTACCATATACCTCAGAAAGGAGTCATATATATGATAACATATAAACAGCTTTCTTTGGCAGATGTTTATTCTGATTGCAAAGAAAAATTTGAAAATGATAAATTCCAATTTCTTTCTTTACTCGAAAACACTATCGACCTTGATGAGTTAGTTCCTGCATCTTTCATTAACCATTTTTACGCTTCCACAGGAAGGCCGCGAAAATATCAGCTTTATGCTATGATCAGTGCTTTAATTTTACAACGCATTTTTTCTATTCCTACAGATTCTCTTTTAATTATTTTCCTTAAATATTCTCAAGAACTAAGAGACTTCTGCGGCTTTTTAAGAGTTCCTGATTCATCTAAGTTTACTCGTTTCAAGCAGGACTTTCTTTTGGACTTACAATCCATGTTCGATAATCTTGTTGATATTACTGAACCGATATGCCAACAGATTGATACGGCTCTTGCTTCCATGACTATTTTTGATACTTCAGGCCTTGAAGCATTTGTCACTGAAAATAATCCTAAATATGCTAATCGCATTATAAAACAGCTTAAAAATTTTAAGAAAGCATGCAATTTAGATGACTCTTATGATCCTTATAAAGCTGCCTATGGCTCTATGCCATCACACGCTTCAGCCAACCCTGCCATCCAACAAATGTATATTAATGGGCATTTTTGCTATGCTTTTAAATTCGGAATCATTACTAATGGCCTCGGTATCGTAAGAGATATTTCGTTCTATAATAAAGATTTTCTCAATGCTCATCCTGATATTATTGTTGAGAAAAAATCTGATTCACCTGATGAAGATAAATCTCTTGCAGATTCTAAGGCTCTTATCCCTGTTCTCAAAGATTTTTTTAACAAGCATCCATTAATAAGTCCAAAAACCTTTTTAGGAGATGCTGCTTTTGACAGTATTCAAATTTATCGTGATCTTCTTCTCGAATTAAAATTTGATAAAGCATATATTCCTTTAAAAACTAGGCTTACACTAGAAAATGCTGATTGCCCTTTAAACGAAGACGGCATTCCATGCTGTCCGAATGATCCTTCTATTCCAATGAAACGTGAAGGTAGTAAAAGTCATCTTCGTTCTAGAATTCCAACAATGAAGTTTGTATGCCCTAAAATGAAATGGTTATATAACAAAGAAACCAAAAAGAGCAAACGTGTAACTCAATGTGAAAATCCATGTACAAATTCCTTATGTGGACGAATGTTTTATATTTATCCTGAAAAGAATCTGCGCGCATATCCTGGAATAACACGAGGAACCCAAGAATGGAGTAATACTTATAAAATCAGAGTAGCTGTTGAAAAAAATATAAATCACTTCAAATATAGTTACTGCGTCGCGGAGCGTAAGACTCAAAATGAGCAAACACTTCATGCTGATTTACTTCTAGCCGGAATAACTCAACTAATAACAGTTATCGTGGCAGATAAAATTCATAAACATAAATATATCCGAAGCTTAAAGCCATTAATTGCATAAAATTTATTTATAAAAATTGGAATTCACCTTCGCTTTATTTCGTGCGCCCTTTTTTAAGAAGTCAACTATTATATTTGTATAGCAGGAACCATTAAATCCATTAATAATGTTTTTGCAACTTCAAATCAATCATTATTCATTTTTATCAATGAGTTTCGCAATTATCTAGTATAGTATGGATAGGTAGAAAGATTTTAATCTGAAAATAATAAAGTAATAAGCTTTTTATTGTATGTATCATATAAGTGTATATATTTTTTCAGCGTGGCAAAGATAATTTTAATAAAGTATAAAAGGAGTGTTGTTTATATGTTATCTACAATAAAAGCCAACAATTTAATAAATGAAAAATCTCCTTATTTATTGCAACATGCTAATAATCCAATAAATTGGTATTCATGGGGGGATGAAGCATTTGCAAAAGCTAAAGAGGAAGATAAGCCTATTTTTTTATCGATTGGGTATTCAACTTGTCACTGGTGTCATGTAATGGCCCACGAATCATTTGAAGATGAGGAAATTGCAGGAATTATGAATGATAGTTTTATTGCGATTAAAGTGGACAGAGAGGAAAGACCAGATATTGATAGTGTATATATGACAGTTTGCCAAGCCTTAACCGGCCATGGAGGCTGGCCGCTTACAGTGATAATGACTCCAGATCAAAAACCATTTTTTGCAGGTACTTATTTTCCTAAAAAGGCTAAATATAATATGCCAGGACTTATGGATATTTTAAATTCAATAAATAAGCAATGGAAGGATAATAAGGATAAGCTTATATCATCTGGTGATAGTATTTTATCAGAACTTGGTGGCTATTTTGATGGTGAAACAAGCAAATTGAAGTTGACATCTAAGACATTAAAAAATGGGTATAATCAAATTTTACACGCTTTTCAGGAAAAGTATGGAGGCTTTGGTGATGCACCTAAATTTCCGACGCCTCATATAACAATGTTTTTGCTTAGATATTATAAATCTCATAAAGAAATTAAAGCTTTAGAAATGGCTGAAAAAACCTTGATTTCTATGTATAGAGGTGGAATATTTGATCATATAGGTTTTGGTTTTTCAAGATATTCTACGGATAGTAAGTGGCTGGTACCACATTTTGAAAAGATGCTTTATGATAATGCTTTGCTTGTCATTGCATATTTAGAGGGATATGAGGTCACAAAAAATGAGATTTACAAAGAGGTTGCAACAAAAGTGCTAGAATATGTATTTAGAGAGCTTACTAGTAAAGAGGGTGGATTTTACTGTGCTGAAGATGCAGATAGCGAAGGTGAAGAGGGAAAATATTATGTTTTTGAACCTTTAGAAATTTTAAGTGTTTTAGGAGAAGAAGATGGTACGTATTTTAATGATTATTTTGACATAACTTCTGATGGGAACTTTGAGGGCAAGAGCATTCCGAATTTAATAAAAAATAAAAACTTTCATAAGTCAGATGATAGGATAAAGTTACTTAGTGAACAAATACTTCAATATAGAAGTGACAGAACGGAATTACATAAAGATGATAAAATCTTAACTTCATGGAATGGACTTATGATAGCTGCACTTGGAAAAGCCTATAAAGTTATTGAGGATGAAAGATACTTTGAATATGCTAAGAAAGCAGTAGAGTTTATTTTCAATAACTTGATGGACGAAAATAAAAGGCTTCTTGCAAGGTATAGAGATAAGGATTCGCGTCATAAAGCTTATTTAGATGACTATGCTTTTCTTTGTTTTGGACTTATAGAGCTTTATGAAAGTAGCTATGATATTGAGTTTTTAAATAAGGCGATTGAAATAAATAAGGATATGATTAACTTATTTTGGGATAATGAAAAAGATGGATTCTTCCTTTATGGTGAGGATAGTGAAAAATTAATTGCTAGACCTAAGGAACTTTTTGATGGTGCTATGCCTTCAGGAAATTCTGTTGCAGCTTACAATTTAATAAAGCTTGCAAGACTTACTGGTGATTTAACTCTTGAAGAAATGGCAGAGAAACAATTTAATTTTATTTGTGGCTCAGTATTTAATGAAGAGATAAATCATTCATTCTTTTTAATGGCTGCATCATTTGCTTTAAATGAATCAGAAGAATTAGTATGCGTTACTAATGATAAAGGTGAAGAAGAAAAAATCAAAGATTTATTAAGTGAAAGGTCTATTTTTAATTTAACAACAATAATTAAGAATGATGAAAATAGAAATAAAATAGAAAATTTAGCACCATTTCTTAAGGAATATGATCTTATAAATGAAAAATCTACATATTATTTATGTAAAGGAAAATCGTGTATGGCTCCAGTAAATGATATTGGTGAATTAAGAAAAATGTTATCTAAATTATAAGGTAGCGTAGTATTTAGTAAACATCAAAAAGAGGTTTTTTATAGGATTAAATTTATTTAAATACATTTTTTAAGGATGTATATAATAATTTTAGAAGTTATATACTCCTTATTAAATTTTCAATAATAGCTTTATTAATTGTAGGATTATGTATGCATATTAAAAGGAGATGAATAATTAATCTAAAATTAAGATTTATTTAAGTTGTTATAAGACCGAGTTTTAGTATAATAATTCCAAGGAGAGGATAAATTTATGATAAATATAAGCAATATAACAAAAAGTTATAATGGAAATTATAATGCGGTAAGCAATTTAAATTTGGAAATCAGGGATGGAGAAATATATGGATTATTAGGGCCTAATGGGGCTGGAAAAACAACAACTATTAAAATGATAACTGGAATAATATCGCCTACATCGGGAAAAATTGAAATTAACGGAATTGATATTAGTAAAGAGCCAGTTAGAGCAAAAGAGCAATTTGGTTATGTTCCAGATAGCCCGGATATGTTTTTAAGATTAAGTGGAATGGAATATTTAAATTTCATGGCTGATGTTTATGGGGTTTCAAAGGAAGAAAGATTATCAAGGATAAGAGAAATATCAAAAAGGTTTGAAATGGAGTTGGCATTAGGAGATAAGATACATTCATATTCTCATGGTATGAGACAAAAGGTGGTTCTTATGGGAGTTTTGATTCATAAGCCAAAAGTTTGGATTTTAGATGAACCAATGACAGGTTTAGATCCAAAATCAGCATTTACATTAAAAGAAATGATGAGAGAACATGCCGATGAAGGAAATACCGTGATTTTTTCTACACATGTGTTGGAAGTTGCAGAGAAAGTCTGTGATAAAGTCGCGATTATTAATAAAGGGCAATTAATATTTAATGGAACACTAAGCAATATGAGAAAAGAGTTTAAAGAGAATGAATCCTTAGAAGAGATGTTTTTGGAGATGATTCAAGATGAATAGGCTTAAGATAATAACAAAATATTTTATAAGAAATGCATTTGAGGAAATGTTTGCTAGTAGTAAGAAAATGAAACCTGTATTCGCAGTGATGCTAATGATATTTATTGTAGTAATGTTATCTATGCCTTTTACTGTAATAATAAGTGAAGGCTACGGACCGCTTCATGCTATGAGACAGGAAGGAATATTATTATCAATAATATTGTCAATTGGGGAGAGTGTTTCTTTCATCTTTGGAATGTATACAATAATAAATATCTTATACTTTTCAAATGATATTGAAGTTATATTACCACTTCCTTTTAAAAGTAGTGAAATAGTATTTGGAAAGTTTATGGCAGTGTTAATTAATATGTATGTGTATACATCAATGTTAATTTTGCCACTTATAGTCTATGGATTTGTGTCAAAGGCAAGCTTCTTGTATTATTTATATGGAATTATAGTGTTATTAATAACTCCTATTATACCGATGGTATTGGCATCGTTAATATGCATGATTCTTATGAGGTTCACTAGCTTATCTAAGCATAAAGATGCATTTAGAGTATTTACAGGGTGTGCATCACTAATATTGATAGTAGGATTCAATTTTTTTACATCAAGTTCTGGAAGAAGTACAAATTCACAGCAAATGATTCAAAGATTTTCAGATGGAAATAACAGCGCGATGAGTACGCTAAATGATATTTTCATAACAAGTAGATTTTCTTCAAATGGGCTATTATATAATAATGACATTAGAGGCTTACTTAATATACTTATGTCTTTATGCCTAAGTTTAATTATTTTCATAATATATTATTATATAGGAGGAAAGTTATATTTAAAGGGAGTAATAGGTATTTCTGAAACTTATAGCAAGAGGGAAAATATTTTAGAAAACGGTAAGGCAGATAAAATAATAAAAGAAAATTCAAAGTTAAAAGCATTAATTATAAAAGATATTAAAATCTTATTCAGAACTCCTCAATTCTTTATTAATTGCATAGCGATGATGTTTTACATGCCGGCAGTAATGGGTGTTGCATTTTTTTCCGGTGGTAAACTATCAGAGTATAGGTATTTATTAAATAGTAGTCCCAAATGGAATGCGATTACCATAGCAATTGCATTTGTAGGTGGAACGGTATGTATAATGTCAGGTGGAGCAGGTGCAAGTGCACTTTCAAGAGAGGGGAAAGATTTTATTGTATCGAAGTATATTCCTGTGGAATATAAAACTCAGCTATACTCTAAGATTCTTTCATCATTATTTATAAATGAATTTGGGATGGTTATAGTTGTCTTAGGACTCTTATTAGTAAACGTAAGTCCTATCATAATATTGCTCGGGACGATATCTTCATTTGGATCAATACTTATGGTAACTTTATTGGGATTATATATAGACTTTAAATCACCAAAATTGGAATGGGAAAATGAAAAAGCTATGTTTAAAAATAATTATATACCTCTATTAATTATGCTTATTATATTTATATTAGGAGCTGGTTTAGTAGTAGCTGCCATAATATTGAGGAATTATGTAATTATATTTGGAATTTGCATTATTATTTCACTTGTTGGAAGTAGTCTTTTATATAAAGGCTTATTAAAGAATGCTTATAAAATATATAATGAAAAATAGTCAGAATAAGATAAAAATGCATTACAAAAATTTGTTTTTTGATTTTGTAATGCATTTTGAATTAAAGTTAATTTGACACCAACTTAGTGTAATGATATAATCATTTACAGAGTGTGAAGGTCACACGAAGGGGTACACCACCTTGGGTGTATTTTTTCGTGTGGCCTTTTTTAGTCATATTAAATATTTAAGAGGTGATTAAATGGTAAAAGTGAATGGAAAAGAGGCAGATAATGCAACTGGATTATCGTTAGAGGACTTTCTTATCAGTGAAGGATATTTAATAGATAAGATTGTAGTTGAGCTAAATGGTGAAATAATGCCAAAACCCCAATATAAGCAGACAAATATTAAAGATGGTGATTCTTTAGAAGTAATTAGCTTTGTTGGAGGCGGCTGATGCATTAATAAATTCAGAAATATCACTAATGTATATTATCAACAATAAAAACAATAATTTTACTGCAAGATCTAGATTAGAAAAGGACAAGCTTTTAAATTAAGTTATTTATTTAATAATTTGGTTATAAATATTAATTTATTTTAATAATCGAATTTTATATACTGCTAGTTCTTGCTGAAAAATGCTAAAGGAGAGTATTGGAATGAAAAAAGATGTATTAACACTTGGAGGACATGAATTCTCATCAAGATTCATACTAGGGTCTGGAAAATATAATTTGAATTTAATTAAGGCTGCAGTTGAGAATGCAGGCGCACAGATGATTACTTTGGCATTAAGACGCGCTAATACAAGCGGAGGTGAAAATATTTTGGATTTTATTCCAGAGGGTGTTACATTGCTTCCAAATACATCTGGGGCAAGAAATGCGGAAGAAGCAGTTAGAATTGCAAGACTTGCAAGAGCAATGAATTGTGGTGATTTTGTAAAAGTTGAAATAATTCATGACTCAAAATATTTGCTTCCAGATAATTATGAGACTATTAAAGCAACTGAGATTCTTGCTAAAGAAGGTTTTATAGTAATGCCATATATGCATGCAGATTTAAATGTGGCTCGTGATTTAGTTAATGCTGGAGCAGCGTGTATTATGCCTCTTGCATCACCGATTGGATCTAATAAAGGTTTAGCTACAAAAGAATTCATAAAAATATTAGTAGATGAAATAGATCTTCCAATTATTGTGGATGCAGGGATTGGAAGACCATCTCAAGCCTGTGAAGCTATGGAAATGGGAGTGGCAGCTGTTATGGCTAATACTGCAATTGCGACAGCTGGTGATATTCCAGCTATGGCAGGAGCATTTAAACAAGCAATTGAGGCAGGACGTGCAGCATATCTTTCAGGACTAGGTAGAGTTCTAGATAAAGGTGCTTCTGCGTCATCACCATTAACTGGGTTTTTAGAAGATTAGGAGGCAGACTATGAGCGAAGAACGTATAAATCACATGGAATATATGGCTGGGATGGAAGTATTAGAATCAGATGTAATGGATAAAGTAATTAATCACATGGAAGCTTATGATTATAATAAGTATACAGAAACAGATGTTAGAGTGGCTTTGGATAATGATTATCGTACCATAGAAGATTTTGCAGCATTATTATCACCAGCAGCTATGCCGTTTTTAGAGGAGATGGCTCAATTAGCTAAAGAGGAAACAAGAAAGCATTTTGGTAACTCAGTTTACATGTTCACACCACTATATCTAGCAAATTATTGTGAGAACTATTGTATTTATTGTGGATTTAACTGTCATAATAAAATACGCAGAGCGAAGTTAAATTTCGATGAAATAGAGAAAGAAATGCAGGCAATAGCTAAAACAGGTTTGGAGGAAGTGCTTCTGCTTACTGGTGAAAGCAGAAAAATGTCAGATGTAAAATATATTGGAGAAGCTTGTAAGATAGCACGTAAGTATTTTAAGATGGTAGGATTAGAAGTATATCCTATGAATTCTGATGAATATGAATATCTTCAAGAATGCGGTGCAGATTTTGTAACTGTATTCCAGGAAACTTATAATTCAGATAAATATGAAACACTTCATCTTGAAGGGCATAAGCGCATATTTCCATATAGACTTAATGCGCAAGAAAGAGCTCTAAAAGGTGGGATGCGTGGTGTTGGATTTGCAGCATTACTTGGCCTAGATGACTTTAGAAAAGATGCTTTTGCGACAGGGGTACATGCATACCTTCTTCAAAGAAAGTATCCGCATGCAGAGATAGCATTTTCATGTCCAAGGTTAAGACCAATTATTAATAATGATAAAATTAATCCAAAGGATGTGCATGAGAAACAACTCTTGCAAGTCATTACAGCGTACCGTCTTTTTATGCCTTTTGCTAATATTACGATTTCTACAAGAGAATGCGAAAGATTTCGTAATAATGTAATTGGCTTAGCAGCTACTAAGATTTCAGCAGGTGTAAGTACAGGAATAGGAAGCCATGCGGAAGATGCAGAAGACAGGGGAGATAATCAATTTGAAATTGCAGATAACAGATCAGTAGATGAAGTGTATGAAGCAATTAAGTCTAAAGGCTTACAGCCTGTAATGAATGATTATGTATATTTATAAGATTAATAAGATGTTTATATCTTTAAACATAGGCAAAGATAGATAAGTTGTAATCTAAATATATCTTAATACTGAAATAATTTAGTAGGAATCTCTAATTGATTCCTACTTTTTTTTAGATAAATTTATTATACTAATTATAGTTTGACTTATATATAAGAATTATAAAATAAATAGGGGGTGCTTTAAAACCCCCTATATTTATATGTAGTATTCCAAAATATAGTAATTTGTAAAATGGCGTAGAATGACCCTCAATTTTTTATCAAGGTTCATTACAAAAAATGCCATATTAATAACGCACTCAGCAGTTTCTTTTAAATCTGCAAATATTCTGGCTAAACCATATCTAGTTTTACCAGTACCAAACTTTCCCTCAACTTCATTTCTTTCGCATGTATCAACATACTCTTGATTTTTTTCAGCTTTAGTTTTATTCTTTTTAGGTCTGCCTAAAGCAGGGCCGGTAATGCTAATTCCATTTTCTTTGCAATAGTTTAAGTTTTTTCTATTTCTATAAATTTTATCAGCCAATATTCTTTCAGGATAAAAGCCATTTCTTGCTTTATAACTCTCTGTTATAGGTATTAAGCTTTCGCATTCGTTGTAAGCATCCCAACTCAACTTTTCCATTCTAACATAACCATTAGCAACACTTATTTCAACTTTTGCCCCGAATTCCGTAGGAGCTTTAGTTTTTCCTCTAACAATTGGTCTAACATGTGGTTGACTGATACTAACAATCCTATTTTCTACTGTATGTTTTCTATTATCAAACATATATTTTTGTTGATGATATAACTGTAAAATCACTTCATATTCTTCTGATTGTCGACTATTAAGCTTTTTTCCATTCGCAATAAAATTTACTACATATCCAATATCTCTAGCAATATAATTTAATTGTTTCCTTATAGCTTTGCGCATCTTTTTAGAATTTTTCTTTCTGGCCTTTGAAACATTTAGAAAATCCTTACGCGCAATTTTCCTATAAGTTCTAGGCTTTTTAGATTCAGAAGGATTATGCAATTGATCAATATATCCTTCAAGTTTTTCTCTTGCAGAATTTAAAAGATTTAAATCTTGTGGATAAGTTATATAGGCTGGAGTACATGTTGCATCAATAATGATAGTGCCTTGATTAGATTGATCTGAATCATTTCCATCATCATTATCGTCATGCTTATCTTTATCATCATTATTTTTAGTAGTATCTTTAAGAATAGTATTATTCATTTCAATAATCATATCATCATCAATTCTTTTTCGAAATTCAACCATTGAAGACGCTCCAAATGGTGCGGAATTTTGGAATTCTTTCAAACCAATAAAATATTGAAGGTAAGGATTTTCGGCGATAGCAGATACCGTTTCACGATCGGAACAATTAAGTTTTTGCTTTATTATTAAGCTTCCTAATACAATTCGAAATGGTTTTGATGGACGACCATTATTAATGAATTGTTTAGCATATGTTTCTTCAAATTCATGCCATGGTATTATTGACGCTAATTTAACCCACCTATTATTTTTATCTAATTCTCCGTATGGAAATATAAAATCTTCTATTTTTAATTGGTTATCAATTGAATACATATAAATTCACTCCTAAGTGCAAGGGTTTTTACCCTATATTTAAAATATCTATGCACTTAGTATTCCATAAAATATCATACATAATACTATTCCAAACACTTAAGCCAATTTGGAGCAGCCCCTAAATATTATTTATTTTTCGATTGAAGACCCAATATAATTACTTCAAGATATCCTGCAAAACGCGAAACAAAATCAGGTGGGGCTTCTAGTAGTGAAACAGTTTGAAATTCTTGACGTTGGTTTTTAGAGGATACTGCTGGAGAATATAAACTAGCGGCATAATAAATCTGATATTCATTAAAAAGTTTAAGCTCATCGTCTGTCAGGTTAGGAATAAATTTTTTAGTAATCAAATTTAATTTACCAAAGCTATTAGCAAGATCTTGCTTCAATATCTCCAGTGATTTTGTTGTCACATTACTTCTTAATACTGAAACTAAAATTGAGAACAGCTTTAAAAAACGCTGATTTTCATACATTTGTTCTGACCATAACAGACAAAATGTTTTAAGTTCTAATTGATCATAATCTCTAAGTTTATCATATGTCTTTTTTACCCATTTTTCTAAATCTGAACTTAATATCCATAGGAAAATCTCTTCCTTAGTGGAAACGTATTTATATAAATTTGCTCTTGAAAAATTTAACTCATTAGCAATTGAAGCAAGTGTGATTTTTTCTAAGGGCTCTCTTTCATATAGCTTTAATGTAGCCTCTATGATTTGTTCACGCCTAATGCTTTTTTGTTCTTCGTTTCGAGCGCGTTGAAATTCCATTTCTTTACCTCCTCACTAATTGACAATTACATCATAGCAAATGAATCATAAACTTACAAGTTACTAAATGTTACTCAAAATTCATTGACAAGTTACGCGGTGTAACTTATACTTAAATAAGTTTCGTAGTGTAACTTATATTTTGAAAATCGCAGATATGATAAAAAGTCATAAATTAATGAGAAGAGACGTATAAGAAAGCTTAAGTAACTTAGAAGCAGTAGTATGTAAATGTTTTAGCTTATTTAATGCCTAGTAATATGTTAAATAATGGGGTGAGTAAAGAATGAAGGATAATAGTAATGAGCAGGCCAATCCATGGTTAGCAATGATAGTTATCATAGTTGGTACATTTATGTCAGTACTAAGCAGTAGTATAATTAATGTTGCATTAACTAAAATGATGTCTGTATTTGGCGTAGGATTGGATGATGTGAAGTGGGTAATGACAGCTTATACATTAGCACTTGGAGCAATTATTCCTTTAACAGGATATCTTCAAGATATTTTTGGCGCTAAAAAAGTATATATAGTTGCATTGGCGATTTTTACAATAGGGTCTGCGTTATGCGGATTTGCATGGAGCAATTCTAGTATGATAGCATTTCGTGTATTTCAAGCTATTGGAGGAGGGATGATGCAGCCTGTTGGCATGAGTATAATATATTCTGTATTTCCAAGAAAAAAGATAGGACTTGCACTTGGAGTTTATGGAATAGCAGCTATGGCCGCACCTGCTATAGGACCAACTCTTGGTGGACTGATTATAGAAAAAATGGATTGGAGACTAATTTTTACAGTAAATATCCCAATAGGAATAATAGGAGTATTGTTGGGGATGATTATTTTAAAAGGCCAACCTATGAAACCATTTAAGGCATTTGATATAGTAGGATTTTTATCATCTACAGTAGGTTTGGTAAGTTTGTTATATGTACTTGGAAAAGGATCCTCAATTGATTGGGGTGATATGATAAATCCAATGTTAGTAGCGTTGGGGAGTTTAAGCCTCATATTATTTGTGGTTAATGAACTTACACATCCAGACCCACTATTAGATCTGAGAGTTCTCAAACTATTTGATTTTAGTATGAGCTTAGTTATAATAACTGTGTTAACTATAGGATTAATGGGAGGGTCATATGTATTGCCTTTATTTCTGCAGAATGTAAGGGGATATACTGCGATGCAGGCGGGACTTATCATGTTTCCATCAGCACTAGTTATGGGGGCTTTGATGCCATTAAGCGGAACGCTTTATGATAAATTCGGAGCTAAACCTGTAGTTATACCAGGTCTTATTATATTAGCACTAGCTACATTTAAGTTGTCAACAGCTATAAGCATGAATTCTAGCAAGGAATCAATAATATTTATTAACTGTATAAGATCTATTGGATTAGGAATAGCTATGATGCCTATTAGCACTGCTGGTATGAATGTAGTAAAAGGCGAAATGATTCCAAGAGCATCAGCATTGAATAGCACTATAAGACAGGTGGCAAGTTCTCTTGCTGTAACCATAATGACAGTAATAATACAATCGAAAACAAGTTATAATTATTCAAAACTTGCAGAGCAAATAAATATCTACAATAAAACAGCAGTAGGAACTATAAATTCACTAACAAAATCATATATGTATGAAGGTTTTTCACAAGAAACTTCTAAAGTTATGGCACTATCTCAATTGGCAAAAATTATTCAAGGACAAGCATCTGTAGATGCTATGGCATATTCTATTTCTGTAACTGGAGCTATAGCTGTTATTGCTATATTTTTAACATTATTTATGAGAACTAGAAGATGATATAAAAAATTAAACTATAATAGAGGAATGTGTTATTTAATAATAGATATATATAAATTAAAAAGATATTAATATAAAAATAATATAAAATTTTACTAATGAATTTGATAGACAAATAAGAAAATACTTATAAAGTAAATTGATTAAAGGGGATAGAATAATGAAAGTAAAGGATTTTATGATTACTGATGTAATTTCCGTAAGTAAAGAAAATACTATTAAAGATGTCATGAGGGTATTAGTCACCAATAAAATAGGCGGAGTACCAATAGTAGATAACAAGGGAATACTTTCGGGTATTGTAAGTGATGGTGATATAATAAGAAGCATAAATCCTAAAGAAGGAAAAATGTATGATTTAATTTCATATGTATTTTATCTTAAAAAGGAAGAATTAGAAGAAGAAATTGGAATGATAAAGGATACTAATATCATGACTATTGCAAAATGTAAAGATATTTTCTGTGTTTTTCCAGAAGATACTATGGAAAAGGTTTTGTCTATTTTCTCAAAACATAACTTTAAAAAGATACCGGTTATAGATAAAGAAAGAAGAGTAGTAGGAGTTATTAGTAGAGGCGATGTAATTAGATATATACAGAAAAAGATTATAGATAAGTTGTAGGTAATAGTAAAAACTTATCTATAATAATTATATTAAAAGTAGAAATAAAGATAACAATTAATCTAGGACAATAGAATATAAAAATAAAAGTGAGTGTTAATTTAGAAAATAATTTCTAGATAAACACTCACTTTTTTGTTATAGAATTAAGCAGCTTTCTTTATGGATTTTATATATTCTTTGCCCTTTATAGAATTATACTTTCCTTCCCATTTTGATACAACAACAACTGCTAGAGAATTACCTAATACATTTACAACAGTTCTAGCCATGTCAAGTATACGATCTATTCCAGCTATAAAAGCTAGGCCTTCGGCTGGAATTCCAACAGAACCAAGAGTGGCTAGTAAAACTACAAAAGATACTCCTGGCACGCCTGCTATACCTTTTGAAGTAAGCATCAATACAAGCATTAAATTAATTTGAGCTGGTATTGATAAATTAATACCATATAATTGTGCAATAAATATTGCGGCAATAGCTTGGTAAAGAGTAGAACCATCTAGATTAAAAGAATAACCTGTTGGTACTACAAAAGTTGCAATAGCTTTAGGACATCCGAATTTCTCCATTTTCTCCATGATTTTAGGTAAAACTGTTTCTGAGCTTGCTGTGCTATAAGCAAGTATAAGTTCGTCTTTTAAAATTCTTATGATTGAAAAGATACTTGTCCCAACTAATTTTGCAATTAGTCCAAATATTAGTAATATAAATAAAATCATTGAACCATAAGTTGTAACTATTAGTTTTCCAAGTGGAATTAAAGATGAAAGTCCAAACTTAGAAACTGTCACACCAATTAAAGCGAATACTCCAAAAGGAGCTGTCTTCATTATTTGATTTGTTACCCAAAACATTGCATCAGCCGTTCCTTGGGCGAACTGTATAACAGGTTTCCCTTTTTCACCAATTGCAGCAACTCCTAGACCGAACATAACAGAAAAGAAAATGACTGAAAGCATGTCTCCTTTTGTAAGTGAATCAAAAATATTAGTAGGTACAATATTTATAAATGTGTCTGCAAAGCTATGATGTGCTACATTTTCTGCAGTGCTTACATAAGAATCAATGCTAGATTTAGCAAGCTCTTGCATATTTATTCCTGTACCTGGATGAAATACATTAGCAATTAAAAGTCCTAATACAATAGCAATAGTTGTTACTACTTCAAAGTAAAGAAGAGTTTTTCCTCCAAGTCTTCCAACCTGCTTAATATCTCCCGCTCCAGCAATACCAACTATAAGTGATGAAAAGACGATTGGAACTACAATCATTTTTATTAGACGAATAAAAATATCTCCAATAGGCTTTAAATATGCCTCAACAGCTGGATTTCCATAAAAAAATCCACCTACTATAATTCCAAGTATAAGTCCTGCAAGAATTTGTAATGCTAGACCAAATTTAATTTTCTTCATAGTAAATTATCCTTCCTTAGTTTAAAATTTGAATAAAAATAATATTAAATATGACGTTATTATCATTTCTTGTTGCAAATTATTAGGATTACTTAGCAACATTTTGAATTATAACATAAAAAATGAATTTTGTCTCTAAAAGAAATTCATTTTTAAAAATAAAGAATATATTCCTTTCTTGTTGTTCAATTAATTGAAAATATTTCTAGTTGTTAATTATATTTTTAATAAACTTACTATGGTGTATTTACGAAAAGCTAGATTTTAACACTAAGAGAAAAGCACCAAGATAAAGGGCTTAAGATAGAAAACTGAACATATTAATTAATATAATAAATATATATTTAGAGAATTAGATATTGATTTTCAAAAGAGTTAGCAAATTAAAATATGAAAATAAATATAGGCAATAATGCAAACCAGATAATATGAAATGTGTTTATTAAACCATAGAATATGATACTTCCATTAATAAAGTAATTACAGTACTTTAGTTGTTTATTAGTTGCATCTTTCATTCTAAAATATATGAATACAAAAAGAACTGCAGGAGCTAATATTTTTAATAAAAAACTTATAGTTGGACTTTTTACTACTTCTAACATGAAAATATTTGCTTCTACGTAAAAACCAGTATCTAAGAGTAAAATAGTAAATACTATGTCTGTAACATTCAGGATATATAGAGCTAAAAATTTTATTTTTATATTTTTAAGAGAGTAGTTTTTTATAAAAGTAATCATTAAAACACCTCCATTTAGTGATTATTACCATAATGAAGATATTGTATAAGCTTTATTAATTATAGGTAGATATATATATTTTTTATTGGAACGTGTATTTTGAACTACATTATTATAGATATGTTCTTATTTTCTAAGTGGTTTTTATGTTACTATATTTTTATAGATAGGATTTAAAATATCAAAGAAATTAAAAAAGCTGTGAATAAGATAGAAGTAAAGTTTGTATTAAGAGAATTTTAAGGAAAGAGCAAGGTATAATTGAAGGCAAAGAAAAAATAATATAATAAAGAGAGGAGTTCAAGTAAATGTACATATACACAATAGGACATTCTAACTATTCTATAGAGAAATTAATAGATATGCTAAAGACTTATGATATTGATACTGTTGTAGATATAAGAGGAACTCCGTATTCGAAATATAATGTTCAATATAATAAGGAAACAATAGCTGAAACTTTAAAAAAAGAAGGATTTATATACATATATATGGCTAAAGAACTTGCGGCTCAAAGACAAGATAAAAACTCTTATAATAAGGAAGGATATTCTGATTTTGAAAAGGTAATTATGGAAGAAGATTTTTTAAGAGGAATTGAGAGGCTAAAAACAGGATGTCAGAAAGGTTATAATATTGTACTTCTTGGAGCTATGCAGGATCCTATAAGGTGTCATAGGAGTATATTAGTTGGAAGATCATTAAGGGAAAATGGATTTAATGTTAAGCATATTTTAGATGACTATACTTTGGCATCTCAAGAAAAAATAGAAGAGAAACTTTTAAGTAAATACTTTAGTAACAGGAATCAGATTACTATAGACAGCTTACTTGGTAACGAAATTAGCGAGGTTGAAATGATTAAGGAAGGTTATCGACTGGCAAATAAAGAAATTGGATATAGAGTGGAGCATTTAGAATAATAGAAATCAAAATTAATATATAAGACATATATTAATATGTATTACTAAATTAGGATTTTAATTATGAAAAAAATTTTATCTAAAGTATTAAGAGGTATTGGGATTAAAAAAAATGGCATTAGAGCAGATATGTCGAGTGACCGTATTAGCTATGCAGATTATGTAAATTCTAAGAATTATTCTAGTGAAACCAACTACTTGATTTGGGTAGATACTGGAAGCTTTAAAGTGAATATTTTTAAAGGAAGCACAAATAAGTGGAACCTAATTAATAGTTATTTGTGCACCTTGGGAAAAGCCTCAACGCCAACACCTAAAGGAACTTATAAGGTTGGAATAAAGGGACTCTATTTTGGCGTAAATAAAGGATACAAGTGTTGGTATTATACACAGTTTAAAGGTAATTATTTATTTCATTCAATAATTTATAATTTGGATGGATCGGTTAGAGATGGAAGGTTAGGTATGAAGCTATCAGATGGGTGTATAAGGTTAGCCAAAGAAAATGCTAAATGGATTTATGACAATATACCTAAGGGGACTAAAGTAGTTATAAATTAACCTATATTTATATATTTGGATAGATAAATAAAAGTTAAGAGAATAATTATATAAAATTGCACTTGTAATTAAATATAAAAGAAAACATATTCACATTAAATCTAGTATATGGATTTTATTATAAAAATTACAATTATTCAGAAAATTCAAAAAACTATTGCAATTAATGATGAAATGAGATATAATTAAATCAAGATAAAGGTTTAATTTATCTTAGTGTACTGACACTTCAATCCGGCAGAAGAGTGTATCTCAAGAGATATACAGTTGGTGACGGGCAACGGAAAAATCCCGGTAGCAATGTACGACAGACGGTCGTACCCAGTTGGCGGACAACGTTAAAATCAGTAACTAAGAAAGAGCAAGTGGAGTTAGTAAGATTCACTTGCTCTTTATCTTTTGTAAAGGTAATAATTGATTATTATAATTAAAATGTTTAATATAAGCTGATTCGTATATCCATCTAAATTTTATATTAGATTTAGGTGGAATTTTTATTGTAAAATAATTTTAAGAAAGCAGTGATTTTCTTGCAAAGGCGGGGATTAAAATATATACTAGTTTGAGATATAAAATATATTTTATTTTTATCTAAATGTATTGATTGGAGTAATAATTTAATGAAGAAATTTAAAAAGATTTATATAGAGATAACAAATGTGTGTAATTTAAGTTGCGATTTTTGCCCTAAAACAAATAGGGAACTTAAGTTTATGGATAAGAAAAGTTTTCAACATATCGTAAATAGCGTGAAATTACATACTGATTATGTATATTTTCATCTAATGGGAGAACCATTTTTAAATGAAAATATAAAGAGTTTTTTGGATATAAGCAATGAAAATTCATTAAAGGTTAATATAACTACTAATGGAACTTTAATAAGTGAAGTTAAGGATGTGTTACTTAGTTCAAATGCTTTAAGGCAAGTTAATATTTCGCTTCATAGCTTTGAAGCGAATGAGGGACATGTTGAGTTTAGTAAATATATAGATAATATAATTGAATTTGTTAAAGAAGCTAGTGAAAAAACTAATATAATAACTTCTTTAAGGTTGTGGAATTTAGATACAAAGTATACTGCTAGTAATAGCATGAATATTGATATTTTTGAATTTCTTGAACAAAGTTTCGAAATAAAATCCAGTTTGAGAGAAAGTTTAAAGGAAAAAAATAGTTTTAAACTAAAAAATAATGTATATCTTAGTATGGGAGAGAAATTTAAGTGGCCATCATTGCAAGTTGAGAAGTTAGGAGAAAGAGTCTTCTGCTATGGGCTTAGAGATCAAGTGGGAATATTAGTAGATGGAACAGTAGTGCCTTGTTGTTTAGATAGTGATGGTAGCATAGCACTTGGTAATATCTTTGACAATACATTAGAAGAAATTCTAAGTTCAAAAAGAGCTATAGACATATATAATGGTTTTTCTGGAAGAAAGGCAGTAGAAGAATTATGCAAAAAATGTGGTTTTATAAATAGAGTAAGATAGTGGGGGCGTTGTTAAAATGGAGACAGCAATTAAGTCAGTGGGTATTTTTTTATTGATATATTTTTCGTATTACTATGTATTGAGATTTATACAATCGGTTTTTCAAGGAGCACTGAGTAGTATAAATGCAGGAGTGGCTAAATTTATATATGCTTTAAGTACACCGGCTCATGAACTTGCACATTTATTGGTTGCAATTTTGTGTCTTGCTAAAATAGAACAAGTACAACTTTTGCCAAAAGGAAACAGGCCGGGATTTATAAGATCAAGAGTTGGAAGCAGTATGCCATTTTTAATTAGCATTAAGGAATTTCTTATAGCTATAGCACCTGTCATAATAAATATACCATTATTCATATTTATAGAGAGTAAATTTGTATTGAAAGATAAAGTTGCTGATATATCTAGAATACTAGATCCAAGAATAATAGTGAGTAAAGAAGGTATAATAACTATATTTTTATTTCTAGTGTTAATAAGTGGAATAGCACCAAGTCATGAAGATTTTAAGGGAATGATAAAAGGACTTATAATTCTTAGTGCAGTTATATTCGGATTATCATTTTTAACTTCAAGGTTTTTAGATATGAAGTGGATGAATGCAAAGCCAATATTAACAGTACTATTATACTATATTGAATTAATAGTATTCGTGTTGATAATAAATGCTATTATACATTATAGGAATTGTTTCAAAATAACATGGATTATATTAATAAGTGCCATAAAACATGCTTTTAGAAAAAGTTGATGGGCAATCACTCTTAAATGGTAAATACTTTATACAGATACTTAATTTGAACATTGAAAGAAAATTTTTGTATAAATATAGAAATAATGGCTATACTCCTTGATAAGGAGTGATTATTATGGTAAATAAAAAGAAATTATTTATAGGTATGACATTAGCATTAGCACTTATATTTTCTATAACATATTATTTTTCAGAAAAGTATATAAGTAACAAAAATGCTAAAAATAATCCTGTATCATCAAGTGAAATAAATAATAAATTAAATGATAATATAAGAATTTATTTATATGCAGGTGAAAAGAAAGAAAAAGAATTAACATTATCAGAGTTAAAGAAAGAATTAAATATAGATAAGAATTTAACAGAAACGGAATTATCAAAGGCATTAAAAGATAAGGGATATGTTTTAGAAGTAGAATCTAATGGAGAAATGACTTATAAAAGAGATGCTTCTAAAGCTGTAAAACCTAATAAATATTATATTGGAGAAAAAGATGGCTTTTTAGCTATATATAAAACTGATGATAATGGAACTTTATCAATTGAAAACAGCGAAGATGTGTATACTAATAGCAAAAAAGTAGATAAATTAAGCGAGATAGATAAAGACAAAATTAAGAATTTTGAGCTTGAATATAATTCAAAAGACGATGCAGAAGAAAGCTTGTCAGAATTTTTATCATAATGGAAATTCTGATAGGTAAATTTTAATTGATAAAAGGCATGTTAGTAATTTGATACTTACATGCCTTTTATTAATTAAAAAATACATTGTTGAAAGATTTGCCTGAAAATGATAAAGTATAAGTTAGGTTTTAATAATGTAGAAATTAGTTTTTTAGCTAAATTTTAAATACAGTTATAGATATAGAAAAGTTGGTGTAAAATAGATGTACGAATATATAAAAGGTAAATATATTGGAATAAATAAAGATTATGTAATAGTAGAGAATAGCGGTATAGGCTACAAGATATTTACATCAGGTGCTACAATGTCCTCTATGCCAAAGAATGGAGAGGAGATTATGCTTTACCTTGAGCAAATAGTAAGGGAAGATTTTATTGGATTATATGGGTTTGATTCAAAGGAAGAGCTAGAGATGTTTAAGCTTCTTTTAACAGTAAGTGGAGTTGGACCAAAAGCAGCATTATCTTTATTATCTATAAGCAGAGTTAATAATTTAAAATATGCAATAATGATTGGCGATGAGAAACACATCTGTAGAGGTGTGGGAATAGGGAAAAAAACAGCAGCTAGAATTATTTTAGAAATCAAAGATAAACTAAAGCCAGATGAATTATTGGATAGTAGTGTGGAAAATGATACTAAGGATAATGAGAATGTTATGGCATTATCAGAAGCTTTAAGCGCGTTAATTGCGCTAGGGTATAGCGAGAAGGAAGCAGAATCAGTACTTAAAAAGATAGATAAGAATGACAGTGTAGAAAATATCATTAAAAATGCATTAAAGGCATTGATGGGATAAAACTTCTAAGACATAAGTAGCAAAAAATTATACATATATGACTCATAAGAAAAGGGGGAGGTTTTTTGGAAAGAATAGTTAATCCATCTGAGATGCAAGAAGACTTTAATTCTGAACTTAGTTTAAGACCTCAAAAAATAAATGAATATATAGGACAAGATAAAGTTAAAGAGCGATTAGATATTTTTATTAAAGCTGCAAAAAATAGAAAAGAAGCATTAGATCATACACTTTTATATGGACCACCTGGACTTGGAAAAACTACTTTAGCTAATATTATAGCAAAAGAAATGGGTGGGGATTTAAAAATTACTTCTGGACCAGCAATAGAAAGAGCAGGAGATTTAGCAGCGATACTAACAACACTAAAAGATTATGATGTTTTATTTATAGATGAAATACATAGGTTAAATAGAAATGTTGAGGAAATATTATATCCTGCTATGGAGGATTATGCTTTAGATATAGTTATAGGAAAAGGTGCTACAGCGAAATCTATAAGAATTGATCTTCCCAAATTTACACTAATTGGAGCAACAACAAGGATTGGAATGCTTACATCTCCACTTAGAGATAGATTTGGTGTACTTTGTGCCATGGAATATTATACAGATGAAGAACTTAAAGAGATAGTAAGTAGAAGCGCTTTAGTTTTTGGCTGTACAATTACTGAAGAAGGTGCTTTGGAGATTGCTAAGAGATCTAGAGGAACACCTAGAATTGCCAATAGGCTATTAAAAAGAGTTAGGGATTATTCAGAAGTAAAATCTAATAAGCTAGTATCATTAAAAGAGGCTAGAGAGGCTTTAGAATTATTGGAAGTTGATAATCAGGGATTTGATAAAGTTGATAATAAAATACTTGAAGCTATTATTGATAATTTTAACGGGGGACCTGTTGGGATTGAAACACTTTCCTATTTTATAGGTGAGGAATTGGGAACTATAGAAGACGTATATGAACCATACTTGCTTCAAAAAGGCTTTATAATAAGAACACCAAGAGGAAGAATAGCTAGTGATAAGGCCTATGAACATCTTGGAAGAGTAAATACTTCAAAAAACAAAAGTAATAATGGGAAAGTACAAGGTAGCTTTTTTGATAAATAGAGATTAAGTAGTGATTTATTAATAAGCACTTTAAAATTGAGTTCTGAACAACTGATATAGTTTCTCAAAAGTTTAACTTCGTTAGAAGTGTCAATAATAAGAATAAGCTGTTAGTTAGGAGAAGATAAATAAATGAACGTAAAAGATTTTGATTTTTACTTACCAGAAGAGTTGATAGCTCAACATCCGTTGGAACAAAGAGATTCATCAAGACTTATGGTTTTAGATAAGAAAACTGGTGAAATTAAGCATAAGAGATTTCATGATATTATAGAATACTTAAATGAAGGAGATACTTTAGTATTAAATAATACGAGAGTAATGCCAGCAAGATTGATTGGAGAAAAGGAAGGTACGGGCGGAAAAATTGAGTTCCTTCTACTTAAAAGAATTGAAAAGGATAAATGGGAGTGTCTAGCAAAGCCAGGTAAATCCGCAAAGGTTGGTAGAAAATTTACATTTGGAGAAGGTAAGTTAAAAGCAGAAGTAGTTGAAGTGAAGGAAAATGGAAATAGAATAGTTGAATTTTTCTATGATGGAATATTCGAGGAAGTTCTAGATTCGCTTGGGGAGATGCCTTTGCCACCATATATTCATGAGAGATTAGAAGATAGGGAAAGGTATCAAACAGTGTATTCTAAAGAAAATGGTTCTGCTGCAGCACCTACTGCGGGATTACATTTTACAAAAGAGTTATTGCAGGAAATAAAGAATAAAGGAATTAACATAGTATATTTAACATTACATGTTGGACTTGGAACTTTTAGACCTGTAAAAGTTGAATCTCTAGAGGAGCATGAAATGCATTCAGAGTTTTATATGCTTTCAAAAGAAAGTGCAGATATAATAAACGAAACTAAAAAAAGAGGAAATGCGGTTATATCTGTTGGAACAACTTCAACAAGGACATTAGAAACTATTGGCGATGAAAATGGATTTGTTAAGGAACAAAGTGGATGGACTAATATATTTATTTATCCTGGATATAAATTTAAAGTAGTGGATAAGTTAATTACAAACTTCCATTTACCAGAATCTACGTTGATAATGCTTGTTTCAACTCTAGCAGGAAGAGAAAATGTTATGAATGCATATGAAGAAGCAGTAAATGAAAAATATAGATTTTTCTCATTTGGAGATGCTATGTTTATTAAATAAAAGTTTTGATTACATTGATGAGGTGACATAGTCAAGTGTTTCAATATAAAATGGGATGAATTAGAAAATAGATATTGATTTTATAATTCAGCTAACAACTAAATGGAAGTTAGTTTCTTTAAAGAATCTCAGAGTTGCTCAGTAAACAAAGGTAGCTGAGTTTCGTAAAAATATAATTAAGAGGTGAACGCTTGTGAGTAAAAGGTATACTTTATTAAAAAAGGATGGAAAAGCAAGGAGAGGGCAGTTTGAAACTCCTCATGGAACTATACAAACTCCAGTATTCATGAATGTTGGAACATTAGCAGCTATAAAAGGTGCAGTTTCTAGCATGGATTTAAAGGAGATAGGATGCCAGGTTGAACTTTCTAATACATATCATCTTCACTTAAGACCAAGTGATAAAGTAGTTAAAAAACTTGGAGGATTACATAAATTTATGAATTGGGATAGGCCAATTCTCACAGATTCAGGTGGATTTCAAGTATTTTCGTTAGCTAAGATGAGGAAAATAAAAGAGGAAGGCGTGTATTTTAATTCACATATAGATGGAAAGAAAATATTTATGGGACCAGAAGAATCAATGCAAATTCAAAGTAATTTGGCATCTACAATAGCAATGGCTTTTGATGAATGTATTGAAAATCCAGCACCTAGAGAATACGTGGAAAGATCAGTAGAAAGAACTACAAGATGGCTTGAAAGATGTAAAATTGAAATGGATAGATTAAATTCTATGCCAGATACAATAAATAAGGAACAAATGTTGTTCGGAATAAATCAGGGTGGAGTTTATGAAGATATAAGAATAAAGCACGCTGAAGAAATAACTAAGATGGATCTAGATGGATATGCCATAGGTGGGCTTGCTGTTGGAGAAACTCATGAAGAAATGTATAGAGTGATAGATGCAGTTGTGCCACATTTGCCAGAAGATAAACCTATATATTTAATGGGAGTAGGTACACCTAGCAATATATTGGAAGCAGTCGACAGAGGTGTGGATTTCTTTGATTGCGTACTTCCAGCCAGAAATGGGAGACACGGAAATGTATTTTGTAGTGAAGGCAAGCTTAATCTTATGAATGCTAAATATGAACTTGATGATAGACCTATTGATGAAGGTTGCGAATGTCCAACGTGCAAGAATTATACAAGAGCATATATAAGACATTTATTTAAAGCAAAGGAAATGCTTGCGATGAGATTATGTGTTTTACATAATTTATATTTTTATAATAAGCTAATGAAAGATATAAGAGACGCAATTGAAGGCGGTTATTTCAAGCAATTTAAGGAAGAAAAATTATCACAATGGGAAGGCAGATAATTGAAAATGATTATTTATGAATTTGGTAGGATGTAGATCTTTACACAATTTCTAAATGAAGATGAGTAACAAAGGTAGGTTTATATTGACATTAAAGTAAATAAAATGTAAACTACATATCATGAATAGAAAAAAATATAATAAACACATTGGAGGAAGAGTATGGATAATATGTTAGCGTTACTTACGAGCGTAGTGCCTTATTTACTTGTATTTGTGATATTTTTTTTCCTTCTTATATTACCTGAAAAGAAGAGAAAAAAGAAATATCAAGGTATGATTGATGAATTAAAAGTAAATGATGAAATTGTGACAAGAGGTGGAATCATAGGTAAGATTACACATATAGATGAAAAATCAGTTACAATTGAAAGTGGTCCTGCAAAAACTAGGATTAAATTAGAGAAGAGTGGAATATCTCATAAAATAAAGATGGATTAATCATAATGCCCTTTAATATTTCATAAAATGAAGTGTTGGGGGGTGTTTTTGATGGAAAATAGTAAATATTTTAGATCAGTAGTAAAAGGTACTATTGGAACTTTGATTTTAAGCTTCATAGGAGTTACAATTCTATCTTTATTGATGACTAAACTAGTATTTAGTAAAGGTATTTTTAACATGATATATGTAATAATATCTTTATGCAGTTTAAGTTTAGGAGCAATGATAGGAGCAAAGAAAAATGAATCAAAGGGATGGCTTGTAGGCTTTGGAGTAGCACTATCATATTATTTAGTATTGTTTATACTATCTAGTAGCTTTAATGGAGAATTAGCATTTAAGCTTTTTGACTTCATTAAATTGATTATAGCACTAGTTGTAGGTACTCTTGCTGGGATGCTAGGGATAAATTTATAAGATACTTCAGCTTTTTAATGACTAACGTTACAAAGATTAAAAGAAGTTATACATATGTGAAATCATTTTTATTTAAATGAAGGTTAAACAGTATTTTATTGTTATATCATACATTAATAAAAAACTTTATTAAGAAATTATAGTGTGCTATAATGAACAATGTGCAACATAAGAATGTAATAATATTTAAAATTAAGAAGTAATAAGTTCTTTAAAATTTAACTTAAAGACTTTAATTTCTTAATTTTAAATATTAAAGTATTTTACATAATAAAGGAAACTGTTAATGAAATTGTAATCCAAAATTTTCAGTAAGGAATATATAGTAAATACTAACCTAATGAAAGACATAATATGCAGAGGGGGATTAAGATGAAAAGAAAAAGCAAAAGTTCAGCATTGTTGATATTAATTATTGCTGTAATTGGACTGTTAGCTTTTGCAGGATTTAAAGGATTTGTTCTAGGAGGATGGGAATTTAAATCATTTGATAAAGTAATAACTAGAGGACTAGATTTACAAGGCGGAGTTTCTGTTCTTATGGAAATTCAAAAAGATGATGTAACTGCAGAAGAATTACAAAGTGCTAAGGAACATTTATCTTTAAGAGTAAATAAACTTGGTGTTGCAGAAACAATTGTAGCAACAGAAGGTCCAAAGAGAATAAGAGTAGATGTACCGGGATTAACTAATTCTAAGGAAATAGTAGATAGTTTGGTTAAGTCTGGTAATTTGAGTTTTAAAGGGCCAGATGGAACTGAAATTTTAACAGGTTCAGATGTAAAAAAAGCAACTGCACAAATGAATCAACAAAATGGTGGATATGAAGTTGGTTTAGAATTAAATGATGAAGGTGCACAAAAGTTTGCAGATGCAACAGGAAAATATATTGGGCAAAATATTTCAATTTACCTTGATGACGAAGAAATATCTAGTGCGCGAGTAAATTCGCAAATTTCAGGTGGAAAAGCAAGTATTGAAACACATGATACATTACAAAAGAATAAGGAATTAGCTGGAATGATTAATGCAGGTGCACTTCCACTTCCAGTTAAAGAAGTTTCAGTTAGTAATGTTGGAGCGGAACTAGGAGCTACAGCATTTCCAAACTCTGTTAAGGCGGGAATTATAGGAGTTGGATTAGTATTTTTATTCATGCTATTCCATTATAGAATTCAAGGATTAATGGCTAATATTGCTTTAACTTTGTATATAACACTTACACTTTTTGCTTTTATAGAAGTAGGTGTTACATTGACTCTTCCAGGTATAGCGGCATTCTTGCTTACTATTGGTGTGGCTGTTGATGCTAATATACTAACGTTTGAAAGAACTAAAGAGGAGTTAAAGAAAGGGTACACTGTTAAGGCGGCAGTGAAAAAAGGATCAGAGCATGCATTATCTTCAATAGTAGATTCTAACATGACAACTTTACTTGCATCACTAATTCTATATTTTATAGGATCTGGAGCAGTAAAAGGTTTTGCAATTACACTTATGATAGGTATAATTATAAGTTTATTTACAGGTTTGGTAGTAACAAAAGTACTTGTTAATTTAGCTGTTGAAAGTGGAATTATAAATAAACCATCACACTTTGGTGTTACTTTGAAAAAGGGGGATGAAAAACATGCTTAAAATAATGGAAAAGACAAAATTATGGTTTTCAATATCCCTAATCATTATTGTAATCGGAATGGGATTCTTATGTGTTAGAGGACTAAACTTTGGTATAGATTTTAAAGGTGGTTCTGAAATAGTACTTCAACTAGACGAAAGTATAAATAAAGATGATGTTGACACAATCATTCGAAGTTATGCACCAGATGCTTCGACGAATACAATTAATAATAATCAATATGAAATAAAATCAGCAGATCTGGATAGTGATAAGTTAGGATTAATTGTATCTGATTTAGAATCTAAATATAAACTGGATGATAAAGTGCTAGTTTCACAGAATGAAATAGGATCATCAGTAGGTAGAGAGTTGACTCAAAATTCTATATATGCATTACTCGCGGCTTTTGCAGTAATGTTAGTATATATAGCTATTAGATTTGAATTCAAATTTGGAGTAGCGGCTATAGCGGCCACAATTCATGATATATTAGTAACTATTTCTGTTTACTCAATATTTTATATTCCAGTAAATACACCTTTTATAGCAGCGATACTGACTATAGTGGGATATTCTATGTGTGATACGATAGTTATTTTTGATAGAATTAGAGAAAACACAAAGATGATGAGAAGAGCGAAATCAATTGAAGTGGCAGATGTAAGTTTGACTGAAACTATAGCAAGATCATTATATACTTCTTCAGCAACAGTTGTTACTATAATAGCAATGAATTTTTTAGTGCCATCTGTTCAAGCATTTACGATACCTTTAATTGTAGGTATCATAAGTGGAGCGTATTCATCAATATGTATAGCATCACCAATTTGGGTATACTTAAAAGATAGAGTTAGAAGCCAAAAGAAAAAATTACAAAAAGCTTAATTACTGGAAATGAAGAAACCTCCAGCACAATGGGGGTTTTTTCATTTGTTAACAAAATAATTGTAAAATTTATTATAATCATTTATAATAAAGGTGTTTTCTAATTTTATGGAGGAATAAACCATGCGTAAATTCTGGGAAAGTATATATTGTCCAAATTATATTAGCGGATATAACCCATTTATACTTAAGGGTATGAACAAAGCAATAGAGAGATTAGCTTTGGCGGTAAATAATAGACAAAAAATAGTTGTTTATGGTACATATAATGTCGATGGGATTTGTGCAGTTTCATCGTTAATTCTTGTTTTGAGATATTTAAATGCTGATGTAGAATATTTAATATATGATAGGCAAGAAGCTGATGCTAGAATAAATTCGGTAGATATAAAAAATAACGTAGATTTTTTAGGTGCTGAACTATTAATAACTTTAGGTGTTGGATTAAAATCTAAAGAAGAAGTTGAGCTATGCAAAAAACTAGGTATTGATTTAATTATTCTTGAAAATGAAGAAAGTGATCTTGTTAATGACTATATTTATATAAATCCTAACCAAAAGGGGTGCCAATACAGATATAAGAACTTATCGACAAGTGGACTTACTTTTAAGCTTATGCAAGCTATTGCTATATATTATAATATGAAAAGTATAAATAAATATTTAGATTTAATACTTATAGGTATTCAGTGGGCAAAGGTACCATCAAAGGGAGAAAATGGAGTACTAATTAAAGAAGGAAATAAGTTCCTGATGAATACTAATAATAATGGATTGAGATCAATAATAGAATTTAACAGTTTGGAAGAGTTTAATAATGATGGTATAAATAATATAATTGAATTCATAATTCCGCCTATAGGTGCGGTAGGTGTTATGGATAATGCTAGAATTGTCTTAGAGCTCTTAACTACAAATGATAAAGATAGAGCTGATCAAATTGTTAAATATTTATATAGACTTAAAACAAATAATTCCATAAGGTATATGGAAAGTTAATGAAATAGTAAAGCAATATTTATTAATTAGTAGTTGTTTAATATTGAATCATAAATGATATGTTAAATTAAATTCTATGGAGGAGTTAAAATGGATTTACAAGAAAAAATAAGGGTAATCGAAAATTTTCCTAAAGAAGGAATTAGTTTTAAGGACATAACAACATTAATTGCTGATGGAGAAGCGCTAAGAGAAACTATTAATAGAATAGTTAAACATCTAGAGGATAAAAAAATTGATTTGATTGTTGGGCCTGAAGCAAGAGGATTTATTTTTGGAGTTCCTGTGGCATATGCTTTAGGAGTAGGATTTATTCCAGTAAGAAAGCCAGGAAAATTACCAGGAGAAACTATATCAGTTAATTATGGATTGGAATATGGAGAGGATCAGCTTCAACTTCATAAAGATGCAATCAAACCAGGTCAAAGAGTTGCTGTTGTAGATGACTTATTAGCAACAGGGGGGACTGTAGAAGGCGTTGCTAAATTAATAGAACAAGCAGGTGGAATAGTTGCTTCACTTGATTTTGTAATAGAACTAACTGAATTAAAAGGAAAAGATAAATTAGAAGGATATGATGTACTATCATTAGTTAAATACGACATCTAAGTTGTGATTTTAGGTATTTTAAGAGTTGTTTCTGGGCATTATAATTGGTAAGGATTCCATTTCTTTTAAATGTATTGTTGAAAATAATTCTAAAATAATATATAATTATTAAAAAGTTAGGCTGGTTATTAAACCAGCCTTTGAATTTAGGTATATTCAAAAAAGCGGAGCGGAATTCAGGATACTTTATTAATTTAATTGTATTTTATGCTGATAAATTGACTAACGCTAAGAATCAGTATTTACTAAATTATCTGCCTAAAAATTATACTGTAATTTCTAATCTGTTATTTTGTTTTAGATACTTACTTCAAATGAATTAATATAGAAGGAGCGTAATCCTTATGATTGATAAATTACTGGAAAAGATTGATAAGAATTGTAATAATGTTGATGTTGAAATGGTAAAAAAAGCATATGATTTTGCTGAAAAAGCTCATAAGGACCAAAAAAGGGAATCTGGTGAACCGTATATTATTCATCCGATAGCAGTAGCTGAAATTCTAGCTGAGTTGGGTATGGATACTAATACTATTGTAGCTGGATTATTGCATGATGTAATTGAAGATACGGAGTTTTCTTATGATGAAACAGTCAGCCTTTTTAATGCGGAAATCGCTAATCTTGTAGAAGGTGTTACGAAGCTTACTAAGCTTGGAGAAATGGAATATAAAACTAAAGAAGAGCAACAAGCTGATAATGTGAGAAAAATGTTGCTTGCTATGGCAAAAGATATAAGAGTAATAATTATTAAATTGGCAGATAGATTACATAATATGAGAACTCTCAAATTTATGCCAGCAAAAAAGCAAAAAAACAAAGCAAAAGAGACATTGGATATTTACGCGCCTTTAGCGCATAGGCTGGGTATGTCTAAAATTAAATGGGAATTAGAGGATTTATGTTTTAGATATTTACATGAAAAAGAATATTATGAATTAGTAGATAGTATTGCTGAAAAGAGAGTAGAAAGAGAAACTTACATAAACGATATAGTAAATGATTTAAAACAAAAGCTTGGAAATTCTGGAATTGAATCGGATATTGATGGAAGACCAAAGCATTTTTATAGTATCTACAAAAAGATGGTTAGTAAGAATAAAAGCATAGAGCAAATTTTTGATTTAACGGCTATTAGAGTTCTGGTGCATTCTGTTAAGGATTGTTATGGTGTCCTTGGAATAGTACACACTATCTACAGGCCAATTCCAGGAAGGTTTAAAGATTATATAGCAATGCCTAAACCAAACATGTATCAATCATTACATACCACTGTAATTGGACCACAAGGCAAAACTTTTGAAATTCAAATTAGAACTTTTGAAATGCATAAAACAGCAGAATATGGAATTGCAGCTCACTGGAAATATAAAGAGGGAGATAACGCCAAAGGGGAGCAAGATAAGCAAAAAGATTTTGAAAAGAAGCTAGTATGGCTTAGAGATATGTTGGAATGGCAGAAAGAAACATCAGATGCTGAAGAGTTTATTGAAGGTTTTAAGATAGATTTGTTTTCAGATGAAGTATTTGTGTTTACTCCAAAAGGTGTTGTAATAAATTTATGCAGCAATGCTACGCCTATAGACTTTGCATATAGAATACATACTGATGTAGGAAATAAGTGCGTAGGTGCTAAGGTTAATGGTAAAATAGTTCCTTTAGATTATACTCTCAAGACAGGAGAAATTGTAGAAATTTTAACTTCGCCTAATGCTAAGGGACCTAATATGGATTGGTTAAACATCGCAAAAAGTAATCAATCTAAGAGCAAAATAAAACTTTGGTTTAAAAAGGCTAAAAGAGAAGAAAATATGCTAAAGGGCAAGGAACTTCTTGAAAAGGAATTAAAGAAACAGTGTGTTAACTATGCTGACGTTGCTAAAGGGGATTTTTATGAAAAATTAGTGAAGAGATATAATATTCATTCTATGGATGATTTATATGCTTTAATTGGTATAGGAGGATTCTCTGTATCTACTCTTATTGCAAGATTGAAGGAAGACAATGGGATAGGTGTAGATAAGGTAAACAAGGAAAAAGAAAATAAGGAAATTTTAAATAAGAATATCGAGGAACAAATTGCAAAAACAGCAAGAAAACCAGAACCTAATGGATATGGAATAACAGTAAAAGGTGAAAGTAATCTTATGGTCAGGTTTGCTAAGTGTTGTAGTCCAGTTCCTGGAGATGAAATTTTAGGATATATAACTAAAGGTAGAGGAGTATCAGTTCATAGGAGTGATTGCAGTAATTTGCAAAACCTTATAGATACAGATAAAGATAGAGTAGTAGAAGTTAATTGGGGATCAGCACAAGGTACATCTTATTTTGCAGAAATTCAAGTTGTAGCTGATGATAGAGATGGATTGCTAGCAGATATAATGAGTGTTATAACAGAGCTTAAACTACAGTTAAGTGCTGTAAATGCGAATTTAGCAAAGCAAGGATCGGCACTAATTAATGTAAAAATAAAAATTACATCTGTCGATAGTCTGAAGGATTTAATGAAGCGACTTAAAAGATTAAAAGGTGTGACAGATGTATATAGAGTAAATAGTTAGAATCTTATATATATCAGAAAGGTGAGATAACATGAGAGCAGTTGTACAAAGAGTGAGCTCATCTAGCGTTTGTGTTGATGGAGATATAATTGGTGAAATAGGTGTAGGCTTTAATGTATTAATAGGAATATCTAAGGATGATACTTTTGAAGACCTAAAATATATAAAAGATAAGATTATCAATTTGAGAGTGTTTCATGATGAAAATGATAAAATGAATTTGTCACTATTGGATATTAAAGGTGAAATACTTGTGATATCTCAGTTTACATTGTATGGTGATTGTAGAAAAGGAAGAAGGCCCAATTTTATGGAAGCACAAGGTGGAGAAGAGGCTAAAAAGCTGTATGAAGAATTCTTAGATCTTCTTAAGACATCAAACTTAAAAGTTGAATGTGGAGAATTTGGAGCAGACATGAAGGTTAAAATTAATAATGATGGGCCTGTTACCATATTATTAGATAGTAAGAGAAATTTTTAGGAGGAATTCAAATTGATTATAAAAACATTAATAGCGGGAATGTATGAAGAAAATTGTTATTTAATAATGGATGAAGGCACCAAGGAACTTGCAATTATAGATCCAGGCGGGCAGCCGAATTTGATAGAAAAAGAGATTAGTAGGTTGGATGGAAAGCCTAAATTTATTCTTTTGACACATGGACATATGGATCATGTGGGAGCAGTTATTGAATTAATGAATAAACTCAATATTCCTTTTTATATAAGTGAAAATGAAGAACAATATATGAAAAATGACGAGTTTGTATTTGGATCACTGCCAAAAGCTTCAAAATATTTAAAAGAAGGAGATACAGTATCTTTAGGCAATAATATAATTAAAGTTATAGAGACAGCTGGGCATACAGCAGGTGGTATATGCTTCCTAGTAAATGATGAACTGTTTACAGGAGATACTCTTTTCCAAGGATCTATTGGAAGAAGTGATTTTCCAGGAGGGAATGGAGCACAGCTTATAAAAAATATAAAGGAAAAGTTATTGCCTTTAGGAGATGGTGTTAAAGTTTATCCGGGACACGGACCAGCATCTACAATAGGATATGAAAAAAGGAATAATCCATTCTTATAAAAATAAAAATGTGCATTAATTTGCACATTTTTAAGGGGAGAAACGATGGAAGTTAAAGTTAGTTTAAATGATTTTAAATTTAGATACGAAGTATACCAATTATTTAATGTATATTACTCAATGAGGGAAATTAAATTTGTGGGTGCAGAAGATGCAGATTATATGGTTTATATTGATGAGAAAACCTTAAGGTTTGAATATAATAATTATTATGTAGAAGAATCTTTAGGAGAAGATATTAAAAATTCTCTTAGAAGATTTCTTTTTCTGTGCCTTAGAAATGTAACTCATGACATTTATCCTTGGGGAATATTAATTGGAATCAGACCATCTAAAATAGCATTAAAATTGCTTGAAGAAGGCAATACTGAAGATGAAGTGATAGAAATATTTAAAGAAAAATACTTGGCTCATGAGGATAAAGCTAGACTTTGTATAGATGTGGCAAAAGCTGAGAAAAAAATAGTTAATAAGGATAAAAATACTATAGCTATATATATAGGCATGGCATTTTGTCCAACAAAATGTTTATATTGCTCATTTACTTCGAACCCTATAGGTGTTTATAAAAAGATGGTGACGCCATATATAGAGGCACTTATTAAAGAGATAAAAGGTATGAGTTCATATGTGAAGGAAAGAAAACTTAATATCGAATCAGTATATTTTGGTGGCGGTACTCCAACATCAGTAAGTGATGAAGAGTTCAACATAATCATGAAAGAAATTTATAATTGTTTTATTAAGGATGATAATATAAAAGAGTTTACGGTTGAATGCGGAAGACCAGATACGCTTACTAGAAATAAACTTCAGACAATGAAAGAGTATGGAGTAGATAGAATAAGTATTAATCCCCAAACAATGAATGATAAAACTTTAAATTTAATTGGTAGAACTCATTCTTCAGCAGATATAAAAGAAAAATTTAAAATGGCTAGAGAACTTGGATTTGATGATATTAATATGGATATAATAATAGGACTTCCAGGTGAGACGCATGAAGATGTCATTCATACTAAGAATGAGTTAATAAAACTAAAACCTGATAGCATTACAGTTCATGGTCTAGCGCTTAAAAGAGGGTCTAGAATGTATGAAGAATTTATCTTGAAAAAAGGAATACAAATTACGTCCCAAGATGAAATTATAAAAATGTATGAAGAAAGTAGGAATCTGGCAGAAAATTTAGGTATTTCACCATATTATATGTATAGGCAAAAAAATATGGTTGGAAATATGGAGAATTTAGGTTATGCTAAAGAAGGCAAAGAATGTATATACAATATTCAAATGATTGAGGAAAAACAAACAGTAATTGCACTGGGAGCAGCAGCTGTAAGTAAAGTGATATTTTTAGAGGAAGATAGACTTGAAAGATTTCCAAACTTAAAAGATCTTCATGAATATGTATCTAGAATTGATGAAATGATTGAGAAAAAGAAAGCGTTGCTTGATACATTGTATACATAATTAACTGTAATAAATTAGAATATTGTAAATTTGTTTAGTCAAATAGGAGGAAAAGATCAATGGCGATTGAAATGCAAGCACCAAAAGGCACCAAGGATATGTTGCCTGAAGATGCCTATAAGTGGCATTATATAGAAAGTGCCTTTAGAAAGGTTGCTAAAACATATGGAATTAGAGAAATTAGAACTCCGATGTTCGAACACACAGAATTATTTTTAAGAAGTGTTGGGGATACAACAGATATAGTTCAGAAAGAAATGTATACTTTCAATGACAAGGGAAATAGAAGTATAACATTGAAACCAGAAGGAACTGCATCAGCAGTAAGGGCATTTGTGGAAAATAGATTATTTAACGAAGCTCAGCCAACAAAATTATACTATATTACACCAGCGTTTAGATATGAAAATGTCCAAAAAGGAAGGCTTAGACAATTTCATCAATGTGGATTAGAAGTGTTTGGCTCAAATGCAGCTTCAATGGATGCGGAAGTTATAGCAGTCGCTATGGATACATTAAAAGAATTAGGATTAAAAAGTTTAAGTTTAAATATAAATAATTTAGGTTGCCCAAGTTGTAGACCTAAATATAATGAAGCGCTTAAGAAATTTTTAGCTGATAATTATGATGGACTTTGTGACACTTGTAAAGATAGATTTGAAAAAAATCCTATGAGAATATTGGATTGTAAAGAGAAGAAATGTCATGAAATTACTAAAAATGCGCCGATAATATTGGATTATGTTTGTGAAGAGTGTAGTACACATTTTAATAAAGTCAAAGAATATTTAGATATCTTAGGACTTCCTTATACAATAGATCCAGGCATCGTAAGGGGATTAGACTATTACACAAAAACTATATTTGAAATCTTAACTTCTGATTTTACTGTATGTGGAGGAGGAAGGTATGATAAGCTTATAGAAGAACTTGGTGGACCAGATATGCCAGCAGTTGGATTTGGTATGGGTGTTGAAAGATTAATTATGACTTTAGAAAAAGAAAATATAGAAATACCTAAAGAAAAATTATTTGATTTATATATTGGTGCTAGAGGAGAAGCGGAAAGTAAGTATGCTTTTAAGCTGGCTAGTGATTTAAGGGCTTTAGGTGTGAAGTGTGAGATAAATCACATGGGTAGAAGCGTGAAAGCTGAAATGAAGTATGCAAACAAATTAGGAGCAGCATTTACTACTATTTTAGGTGAAGATGAATTAACAAATAGAAAAGTTAATTTGAAAAGAATGAGCGATGGTGAGATTTTTGAAGTTTCATTAGAAGACTTGATGGAAATAGCTAAAATAGTTAAATAAGAATAAGTTAAACTAAGGGAGGATTTTAGTAATGGGTGAATCTTTAAATGGATTAAAACGTACAATGATGTGCGGTGAACCTAGAGAAGAACATGTAGGTAAAAAAATAACATTAATGGGATGGGTTCAAAGAAACAGAAAGCTTGGAGCACTTGAATTTGTTGATTTAAGAGATAAAACAGGTATAATGCAAGTTGTATTTGGTGAGGAAATTAATGCAGAAGCTTTTGAAAAGGCAAAAGGAGTAAGATCTGAATACTGCGTAGCAGTAACAGGGGAAGTTGTTAAAAGAGAAAGCGTTAATGAAAATATGCCAACTGGTTTTGTTGAATTAAAATGTGAAAATATAAAGATACTTTCAGAATCAGAAACTCCGCCAATATATATAAAAGAAGATTTAGACGCTGCAGAAAATATCAGATTAAAATATAGATATTTAGACTTAAGAAGACCTGATATGCACAAAATATTTGAAATTAGAAGTAAAACTACAAAGGCTATACGTGATTATTTAGAAGAAAATAACTTCTTAGATGTAGAAACTCCTATTTTATCAAAGAGTTCTCCAGAGGGAGCTAGAGATTACTTAGTACCTTCAAGAAATTATCCTGGAATGTTCTATGCGCTTCCACAGTCACCACAAATATTTAAGCAGTTATTAATGGTATCTGGATTTGATAGATATTATCAAATAGCTAAATGCTTTAGAGATGAAGACTTAAGAGCGAATAGACAACCAGAATTTACTCAAGTTGATATGGAATTAAGTTTTGTAGAACAAGAAGATATAATGGCAGTAAACGAAGGATTAATTGCTCATGTATTTAAAAAAGTAGCAGGTGTAGATGTTCAGCTTCCAATAAAAAGAATGACATTTAAAGATGCTATGGAAAAATACGGATCTGATAAACCAGATTTAAGATTTGGAATGGAAATAACTAATATAACAGAGGATGTTAAGGATTTAGATTTTGTTGTATTTAAATCAGCAATAGAAGCTGGTGGATCTGTTAGAGCTTTATGTTTAAAAGGTGGAGCAGACCTTGGAAGAAAGCCTTTAGATAAATTAGGGGAGTTTGTTAAGACTTACAAGGCTAAAGGTCTTGCTTGGATTCAAATTAAAGAAGATGGTGTTAAATCATCAATAGCTAAGTTCTTAACTGATGATGTAACAAATTCTATAGTAAAAACTATGAATGCTGAAACTGGAGATGCTATACTTATAGTAGCAGATAAAAATTCAGTGGTATTCCAAAGTTTAGGTGCGTTAAGATTAGAACTTGCTAAGCAATTTGATTTGATTAAGGATAAGAATGAATTTAATTTCACATGGATTACTGAATTCCCACTATTTGAATATAGTGAAGAAGAAGAAAGATATAAAGCTTGTCACCATCCATTTACTGCACCAATGGATGAAGATTTAGATTTTATTGAATCAGATCCAGGAAATGTACGTTCTAAGGCTTATGACTTAGTATTAAATGGTGAAGAGTTAGGTGGAGGTTCTATAAGAATTCATGATACAGCTCTTCAAGAAAGAATGTTTAGAGCACTTGGACTAACAGATGAAGTAGTAAATGAAAGATTTGGATACTTATTACAGGCATTTAAATTTGGGCCACCACCACATGGCGGTTTAGCATTTGGTCTTGATAGAATGATTATGTTCTTAGCAGGGACAGAAAATATCAAAGATGTTATTGCATTCCCTAAGAATCAAAATGCATATTGTTACTTAAGCGAAGCACCAAATATAGTTGATGAAAAGCAATTAACTGAACTTGGCATAGCAATACTACCAAAAGAAGAAAAAAATGATAAAGAATAGAATTAATTAATTATAAAAGACTCTTATACGAATGAAAGTATAAGAGTTTTTATTTAAGTTTATATTATTATATAGGATTAATTTATATAGATAAGACTTTTAATTGTCTTGTTTCAATTTACAATTGGTTATTATTAGAAGAGTATTGGTGCATTAGTATTTAGGATATCAATGAGCCTCCTGCTTAATAGTGGTTCTTCAACTGCATTATCGCAGGCAAATTTAAGAGCCTCTAAGCTCATAGAAATATCCTCTTCTATGAATTCTTTTGATTCCCACGATATAGACTCCTTTACAAAATCAAATATATCGCATGGGTTATCAAAAATTTCTATGAATAGCCTTTGGTTAGGAATGTTATTCCAAGTATCATTAAACTTTTTAGAAAAAGATTTTAATTCCTGTTTTAATGATTCAGAATCACAGTCCCAAAGATTATTTAAAATATCATATGAATTTTTTATTGAATTTAAAGAATTTAAATCTACATTTGAATCATTGTATTTTAAAGTTTCATTAATAACAGTATCAAAATCTGATATTGGAATAAAGAAACCATCAGATTTGCGGTCAAACCAAGTAAAAAAAGATGTTGGCAAGAATACATGTTGTAAAAATCCTAATAGACTATAGCCGCAAGGATAAGCAGCCCAACCGCATTGGAGAATGTTTTTTTCAAGATCAAAAATTCCAGTGTAAATTACTTTTGAGGTGTTAGTTATCTCTTTATTATCAAAATAACCCTCCCATAAATTTTCTTCATTTAGAATTTTTTCTTTCCAAAAAGAAAAGCTTCTATAAGGTCTTTTTTCAAGAGTATTTTGTTTTATATTAAATTCCAATGATAAATTCCTCCTCTCGATGTTATCATAATATTTAAAAAAATACATTTTAAATTTATGATTAATTATGTTAGAGTTTAGAATAGAATTCTACAATTAATGAATCATTGATTTCAATAGGAACTTCTTCTCTTAAAGGGTATCTTATAAGAGTTCCTGAAAAATTATCTTGATCCTTGGCTAGATACGGATAGGTATTAAGAGTATTTGATAAAAAAGTATCCCTAAACAAGTCATTATTTCTGGATTTTTCTTTTAAAGAAATTATATCACCTATATTTACTTCATAAGAAGGAATATCTACCTTTTTATCATTAACTAAAATATGCCCATGAACTACCATTTGGCGAGCTTGTGCAATAGAAGACGAAAGGCCCAGTCTGTAAACTAAGTTATCTAATCTACATTCTAACCTTTTTATTAGAGCATAACCAGTAGGTTCTTTATCTTTTAACGCTTTTCGTACATAGGTGGCAAACTGTTTTTCCATTACACCATAGTATGCTCTGAGTCTTTGCTTTTCAAGTAGTTGAAGGCCATAAGCCGAGAGCTTTTTTGCGTTTCTAGCACTGCCATTGTTGGCTCTTTTCATAGCTTTGGGATGTCCACTAACATTTAATCCCAAGCGCCTACACAACTTGAATCTAGGTTCTCTCATTCTTGCCATAATTATCATCTCCTATAAGGTCTTGCTTTGATAAAAGTTAACCTAAAATAATACAATAAATATAATATACGAATGAAAATTATCTTAATGTTTTCTATTCCAATGGAATAATATTATTTAGAAATCTATATTAATGATTTCATAAATTAGTTTGTACAAGATAATTTATTTGACACGTTGTATTTTTTGGTAATTGAGTTTAATTAGCTAAATTCATGAAATTAAATTCCTTATTTATAAATCGCAAAGTAGGGATAATAAGTCATATATGTTATAATTAATCGGAAAATAAAATAATAAAAAAGTTGGGGGAAGAAAAATGTTAGGAACAATAGTTAATTCGTTAGCAATAATAGGTGGGTGCTTAATAGGGTTAATAGTAAAAGGTAGATTAACTGAGAAGATTAGTAGCACAATAATGAATGGTTTAGCCTTATGTGTATTATACATAGGTATATCTGGTGCTCTCAAGGGAAAAGATACATTGCAAATAATAATCTGTATTGCACTAGGTGCTCTTATAGGAGAAATTATAGATATTGATAGAAGATTAAATGATTTGGGAAATATGATTGAGAGAAAAATAAATGGAAAAAGGAAAAATAATTCTAACGATAAAATATCCATATCAGAAGGATTTGTTACATCTAGCTTATTATTTTGTGTTGGAGCAATGGCAGTGGTGGGGTCTCTTGAAAGTGGGTTACAAGGAAATAACTCAACCCTTTTTGCTAAATCAATACTAGATGGAGTGTCATCAATAATATTTGCATCATCTCTTGGGATAGGTGTAATGTTATCATCAATCGCAATTTTTATATATCAAGGAAGTATAACTTTGCTTGCAGGAGGACTTTCAACAATACTCACTGATAATGTAATTTCTAATATGTCAGCAGTAGGAAGTCTGTTAATAGTAGGACTTGGTTTTAATATGCTTGGGATAAGTAAAATTAAAGTTGCAAATTTGTTGCCGGGAATATTTTTACCAATTATATTTGGATTTTTTTTAAAATAAGTTGACTGGATTTTAATAGAATATAATATTGTTACAATTTCTGATTGGAGGATTTAGAATGAAGATATCTGAACTAAAGAGAAAGTCGAAAAAACAATTAAAAGGAAAATGGGGAATAGCAATAACAACTTTATTTGTAAGTTTAATAATAATAAGTGGATTTTACGTTGCGATGAAGTTGCTTCAACCAGATGGAGGTCTTCTTACTGCTATTGGTGAATGTGTTAGTGTTTTCTTAGGTGGAATGGCTACGTTAGGAACATGCAAATTTGTATTAAATTTGGCATTCAGTAATAATGAGGAAAAGTTTAATGATTTATTTGTAGGCATTAATATTTACTTTAAGACCTTAGGATTATGGATATTGATTAATTTAACTGTATCTATTGCAACAATGTTTTTGATAATCCCTGGTATTATAGTCTCGCTTATGTTTTCACAAGCGTTCTTCATATTATGTGAAGATAACAATAAGTCTATAATAGAATGTTTAAAGCAGAGTCTATCAATTATGAGGGGATATAAGATTCGCTTGTTACTCCTTGAGTTAAGTTTTGTTGGGTGGTGGATTATGTCAATTCTGACTTTTGGAATAGGAGTCTTATGGATATATCCATATCAACAAGTAACTCGTGCCAATTTTTATTTAGAGATAAAAAAGTAATTTTCTTATTTAAATTGCAGCTACATAACATGATAAAATATTTTTTTATTGAGAAAACATTTTCGAATAGTGGAATTATAAGTAATAATTTTTTATTTGACGTACAAAATATTAGACAAAAAAATATAGCCAAAAATTAATATAAGAATTATAATAAATACGTATACTATTATTTATAATAGTCGTAACTTAAGGGGGGCGCAGAATGAAAAAAGTAAAAATAGCACTACTGGGATTGGGGAATGTTGGTCGTGGTGTTTGGATGATTTTAAACTCTAACAAAGAAGAAATTATGAAAAGATGTGGATATGAAGTAGAAATAGCAAAAGTTCTTGTTAGAGATAAAAATAAACCAAGAGGTATTGAAATATCGGACGAACTTGTAACAACTGATTTTAATGAAATATTAAAAGATAGTAGCATTAAAATTGTCGTTGAAGTCATGGGAGGAATGGAACCCGCTAGAGAGTATATGCTAAGATGCATGGAAAACAAAAAGCATATAGTAACTGCAAATAAAATGTTATTAGCAACTGGTGGAGATGAACTTTTTGAAAAAGCTGATGAAAACGGAATTATGTTTAGTTATGAGGCTAGTGTAGCTGGGGGGATTCCAATTATAAAGGGAATAGATGAAAGCTTAACTGCAAATAAAATAGAAACTCTTTATGGAATAGTAAATGGAACAACTAATTACATCTTAAGTAAGATGGAACTTGAAGGTGCTGATTTCGATGATGTATTAAAGGAAGCGCAAGAAAAAGGATATGCTGAAGCTGACCCTACATCAGATGTTGAAGGGTATGATGCACAATATAAATTAGCAATACTTGCTTCATTAGCTTTTGGGTCAAAGATAGATGTGAAAAATGTATATAGAGAAGGAATTACAAAAATTGAAGCTGTTGATATGAAATATGCTAAGGAATTTAAAATGGGAATTAAATTACTTGCTATAGCAAAAGAAACTAATGGCAAAGTTGAACTTAGAGTTCATCCTACAATGATTCCGAAGAAACACCCGCTTTCGAATGTTTATGATTCATACAATGCTGTATTTATAAGAGGAAATGCAGTAGGAGATTTAATGTTTTACGGAAGAGGAGCAGGAGATCTTCCAACTGGCAGTGCGGTGGTGAGTGATATTGTTTCTATTGTAAGAAATAATGTTGAAACAGAAAATCCGAATCCAGTAGTAAAGAATAACCTATGGGAAAGAGAAATTTTAGACATGGGTTCAGTTGAAAGTAAATTTTATATAAGAGCAACTGTTTTGGATGAATCAGGGGTTCTTGGAGAAATTACTGCAATACTTGGAAAACATAATGTAAGTATAAGGTCTGTGATACAAAAAGGTGACGAAGAAGATGGTCAGGTAACTATTGTATTAGTTACTCACAGAACTAGTGAGGCTCAAATTGATGGTGCGGTTGAAGAAATTACTAGCTTAAAATCTGTTTACAAAATAGATAACATAATAAGAATAGAGGATTTTAAATAAATTCTAGCCCGAACGTACAGCTTCGTTTGTTGGAAAAATAGGTAATATTCTAGTAAAGATTAATGTTAATGCCACTTATTAAATGTAATAAGTGGCATTTTTTTTAATTAAAAGTTTTTTGAAAAATCTTAAAAAATATGATACGAAAATTAAGTAAAATATAGAAAAAATATGTTATAATTACTTTATATTTGAAAAATTGGACAATATATGAGTCGATTTGAATAATAGATTATTTATTTAGTGGAAAGAAAGGGGTGGTCATTTTTGCCCGGAAAAATAAAAAAGATGATTGACGAAATCATTCAACAAAGATCAAAGGGGAATCCTGCTATTACGGAAATGACTATAGCTAAATTAATTCTAAAAGGAATTAATCCCAATAAATTTGATATAAATTCTCCAGATGATATGACAATAATTAATAAACTTCTTGATATTGCTAGGCAATTAAATGTAAATAATTTGGATAATATTGAAAAAAGTATAAGATCATCATCCTCAAGTAAAATAACGGAGGAGGATGCAGTAAAGGATATAAAAAATCAATTAAATATTAACGACATAAAATTAGTAATATTTTTTGCATCTTCTAATTATAATCAACAAAAGATAAGTTCACTTATGGAAGAAGAATTCAAGGGATGTATTGTTGTAGGGTGCTCTACGGCAGGAGAACTTGCAAGCGGAGAAATATTGGATAATTCCATTGTTGCAATGGCTATTAACTCTAATATTATTTCTGATATAAAAGTTGAATTGGTTGGAAATATAAAGAAAAATTTAAATTTAGAGCCTGCTTTTACTTCTTTTGAAGAATACTATAAAGAAAGTTTATATAATATGAGCTCAGAAAAATTTGTTGGTATAACATTAATAGATGGATTAAGCATGAAAGAGGAAAGAATAATGGATCTGATAGGTGATAGGACTAATGTGTTCTTTGTTGGTGGTTCAGCTGCGGATAACAATGAGTTCGTAGAGACCTATGTTTCTGTAAATGGATATACTTCGACAGATTCAGTGGCTTTAATTTTAATAAAGATAAGCGATGATGCTGAGTTTAGTGTTATAAAAACACAAAGTTTTGAATCTTTGGATTATAGCTTCGTTGCAAATAAAGTGGACGAAGAGAGAAGACAAGTAATTGAATTTAATAATAGACCAGCTGCGTTGGAATATGCAGATGCTGTGAAAGCTGATAATATTAAAGAAATTTCAAAATATTTTATGAGTAACCCACTAGGATTGATGATTGAAGAGAATGATTTTTTTGTAAGATCACCTCAGAGAGTTATAGGGACAAGTATGATGTTTTATTGTAATATACTTGAAGGAATGGAGGTTAAACTTTTAAAAGCTACAAATATTATTGATGATACAAGAAGGATAATTAAAAATAAAGCCAGTGAATTAGGAAAAATTGATGGGATTATAAATTTTCAATGTATACATAGAACTTTGGAATTAAAAAGGAAAAATTTGTCAGATGAATATGCTAAAATATTTAAAGATATTCCTACTATAGGATTTTCAGCTTATGGAGAACAGTATATAGGTCATATAAATGACACATCTACAATGCTAATTTTTAATTTAAAGACAGGAAAATAAACAAAGAACAAAAGAATAAGAAATTTAAATATATACTTTTTATTGAATATTACAATGTTTTGAAGCGAGGCTATAAGTAATGAAGAATTTAGAAAACTTTTTTTATAAAGCTAATATTCTTATCGTTCATGAGTACTTTGAAGATTCACGTGTGCTAATAAAATTTCTTAATTATAGAGGATATATAAATATAAAAAGTGTTAAAAAAAGTGAATCAATCATAAAATCAATAAAAGAAAATATACCAGATATGATTTTAATAAATATAAATTTGGAAGCCATTAATGGATATGAGTTATGTGAAGTTATAAGAAAAGATGATGATTTGATGGATGTTCCAATTATTTTTATAAACACAGGTGGAGAAGCTATTGATAGAAATAAAATATATATTGTTGGAGGAAATGATTATTTAAGTACCCCCCTTGAATACGAGGAAGTTATAAATAGAATTGAAATGCATTTAAGAATTAAGTTTATGGAGCATAAGATAAAATTTCATAAAGGTAATTATGATACAACATCTACTGAATTAAAGAGTTGGAATAAGGTTTTATTAAAAAGAAACAGTGATTTGGTTAATGAAGTTATTGAAAAAGATAATCAATTAGATGAGATAACATTTGAGTTAAAAGAATTCAACATTATATTGGAAGAAGAAATGAATGAAAGAACTAGAACAGAAGAAGCGTTAAAGGAAAGTGAGAGACAGTTACGACATTCCATAGAAGAAGCACCAGTCCCAATAATGTTATATACAGAAGATGGATTTGTAAAGAAGATCAATAGATCATGGAGTGACATTACCGGATATAGACTTGAAGATATTCCAATGATTTCAGAATGGGCAGATATTTCAGAGGCTTTTAAAGAGGAATTGAGCAGTACAAATATAAAAAAATTATTTAATTCCGAGAAAAGGCAAAACAATGGGGAGTTTTCTATAAGGACACATGATGGAAATATAAGAATCTGCAATTTTTATTCAGCATATATTGGTGATTTAGAGGATGGACATAAATTATTCATGAAAGTAGCCATAGATGTGACAGAGAAAAAGCATATGGAAGAATTGCAAAAAAGTGTTGAAGAAGAGAGGAAAAAATTATATGAAATTAAGGAATACGACAGAATAAGGACGGAATTTTTTTCTAATATATCTCATGAATTAAGAACACCGATTAGTGTTATTTTCTCGGCGCTGCAAATACATGAACTTAGGTTAAAAGATTGTATATTTGAAAATAGAAGTATTGATAAATATAAATATACTAAAATAATGAAACAGAATTGTTATCGTATTTTACGACTTATTAATAATATTATAGATATAACAAAAATTGATTCTGGGTATTTTAATATCAATGAACATAATATTGATATTATCGCTCTTATAGAGAATATAACTTTATCAGTGGCTGACTATATTGAGAATAAGGGACTGTCTCTTATATTTGATACGAACGTGGAAGAAAAAATTATGTCATGTGATCCGGAAAAAATTGAAAGAATTATTTTGAATATACTATCAAATGCAGTAAAATTTACTTCAAGTGGTGGAAAAATAACTGTTAGTATTGAAGATTGCTATGATAAAATTTGTATAAAAATTAAAGATACAGGAAGAGGTATTCCACAAGATAAATTAAATTCGATATTTGAAAGATTTATACAGGTAGATAAATCTCTAGCTAGAGATCATGAAGGAAGTGGAATAGGACTTTCTCTTGTAAAGTCCTTAGTTGAGCTGCATGGTGGAGTAATATCTGTAAAAAGTAAAATAAGCTGTGGCACTGAATTTGTTATATATATCCCATGCAAACTAGTAAAAAATGCAGAAGAGCAATATTCGCTTTGCAGCTCTATAGGCGGAGATTGTATTGAAAAAATTAATATAGAATTTTCGGATATCTATAATTAAAATTATAGATTTCAATTATATTACAAAAATAATCCTTCATCGTAATTCTAAAAATATTACAAGAATTTTAACAGTAATTATGAAATTATACATTGTGCAATGTGAATTCTAACATGTACATGCTTGTAAAATATTTCTTTTATAATGTAAGTATATGTGAAAAAAAGTTAAGATAATATAGTAAAAAGATATTTTTACTTACTTTTTTTAAGAGTTTTAAACAAATGTTGAATATAAATTTAATATTTGTTACTATATTAGTGTGTTTAATAGGTTAGAGATAATGAGGTTTCAAACAATTAATGGGACTTTATTTATCTCTTTTTGATTGTTATAGGCACTGAGAAATGAGAATTTAAACTATTTGCCCCCAAAAGGAATGTTTCTAGAGTGCGAGGAATAATTTGCTATTGCATATATCTAAGTATTCAAGTAATATAGTTTCCACACTTTATATGCTATGTTATTAGAAATATTACCTTTTAATAATATATGAACCTCTGTATTTATATAGCTTCATAAATACAGAGGCTTTTTAATTCCATTCTTTATGTTATAATTTAAGCAAAAGAAATAAAATACAGTGTGGAGGAAAAGGATGGGGAATAATAGAGATTTAATTAGATATTTAAAGATATTATTAAGCGCATATTTAATTATAGGATTAATTTTAATTTTTAGTAGTTCTATGGTTTTAGATTTAAGTCTTAATATTTTAACAATAACAGGCATATTTGTGGCGTGTACACTGGTATATGGAGTATTAATTAGAAATAAAAAATATATATCTACGGCAATTATTGTTGCCTTGTTATATGTTGGTGCAATTATCATATATAGTCCTTTAATTAGTTATAATGCTCATAGGAATTTAATAGGAAATATAGAAGAAATGGATTTTTCTAGCCAAATAGAATATATTGATATAAACCAGTTGCCTATTATTGATAAAGAACTTGCATACAAGCTAGCTGATAAAAAATTAGGTGAAATTACTAGTCTTGGGAGTCAAGTGAGTGTTGGTCAATTGACATTACAAAGTGTAAATGGTCAACTATGTTATGTTGGACCACTTGAGCATTCTTCTTTTCTTAAATGGATTAGCAATAGAGAAGGAACGATAGGGTATATTAAGGTAAGTGCTACAAATCAAAATGATGTAGAGTTGGTTACCCAGCTTGATGGAAAAGATATTAGGCTTAAATATTTAAATTCTGCATATTTTCTTAGTGATTTAAATAGAGCGGCTTACTTTAGAGATATGAAAGCAGGGCACACAGATTATACTTTTGAATTAGATGATAGCGGCAGACCATATTGGGTCATTACAAGATATGATACTGGCGTGGGCATTACAGAAGAAAAGGCCATAGGTGCATTAATAATGGATGCTCAGACAGGTGACTCAACTATTTATAATATTGATAATCTACCAGAATGGGTAGACAGAATACAGCCGATGAAATATATTAATAGGTATATTAACAAATGGGGAGAATTGGTTCATGGTGTTTTGAATTTTACGGATAAAGATAAACTTAAGACAACAACAGATGGTATGAATATTATATACGATAAGGGTGTCTGCTACTATTATACAGGTATAACGTCAGTAGGAAGTGATGAATCACTTGTAGGATTTATGCTTACAAATACAAGAACCGGAGAAACTAAAATGTATAAAACGGCTGGTGCTACAGAAGAAGCAGGCATGAGATCAGCAGAAGGAAAAGTACAACAGTATGGTTATAAAGCTACTTTTCCATATCTGATAAACATACAAAATGAGCCGACATATTTTATGACGCTGAAAGATTCTAATGGATTAGTTAAGCAATATGCTATGGTGAATGTAAAAAATTATAACACTGTAGGAGTTGGAGATACACTTCAAGCTACTTTAAATAAATATTTAGAGGGATTAACCAATACTAATATTTCTCTCGAAAGTGGAAACCAGGAAGAAGTTATAAGAGGAGAAGTAGAAAGGATAGGTCTAGTTATAAAAGAAGGTACGAGTATTTATGACATTAAGTTAAAAAATAATGAAAATATTTTTTCGGTTTCAACGGAGACATCTAGAGAGGTTGCATTAACTCAGGCTAACGACTCAGTGGAAATGAAGTTTATTAAAGTTGGAGATAATAGATATATTATAACCAATTCATTTAGTAATCTTTCTTTTGTTAACAGTGAGAAACAGAAAAAGGAATAGGAAGAAAATAATTAAAATTAAGTATTGCAATTAAAAGGGAGCTATGATATACTAAAATAGTTCCTAAAGGGAATAAAAAAATATATCAAAGATTTAATTATATTAAAATTTCTCCTTATGAGAAAGTATTATTTAACTAAGTCTTTAAATTTGGAGGAATTGAAAATGGAAGATAAAACATTAGTATGTAAAGATTGTGGAAAAGAATTTATATTCACAGTTGGAGAACAAGAATTCTACAAAGAAAAAGGATTCGAAAATGATCCTGTAAGATGTGCAGATTGTAGAAGAGCTAGAAAGCAACAAAACAACAGAAGATAGTTTCTGTTTGCAAAGATAAGCTATAAGATATTATTCTTATAGCTTTTTTATTATATATTGGTATATATAGGATACTATTAATTGACAAACCATACACTAATTTATATGGTCATTTTGAACCCCTTCTCTTTTAACTGAATGTCTTTTTCTGTTTGGATTGTGGTTCATATTTTCTTGAGTTATAGGAGTTTGATGATTGCATTTTTCCATTCTAGCATGTTTGTTATCAGGTTGACTATCTTTTGGCATAATAAAAACCTCCCTTAAACAATAAATTTACATATTAATTTTTTGCTAAGTGATACAATATTATTCGTAAGCTGTAGAAAAAATAATAACAATATTAGTTATATTATTAATTAAATAGAAAATAAATAAACCTGCTAAATAATATATTAATTATACCTATATTATTTAGCAGGTTTATTCAAATCTATTTTCAGTATATAGGTTATTTGGTAATAGTTAATCTAAACAAAAATTAATTAAGGTTCAAATTTAAAAAGCTTGTAGCTTCAATTTCACTAATATTTTTTATAACTGAAACTTCTTCAACTAAAAATTTGTAAGCAGTATTAAATAATTGTTTTTCACTTGAACTAAGTGATTTTTTCTTATTCATAAGAATCAGATCGTAAACTACTTCTGCACTATCTTTAAGTAATCCAGATCTTATTTTTTTTGCATTAGCTTGATATCTTTCCTTAGATGATGCAAGTTCAAATTCACTACTTTTATTTTCAAGAGTGAGCAATATATGATCTAAGGTAGAGTTATCGCAAACTTTTCGTAAATTTGAGTTAGATGCCTTATCACTTGGAATCATAATTTCTAAATTATTTGACGTAATCTTTACTATTATGTATTCCTTGGTATTTCCTGAAAAAATCTTATTTTCTATTCTTTCAACAGTGCCTATGCCTTGCATTGGATAAACAACTTTATCTCCTATCAAAAACAAAAAACACACCTCCTTAAATGGTTGTTCTATTATTATAACACATTATTAAAAAAAATAAAACTTAAATATATCATATCTATTATTTCATGTCAATAATATTTGTGTTTTTTTAGAATGTAATATTAATTCTTTGATAACTATATACGTAAAAATTTATATGACAATTAAAGGTAAAAAGTAAATTGAAAAATACATATTTAAAGAAATTATGATAAGTAATAATAATACAAAAAATAAATTAAATGTAAAAAATGTAAAAAAATATAGAAATATAAGTAAAACAACAGCTTGATAATAAATAATATGTGATGTAAAATTAAGGAAATGATTACAGAAAAGAGGGGGTTGCTGGCGTGGGGGTTCATAATAAAAAAGTTATAAAAAGTGAAAGAAAAATAAAACGGAAAAATAAGAATTTACTTGCTGATAAGATTTTGGCTTATAATCCTGTGTTTTTGGAAGGAATTGCAGTATATAAAGATGCAAGTAGAAACTTTATATTTTTAATATTTCTTGGAGCTTTGTTAATCGACTTTCCGATAATATCAGTGCCTTGTTGTATATTGTCTATGTTTTTTATTATTAGAATGTTGCAGTTTATTAAATATAAAAGCATAAATAATATAGTAAATGAAATAGCAAAGGATTTATCTTTTAAAGGGATATATAATAAAGGTAAAGTAGAGGATATGTTAAATGATTTTAAAGTTAAATATGGAGAAGATATCGTTGAGTATGAACAATTGGTAAGCATGTTGGATAAATATGAAGCTTTAGTAACAAATATTGAATTTGCTTTAAAAAATATAACTTTCAAGGATAAAACAAATATAGATAACAAAGAAGAACTTATAATAGATAATAGTGAAATTACTTTCTTTGAAAATGATAATAATATAAATTGTGAAATATATAATAGGGATGAGCATAAAAATACGAGAGTAAATAATTATTATAGAAGTTTTAATGAAAAATTTTCTGTGCTTTATAAAAATGGTGATGGAGAGATTAAGAGAGTTAACAAAGCAATTGAGTTCTTTGATGATGGAGATAATGAAAACATTAACGAAAATGCCGTTGTCCTAAAAAATGTTAATAAAGAAAATAAAAATCTTACAGTATATTTATATAAAAAGTCATCGCCACTACAAAAAAACGTATTGTGATGAGCTAACATTTATAATAAAGTTAGTAAAAAGTAAACTTCTATTGACTGTAGTATATGATTTGATATCGCAGTTATAGGAGTTGTCTTTTTTTTTATTTTGTAATAAAATCTAATGAGTGTAGTAATATGTATTTATTAAAATTAATTATAAGTATAATTATATTAGATTACTTATGGAGGAAAAAATGCAAGATATAATGATAATAGGCATAGCTGGAGGAAGCGGGTCAGGTAAAACTACTTTGGCTCAAAATATAAGAGAAGCTTTTAGTGATGATATAGTAATTCTTTGTCATGATTACTATTATAAATCTAATGAGGGAATTTCTTTGGAAGAAAGAAAAAAACTTAATTATGATCATCCTAATTCCTTTGACACAGATCTACTAATAGAGCAGCTTAGAGAATTAAAAGCGGGAAATACAATATATCATCCGGTATATTCTTTTGTTGAACATACAAGATTAGACGAAACTGTAGAAGTAAAACCAGCTAAAGTTGTAATAGTTGAAGGTATATTAATATTTGAAAATGAGGAACTTTGCGATTTGATGGATATTAAAGTTTTTGTAGATACAGCTGGTGATGTTAGAATAATAAGAAGATTGCTAAGAGATGTAAAAGAAAGAGGAAGAGATTTAGATTCTGTAATCAATCAATATTTAGGTACAGTGAAACCTATGCATGAGGAGTTTGTTGATCCAAGTAAGAGAAGGGCAGACATAATAATTCCAGAGGGTGGTTGTAATGCAGTTGCTTTAAGCATGCTACTGGAAAGAGTAAGGAATTTTATATATAAAGAATAGCAGTACATAATTTTTAAGTAGTATTAAATAAAGTGTGTCTTTTTAAGTTTGAATAAATTTAAAAAGGCATTTATTAATTATTGTAGACAAGTTGGTAGTAATTCATAAAAAGGAGAAGATACGTATGAAAAAGGTAGATGCAGTAATATTTGATATGGATGGGGTATTAATAGATTCGGAAAGAATATCGCTCAAATGTTATCAGGAAGTTTTAAAAGATTATCAATATGAAATGGATGAAAAGATTTATGTAAAATTCATAGGAAGAAATGTTGAGGGTATAAAAGAGGCATTGCAGGAAGAGTTTGGGAAGGACTTTCCTTTCGATGAGATATATAAGAAAAAATCTAAATTAGCATTGGAATTTACTGATAAAAATGGTGTTAAAATCAAGCCTGGAGTACATGAACTATTAGACTACCTAAATAATGAAAATTATAAAATAGCGGTAGCTACTTCAACAAGAAGACAAAGAGCCCTTGAATTATTGGAAAGAGCAAAAATAAAGGAAAAAGTTAATTATATAGTTTGTGGAGATCAAGTTGAAAATTCTAAACCTGATCCAGAAATATTTTTAAGAGCAGCAGAAGGGTTAAATGTTAAACCAAATAACTGCTTAGTTGTTGAAGATTCAGATGCTGGAATAACAGCAGCACATGCAGCGAGTATGACAGGAGTTCATGTTCCAGATATGAAGATATTAGATGATAAGACAAAGAAGCTAGCGTTTAAAATATGTAAGGAATTGGTTGATGTTAAGAGCGTTTTGGAAGAAATTAAAGAGTATTGAATTTAATTAAGTTTGAGAAAGGAACACTAAATTTATGAGTGAAGAGTTAATAAATTCTTATTGGGGAGTTAATTTAGAAAGTAAAGTAATAAGTCAATCTAGTACGACGCTAACTGTGTTGATGCCAGGAATTGGCTATACATTAGACAGACCTCTTTTAGATTATTCGAAGAAATTAGCTCTAGAGTTAGGTTGTGATGTTCTTTCTTTAGAATATGGTTTTCAGATTGCAAGAAAAAACTTGCTTATAGAAAAGGAGCTTCAGCACTTAATAAAAGAATCTATATGTATCTTTAAATCAGCATTAAAAGGGAATTACACCAAGATAGTATTCATATCTAAAAGCATAGGAACTATTGTACATACTCTACTTTGTGATGAGATTAGTGGTTATGAAGTTAAGCATATTTACTTAACGCCTATAGATCATACTTTAGGAGTTGGAATAAAGGAAAATTCGTTAGTAATAAGTGGAACAAATGATCCGCTAATAAATATAGAATCTATTGAAAAAATAAAAAGAATTAATGGTGTAGAGATGATTGAAATAGAAGGAGCTGACCATTCGCTAAATATAAGTAATGATATATTAAGAAGTATAGATGTTATTCGTAAAGTAATTGAGGCTGAAAAGAAATACTTAATATAACAAAAAACATTTAAAGAATGTATTCTTTAAATGTTTTTTGTTATATTAAAAAAATTATAATGTTAGCATTAAATATCATGTTTGTGAAATCTATGACTTCACAGTCAACTAAGATTTTTATGGATTTTATTGATAAATCATTTTAGGTTGAATAACTTTAGGATCATATCCGCTATCCTTGAGAGCTCTAATGATTGCTTCTTTGTGATCATGTCCGAAGGTTTCCATTGTGATATCAAGTTCAACTGCACTGTTACGATTAATACTTACAAATTGATTGTGATCAAGTTTGATTATATTACCATGAGCTTCTGCAATTACCTTAGATACATTGGTTAATTCTCCAGGTTTATCTGGAAGTAAAACAGAAACTGTACAAATACGTTCTCTTTCTATTAAACCATGTTGCACTAGGGATGCAAAGGTAATTACATCCATATTACCACCGCTTATAATTGATACAATCTTTTTATCTTTTACATCTAAGTGTTTTAAAGCTGCCACAGTTAATAAGCCTGAGTTTTCAGCAAGCATTTTGTGATTTTCGAGCATATCTAGGAACGCTCCTATAAGTTCGTGATCCTCGATAGTTATGATATCGTCGAGATTTCGTTGTATATATGGAAAAATCTTAGAACCAGGGGTTTTAACGGCAGTACCATCAGCTATTGTATCTACTGAAGGAAGAGTAGTTACATCTCCATTCTTTAAAGAAACTTGCATGCAGTTTGCGCCAGCAGGCTCTACCCCTATAACTCTTATATTAGGGTTTAGAAGTTTTGCAAGTGTAGAAACACCTGTAGCAAGTCCGCCGCCACCTATTGGAACTAAGATTATATCAACAGTTGGCAATTCTTTTATGATCTCCATTGCTATTGAGCCCTGACCAGTTGCTACGTCTAAGTCATCAAAAGGATGAATAAAAGTATAACCTTCTTCTTCAGCAAGTTTTAAAGCGTAATTGCAAGCCTCATCATAAACATCTCCATGTAAAATAACTTCTGCGCCATAGGCTTTTGTACGATTAACTTTCATTAGAGGAGTGGTGGTTGGCATTACAATTATTGCTTTTGTGTTATAGGCTTTGGCAGCATAAGCTACCCCTTGAGCATGATTGCCAGCAGAAGCTGTCACAAGACCTTTGCTTCTATCTTCCTCTGAAAGTGTGCTGATCTTATAGTATGCCCCTCTGATTTTATACGCCCCCGTTTTTTGCATATTTTCAGGCTTAAAGTAAACTTTATTTCCTGTAATATCTGAGTAATAGTCGCTAAACACTAACTTGGTTTTTAAGATTACTTTTTGTACGATTTCATATGCTTCTTCAAATTTATCAAGTGTCATCATTTTTGTAATATCCCCTTTATATGTATATTGCTTTTAGCTAATAGTTTTATGATAACATGTTAGCATTTTATGTCAAGTAAGAGTTTTTAAGACAATAAGTTTCGTAAATTTAAATCGAAAGGTAACTCTAGGAATAAGGAATAATAAAAAATAACAAGTTAAGATGATGCTGTAATACTATAATTAAATAAATATATTTATCAAAAAGATATATTTATTAGTATTAAAGTGTTAATAGCATTTTTAACTTGTTATTTCTGAGCATTTTAGATAGGAAAAAATTCATAATATATAGTTAAGATATATGATTTTCATAAAGAACTTTTATTGTTAATGTCCTTTATGCTTTTCAAGCTTTTTATTTTTTCTTAACTCGAATTTTCTTTGCTCTTCTTGCTCCTTTTGTTCTTTTGATTTTTGTTTGCGTACAATTTTGCTTTGTTCATGCTGTAATTGCATTGCTATTTGGGCTTTAGTTCCTATGCCTTTAACATTAACCTCTTTTCTAATGCTTCGTTGAAGCCTTTTAGGATTAGGTTTTGCTGGTGATTTGAAGTCATCAGACAATACTGGCGAACTAAAATTTAGACGATAGAATTTTTTCAGTATGAGCTCGTAAACTTCCTCGTCTTTTGGTTCTGAGCCGAAGGTAACTTTGCATACCTTATATTCACCATTTTTAATACTTTCAAAGACACCAATCCAAAATGGATCATCAAAAAGAACTGTTAATTTAATTATTGTTATCATAATTAAATCCTCCTGTAGTATATAAATTCACAGAGAATGGACAACCCCAGGAGGGCAGGTTACTGCTATATTATAATATAGGTTCTGACTACCAACAGAAACAGTGTTTTTATCTCTTTAAATATTATTATAGTAGAAGAGTATACTAATGAAAAGAGAGGTTGTTATTAATTATATTTATATTATGTCTTCTATGACTTAGTAGATAATCTAGATAAAGCCTATAAAAATAGAATTATTGATAAGTTTTATAGAGAAATTTAGGTTGAAACATAAAAAAATAGCCAGTTTTAATAAACTGACTACATTTTTTTATTAACTGACTATATTATTTTAGTTGTCCAATCTTCGCAATTCCAAGTTTCTGTTATTATATTTCTATAAAATTCAGGTTCATGCGAAACTAACAGAATTGTTCCTTTATATTCTTTAAGCGCTCTTTTTAACTCATCTTTTGCGTCAACATCTAAGTGATTAGTAGGTTCGTCAAGTATTAATATATTAGTTTCATTATTTATAATTTTACAAAGTCTAACTTTTGCAGCCTCACCACCAGATAGAACTCTTATTTGTGATTCTAATTGCTTAGTTGTAAGTCCACATTTAGCAAGAGCAGCTCTTATTTGATATTGAGTATATCCAGGGAATTCCTGCCATAATTCATCTATACATGTATTGCTATTATTGCCTCTATCTTCTTGTTCGAAATAACCTATGTATTGATAATCTCCTAAATGAACTTCTCCACTTATTGGTTTTATTATACCAAGTAAACTTTTTAGAAGAGTTGATTTACCAAGCCCGTTAGCCCCGACTAATGCTATTTTTTGTCCTCTTTCCATATATAAATTTAATGGTTTTGTAAGAGGAGAGTCATAACCTATAACTAAATCTTTAGTTTCAAAAATAACTTTGCCTGAAGCTCTAGCAGATTTGAAGTTGAATTCTGGCTTTGGCTTTTCTTTTGAAAGTTCAATTATATCCATCTTATCTAGCTTCTTTTGTCTAGATTTAGCCATATTTGCAGTAGCAACATTAGCTTTATTTCTTGCTACGAAATCTTCAAGTCTTGAGATTTCTTTTTGTTGCTTTTCATAAGCAGCTTCTAATTTTTCTTTATTTATTGCATATATCCTTTGGAATTCATCATAATCTCCAACATATCGTGTAAGTTTTCTTTCATCTACATGATATATTAAATTAACTACTGAATTTATAAATGGAACATCATGGGATATTAATATAAACGCATTTTCATATGATTGAAGATATCTTTTTAGCCATTCGATATGTTCTTCATCCAAGTAGTTTGTAGGCTCATCTAAAAGTAAAATATCAGGAGATTGTAATAATAGTTTTCCTAGAAGGATTTTGGTTCTTTGTCCACCAGATAAATCATCAACGTCTTTATCTAACCCTAGGTCTAAAAGCCCAAGACCCTTTGCAACTTCTTCAACTTTTGGATCAATAACATAAAATCCGTTATGATCAAGCATGTCTTGAATTACAGCAGTTCTTTCCAGCATTTTATTTAACTCATCCTCAGTACAATCCCCCATCTTTTCGTATAAAGAATTCATTTCTGCTTCTAGATCAAAAAGATATTTAAAAGCATCTCTTAAGGCATCTCTTATACTTTGACCTTTCATTAATGCTGCATGCTGATCCATGTAACCAACTCTAACATTATTAGACCAAATAACATTCCCTTCATCAGGCATTAGCTTACCAGTTACTATATTCATAAATGTAGATTTACCTTCTCCATTAGCACCAATAAGACCAACATGTTCACCCTTTAATAATCTAAATGAAACATCTTCAAAAATAGCTCTATCTCCAAATCCGTGATTCATATTTTTAACAGTAAGTATGCTCATCAATTACCTCCAAAAAACTTATAAAATTTGCAACTAAGTGAAAAGACTCCTAAAATAAGAGAAAAATAATAAGCTTATAATCACTTTTTGTAGTTGCGTATCCATAATAGTTTAAAGTATAAAAAGCTAGTATGTCAAAGTAAATTTAAGAAAATTTGTGTATATTAAAAATATAGATGAGAAGAGTATTGAAACTATAACAATATATTCATAAAATAGTAAAATTCATTAAAGCTAATATTTATCAATTGCCCAAAGCACCCTGGGTATAAATTGTAGTTGTATATTTACATAATATGTTATAATTTTAGTAATAAAATCCGTGTGTCTATAAATTAAAGAATGTTAATAATTGTTTAGAGAATTTACTCGATAAAACTTTTAGTTCAATGTGTTAGAAACGAAAAGAGGATATGCTGGAGGCGTAATTAGATATTTGACCAGATTATATAAGGGGGAAGCAAGATGGAGGATTTGGTTACTGATAGATTGCTATTAAGAACATGGAAAGAGGATGATTACAAAGATTTATATGAATATGCCAAAAGTGAGTTGGTGGGTCCTAACGCTGGTTGGATGCCGCATAAAGATGAGGATGAAAGTAGAAAAATAATAAGAATGTTTATTAGAAATAATGAAACATATGCTGTAGTTTTAAAATCAGAAAATAAAGTTATTGGTAGCATAGGGCTTCATGATAGAAAGCCTGATAATAATTTGTTGAAACTAAATCAGAAAGAAGTGGGGTATGCTCTCAATCCTAGATACTGGGGAAAAGAAATCGTTCCTGAAGCTGTAAAATCTTTAGTAGACTATGGGTTTAATAAACTAAATTTAGAATTAATTTGGTGCGCACATTTTGATTTTAACAACAACTCAAAAAGAGTAATTGAAAAGTGCGGATTCAAATATAAATTTAAAAAGTTCGAGAGATTAAAATTTCTAAATAATAAAGAGGTAACCACATTGTATTATTGTATTTTTAGAACTGAGTATAAAAATAACTTAAGAATATAACCAAATGTTATGAATTTACATGATTCTGACTACAATAGAATGTCTAAAGAACTTTTAGAATAATTAGTTAGTAAATTAATATTTTGTTTAATAGTAAGAGAAAAGGCACGAAATTAAGCTAATGGATAAGAAAATATCTATTAGCTTAATTTTTATATTCAGATAAAAATTGTTTTTGTTTGCAAGTAATTAAAAAAATAATTTAGCCGAATTTCTATAATAATATTCCTATTTTGGGGCAAACTTTTAGTATAAAAAAATTTTTATTGATGGTATTATAAATTGCGTAAATTATTATATGAAAGGAGATACTATGATGTTAGATTTAACTAAGGAAATAAAAGAAATGGCAGAAAAAATGGGTTACGAAATGAAAGGCTTGGCAGAAGATATGGGGAATGAAATGAGAAACGTAGGAGAATTAGTAAAGTCAAAAGCAGAAAAATTGACTGATGAAATAAAGAATAGAATGACAAGGTGAATATAAAGAAGATAGTAATTACATTATTAGTGTGAATGCTATCTTCTTTATATTTATTTAAAAGTAACATAAAAAAGTAGAAATCATATTATATAGTGGACATGGTTATAGGGTAAATAGACTACCTCGATCTATTAAGTTCCCTTTTCTTAGTGCAATGGGTAAGACGTCATATTTAAAAAGAAATTTCTTTATTTGATCTCCCCATGTGTAACTATCTAAATCACCAAAGAAAGCCATCTTATTATTAGAGACCATACCACCGACCCCGCCTATAAAACCATAATTTAGTGAAGGTAGTAGTATATCTCCAGGAGGAAGCAGAAGGATGTCAAAATCGTAATTTTTAAGAGAATTAAAAATCCCTTTATCACTTGTGATTAAGGCTTTTTCTCTAACAGGGAGAATAGAACATTTTGTGTAACCTTGAGGAACATCAATGTGTATTTTTGAATTTTGAGAGTTTAAGAGATTTTCATCGCTATATTTTAAAGTATGTATAAAATAGTTTTCTAAAATTAAAGAATTTAAAATAATATCGTTTGGATATGTATTGGACAATGTGTTTTTTGAAACAATATAATTTATGTCGTTTAATTTAAGGATCTCTTTGAAATTTTCTGAGATATTTCGTTGGATAATTATCTTATTAAATGAATCATTTTTTAGTACATTTAATTGAATATCAGGATGACCATTTATGGCATCATAAACATCATTACATTTAGGGACTAATATTGGTTTTAGGTCTAGTTTGGAAAGGCTAAGTAATTCTTCTTTAGTAATTCTATAATCGACAAAACAATGCATATAAATTCTCCTTATAAGAATGTATAACTGATATTTAAAGGCAAAATAATCAATACTGAAATTATTATTTTAAATTATATTTTGCGCTTTAAAGACAGATATGTCAATTAAGTAACTGCTAGAATGTATAAAAATTAATATTTTATCAACTAGAAATATATCATATGAATTTTGCATATCCTCAAATTTTTAATACATACTAATATTAAGAAGGGAGTGAAATCCATGCTTATTTTAAAATTAGCTTATAGTGAAGACTTGACTTTTTCCCGTGACCTGCAAGAGCTAAAAGAGCTACTAAAGAAGAAGGAGATTTTAATAGGATTTGTTGAAAGTATAGAAGGAAAAACTCATATAATAAAGATAATTTGTGAAGAAAATTGTTATAATGAAAAAGTAAAAGAGATTATTAACTTATATGTTAGTAATATTTTATATAGAATAGTTATTGATAATTATAGAAAAAAGGAAATGTTTGAATTTATAACGGATAATTATTTTTTCTTAAAGCAATCTGAAATATTAGAGGTTGAAGATCAAATACTAAAGGTGTTAAAGTATGAAGAAGTAGATGCAAATGAGGATACTATATTTTGTTTAAATAAAATTAATTCTATGGTAGAAAAGATTAGAGACTGCATAAGTGAAAAACAAGAGATTAATATAGATGGATTTATAACTTTTAGGATGAGAAAATTAAGAGAGGATATAGAAAAAGTTATAGATAAAGTAGTAGAAAGATATATGGTAGAAAAAGAATATAAGGAATTTATAAGACTATTAAAGTACTTTGTAGAAATACAGGAATGTAAAATAGAAGAAATAAATATAATAGTAGAAGATAATAATTATATAGTAAGAGATAAGGAAGGCAAAGATTTATATTACGATTTTTTCAGTGAAATCGCAACAGATCAAAATAAAGCTGAATTAAATATGGAAGATATATTAATTAGCGGACTAATAACAAGTGCACCTGAAAATATAAATATCTATGGAAAAGAAAAATGTAGCAATAAAGAATTTTTAGATACTATTCAAAATGTATTTGGAGATAAGGTTCATTTTTATGAAGCAAATAGCGACTATAATAAAATTGGTCAAATAATAGCAAAAAAATATTGACATGGATTAACAACAATGATATACTCATACATGTTAAGAAGAAACAGCCGTTTCTCACCCTGCAGTGTTGAATTTACTAGTATGGGTTTTGTGTGATGTCTATACATTGAGTATTGATAATTTGAGGCGGCAGTTATGCCGTCTTTTTATTATGTATATAGTTTTTCGGAGGTGAAAAATATTAATAAAGATTTTTCTATGAATGAAGAAATTAGAGAAAAAGAGATTAGACTAATAGGAAGTAACGGGGAACCATTAGGGATTGTCCCAACTATTGAAGCAAAAAAACTTGCTGAAGAAAAAGATATGGATTTAGTTATGATGTCTCCTACTGCGAAACCACCAGTTTGTAGAATTATGGACTATGGTAAGTATGTATATGAGCAATCTAAAAAAGAAAAAGATGCTAAGAAAAAGCAAAAAATCATATCTATTAAAGAAGTAAGATGTAGTCTAACTATTGAGGAACATGACATTGATATAAAAGCAAAAAATGCCAGAAAGTTCCTATTAGAAGGAGATAAAGTTAAAATCACTGTAAGATTTAGAGGTAGGGAAATGGAACTTGCCCACATGGGACAAAAGATTCTTGATAACTTTGCAGCTAAATTAGAAGATGTCTGCCTAGTAGAAAAAAGACCTAAAAGAGAAGGCAGAAATATGACAATGGTTTTAGGGCCTAAAAAGGCGTAACTTGAGAGGAGGATTTAATCATGCCAAAAATGAAAACTCATAGAGGTGCAGCAAAAAGATTCAGAAAAACAGGTACAGGAAAACTTAAGAGAGGTAAGGCATTTAGAAGCCATATCTTAACAAAGAAGAGTTCAAAAACTAAGAGACATCTTAGAAAAGCTGGATATGTTTCAGATTCACAATTAAAAGTAATGAAGAAATTATTACCATACCTATAATATAGGGGTAATGCAGGAGGTTTAAGTAATGGCAAGAGTAAAGAGAGCGAAGAATTCTCGTAAAAATCATAAAAAAGTTTTAAAACTTGCAAAAGGATACTACGGTGGAAAAAGTAAGTTATATAAAACTGCTAATGAATCAGTAATAAGAGCATTAAGAAATTCTTATGTTGGAAGAAAGAATAAGAAGAGAGATTATAGAAGTTTATGGATAGCTAGAATTAACGCAGCTACAAGAATAAACAACTTATCATATTCTAAATTCATGAATGGAATCAAATTAGCTGGAATAGACATCAACAGAAAGATGTTATCTGAAATAGCTATAAATGATCCAAAGGCATTTACTGAATTAGTAGAAGTTGCTAAGAAACAATTAAATGCTTAGTACATAAAATGCGGCTTATGCCGCATTTTATTTTTATATTCAAATATAAATAATAATACTATTATTTTTCCATAATCCTATAGTTTTGAGGTGTAAAACTTTGATATATATAGAAAGTAAAGAAAATAATTTGTTTAAGAATACAAAAAAGCTTAAAGAAAGAAAAAATAGGACTAAAACAAGTAGATATATAATTGAAGGATTTAGATTAGTTCAAGAGGCATTTAAGGCCAAAGTCGATGTAGATTACCTAATTGTGACTGAAGATGCACATGATAAAGTAGACGAATTTTTGGGCAAATATATAAATGATGAAATTAAGATTTATGAAATTTCCAGCAATTTATTTAAAGAACTTATTTCTACAGAAAATCCCCAAGGAATACTTGCTGTTATAAAAATGAATACAATGGAATTGAAATTCGATGGAGATTTTTACTTGCTTTGTGACAAGGTGCAAGATCCAGGGAATCTAGGGACTATAATAAGAACTGCACATGCAGCTGGAGTACAAGAAATTATATTAACAAAGGGTACTGTGGATATATATAATGAAAAGACAATTAGATCTACAATGGGATCTATATTTTATATTCCTATTTATTATGATGATGAGAATCTCTCTTTGGTAAAAGAATTAAAGGGGAAAGGTTTTAATTTAGTAGTGACATCCTTAGATACAGATAAAAATTTCTTTCAAGCAGATTTAAGAGGGAGAGTTCTCTTAACTGTTGGGAATGAAGGAAATGGAGTAAGTAAAGAAGTGTTAGAGATGGCGGATACTAAGGTTAAGATACCAATGCCAGGCAATGCTGAATCTTTAAATGTAGCAGTAGCTTCATCTGTTATAATGTATGAGAAAGTAAGACAAAATCAATTGTGATTAAATCTTATTAAAATAGGAAAGTATATTAATAGGTTTCTAGGAAAATTTGAAACTATTTAAGAATGAAAGTAGATTTGAATATTTCTAGGAATCTATATTAATATGAAAAAATTTTAAAATTTATATATTTATCTATGTAAGTATGCGAATCAATATTTAAATAAATTTAATATTCCGAAAATAACAAATATATTTATCTTAAATGATTTTAGGAATTAGCAAATTTATACAGTTAAGATACCAGAAACAGATATCATAAATACTGCTAATTTACCCCATACATGAGTTAACACGCCTTTTAAAGAGCGAACTTTAGATGCATTTTGCAATTTTACTTTTTCATCAATTTGATTAAAAAGTGATTCTATTGGTTGCCTAATGCGACCTACAGAGGTGGAATGCAATGATTCAGCTGAATCCAGTTGTTTCTGACCACGTTTTTTCTTGATTGGTGTACGGATTACCGTTCCGTTAGCGTTAGCTGATATTTTTACATCAGAATCAATATATGCTTTATCAGCATATATATTGCGGTTTTCAAAGTTACTTATAATCTCTCTAACTGCTTGTAAATCATGCTCTGATGCAGGAGTTAATAGTGCATATTCTGGATAAGGTGTTGTTTTAGGTCTTACATGTGCAATAACATGTAACTTACATCCATAATAATGAAAGTCTTTAGTTGCACAATAACCTTTATTGCATATTAAACCTGCTACTTTCCCTTTATATGAGCGTTTATCTTTTGCTAACGCTATCGGAAAAGAATCTATGATGCTTTCAGTAGAGATAGAAAACTTATTTTCAAATAATGCTGTTAATGTAGAAGTAATTTCTCTAAATGCCTCATGTAAGTTATTGAGTCTTTTATTAAAAGCTTGATAGCTCGGTATATCAGGAAAATACTCTATTAAGTGATTTATAGCATATTTGTAAACATCCTTTTTAGTAAATTGTTTTTGCATTGTAGCCCATAAATATATTGTTATTATCTCCTCATCTGTGAATTTGGGTAAACAATTATTACTAAAACGTTGCACAGAATACGCTATTCTGCTATCATAAATAGCAGAAACATAGCAATATAATTCTATTAGTTTTAAGATAAAATGGTTTTTCATGAATTTTATTTTACACTAATTCTTGCTATGTTTCTTTTGTTATTTTCTAACAGTTGATTCGCATGTAAATTTTAAAATATATAAATATTTATAGGAAACATCTGGTGTTCAGAGGTTTTATATTTAAAATAGAATAATTATGTTAAGATAAAATATTTAATTTGATTTGGGAATATACTTATAAATATGGTATATTAGAAAAGCAGTGGATTTATATATAAATTTTGAAAATAGTATTGATATTTTATATATTTATTTGTATAATGAGTTGTATTAATTGAACATTGAAAAACTGTGAATGAGAGAGTAGATATTAGAAAAGTTTTAAGGGAGAGAAGGTCATAGACTGTAAGCCTTCTTAAATAATATAATATTGAAGTTCGCTCAGGAGTTCTAGCTGTGAAATTTATAGTAGTAGCTAGCGGCAAGAAGAGTCGTTAATTAAATTGAGTTGGGTACTTTTTTAGTTCCAATTAGGGTGGTAACGCGGATAATTCGTCCCTTTTTATGAGGTGGCGTTTTTTTTTATGCAAAAAATCTTTTTAATTACCAACAAATGATTTTAAAAGAAATATTTATAGGTCTATTATTATTTTTATATGTCTTATTGAAAGGAGAAACAATAATGAAAGAAAAACTTAAAGAATTACAAGAACTTGCATTAAGCAAAATTGAAGCTGTTAAAACTAGCAGTGAATTAGAAGAAATTAGAGTTAAGTTCTTAGGAAAAAAAGGGGAACTTACTACAATATTAAGAGGTATGGGGAATCTTTCTCCAGAAGAAAGACCTATTGTAGGAAAATTAGTTAATGAAGCTAAAGCTGCTGTTGAAGAAAAATTAGAAAGCGTGTTAAAAGCTATTAAAGATAAAGAAAAGGCTGAAAAGCTTGCAGGTGAAACTATAGATATTTCTCTTCCAGGAAGAAAGAAAGTTATAGGAAAGAGGCATCCGTTAGATTTGACTCTTCAAAGTATGGAAGAAATTTTCGTTTCAATGGGGTTCACAATTGAAGATGGACCTGAAGTTGAATATGATCATTATAATTTTGAAGCTCTAAATATACCTAAGGATCATCCGGCTAGAAGTGAACAAGATACTTTATATATAAATGATAATATAGTACTTAGAACTCAGACTTCACCAATTCAAGTTAGAACTATGGAAAATCAAAAACCACCAATAAAGATGATTTCCCCTGGTAAAGTATATAGATCAGATTCAGTAGATGCTACACATTCACCTATATTCTATCAAATGGAAGGATTAGTTATAGATAAAGGAGTTACATTTGCTGATTTAAAAGGAACATTAGAATTATTTGCAAAAAAAATGTTTGGAGACAAGGTTCAAACTAAATTCAGACCACATCACTTCCCATTTACAGAGCCATCTGCTGAAATGGATGCAACATGCTTTGTGTGTGGCGGTGAAGGCTGTAGAGTATGTAAAGGCAGCGGTTGGATAGAACTTTTAGGTTGCGGAATGGTTCATCCAAATGTTCTTAGAAACTGCGGACTTGATCCAGAAGTATATAGTGGATTTGCTTTTGGTTTTGGTGTTGATAGAATGGTAATGCTAAAGTATGGAATAGATGATATAAGATTATTATATGAAAGTGATATGAGATTCTTAAATCAATTCTAAAAGCTTAGTTTTATTTGAAATTCAAGAATTTAAGAATATACATTCTTAGGAATATTTATTCTGAAGAATATTACCATATATATTCTAAAGATATGCCCATATGAAAAAAGCAGCTATGCTGCAATTAAAAACTTATTAACTTAAAAAAAGCAGTTATGTTTCAATTACGAACTTATCACCTTAAAAAAGCAGTTATGCTACAACTAAGATTTTTTGAATATTAAAAATGAGGGTTAGTGAAGAAATTGGATTAAAATATTATTCTATACCCAGCAATAAAAGGAGGAAACAAAATGAAAGTACCATATAATTGGCTTAAAGATTATGTTGATATAAATGTTAGTCCTAAGGAATTAGGAGATAAATTAACTTTAACTGGTTCACAACTAGAAGAACTTGTTATCCAAGGAGATGTAATTCAAAATGTAGTTACAGGAAAAATTACTAATATTGAAAAACATCCTGATGCAGATAAGTTAAGCATATGTCAAGTTGATATAGGAAGTGAACAAATACAAATAGTTACAGCAGCAACGAACATGAAAGAGCAAGATGTTGTGCCGGTTGCTCTTCATGGTTCAACACTTGCTGACGGAACTAAAATAAAAAAAGGAAAACTTAGAGGAGTAGTATCTAATGGTATGTTCTGCTCAGAAGAAGAATTAGGTACAGCTGGAGATGAGCCAGTTCATGGATTGATGATCTTACCTACTGATACTAAGCTTGGAGTTGATATTAAGGAACTTTTAGGATTAAATAAAGCTATCTTAGATTTTGAAATTACTTCAAACAGACCTGACTGCCTAAGTATGGTAGGGATGGCAAGAGAAACAGCAGCAGCTCTTAGAAAAACTTATAAAATGCCAAATTTAGAATATAAAATTAAAAATTCTAAAAATATAAATGAAGAGTTAACTGTTGAAGTTAAAGATACTCTTTGCAATAGGTATATGGCAAGAGGCGTGAAAAATGTTAAAGTTCAGCCATCACCAGGCTGGATGCAAGAGAGACTTCTTGAAGCTGGTATAAGACCAATAAATAATATAGTTGATATAACAAATTTTGTTATGCTTGAAACTGGTGAACCAATGCATGCTTTTGATAAAAGAGAAATTGCTACGAATAAAATAGTAATTGAAAGAGCAAAGAGAGGAGAAAAGTTTACAACTTTAGATGAAGTAGAAAGAGAATTAGATGATTCGATGCTTTGCATTAAAGATGGAGAAAATATTATCGGTCTTGCTGGAATAATGGGTGGTTTAAACTCAGAAATAAAAGAAGATACTACAGAAGTTGTTTTTGAATGTGCAAATTTTGATGGAACTAACATAAGAGTAAATTCAAAGAAATTAAATCTAAGAACAGAAGCGTCTGGGAGATTTGAAAAAGATATAGATCCTAACTTAGCTGAAATTGCATTAAATAGAGCATGTAGATTAATCTGTGAATTAGATGCCGGAGAAGTTATGGAAGGTACTATAGATGTTTACAATAACAAGAAAGAAGTATCAACTGTAACTGTTGAATCAAATTGGGTAAACAGCTTCCTTGGAACAGATCTTTCTAAAGAAGAGATGAAGAGATGTTTAGATAGTGTTGATTTATTTACAGAAATAAATGGTGATAACTTAGTTGTGACAGCTCCAACTTTTAGAGTTGATATTGCAATTAGAGAAGATATAGCTGAGGAAATTGCAAGAATTTATGGATATGAAAAAATTCCTACAACAATTTTTAAAGTTTCTACGGAAAGAGAGCCAAGATATAGAAAAGGATTATTAGATAATAGAGTAGTGATGCTTGCTACAGGAAGTGGATTAAATCAATCTATCAGTTATTCGTTTGTATCTCCAAAGGTTTTTGATAAAATTAATTTACTAGAAGATAGTGACCTTAGAAATGTAGTTAAGATAAGAAATCCATTAGGGGAAGATTATAGTGTGATGAGAACTTCAACACTTCCATCAATGATGGAATCACTTGGAAGAAATTATTCTAGAAATAACTCATATGTAAGATTGTTTGAAATGGGGAAAGTTTACATTCCAAATGTGGATGAAACAAAACTTCCAACAGAAAAGAATATTTTAACTATAGGTATTTATGGAGATTGTGACTACTTAGATCTTAAAGGTGTTGTTGAAAATATAACTGATGGATTAGGTATAAAGAGTGTTAAATATGAAAGAGAGAGCGAAAATGTAAGTTACCATCCTGGAAAAACAGCTAAGATAGTTGTTGGCAGAACTAATGCTGGAACTTTAGGAGAAGTTCATTTAGATGTATGCGAAAATTACGGTTTGGATGTGCCTTGTTATGTAGCAGAATTAGATTTGGATGTTTTATATGAAAATGCTGATATGGATAAAAAATATAAAGCACTTCCAAAATTCCCAGCAGTAACACGAGATATTGCATTACTTGTTGATGATAGTCTTTTGGTCCAAGAAATTGATGATACAATAAAAAGAGCTGGTGGAAATTTAGTTGAAAAAGTAGAATTATTTGATATATATAAAGGAAAACAAATTCCAGATGGTAAAAAGAGTATAGCTTATGCAATCTGGTACAGAGATGAAAATAAAACATTAACAGATAAAGATGTTAATAAAGTTCATGAAAAAATCCTAAAATCTTTAGAATATAAGCTTGGAGCTACATTAAGAGATTAAAATATAATAACTCAAGCTTTGCTCCATGAAAGCTGCTTCAGAAATAAGTTTTATTATTTTTGAAGCAGCTATTTTTATTTATACAAAAAAATATAAGTTTAAAGAAGGAAATATCATGTTTCTATAGAATAAGTATAGATAAAGTGGTTAAAAGTGGTGTTAAGTGGTTTAAAATAGAGGGAAATTACCTAATCAATAAAAGTAGGAGCTGAGAATATTGTTCATTGGGGAATATCAACATGCGTTAGATCCTAAAAATAGAATAATTGTTCCAGCAAAGCTAAGAGATGGACTTGGTAATAAATTTGTTATTACCAAAGGACTTGATGGGTGTTTGTATGCTTATCCGCTTGATGAATGGAGAATATTGGAGGATAAATTAAAAACTTTACCTTTAACAAATAAGGATGCTAGATCCTTTGTGAGGTTCTTTTTTTCTGGAGCTTGTGAAGTCGAGTTAGACAAGCAAGGAAGAGGATTGATTCCACAAAATTTAAAGGAATATGCAGGTATAGAAAAGGACATAGTAAGTATTGGAGTATTATCTAGAGTAGAAATATGGAGCAAGGAAAAGTGGAGCGAATATAACGAATCAAATATAGACTTTGATTCAATTGCAGAAAAAATGAATGATTTAGGAATATAAGGAGTTTTTATTATGGAATTTAAACATGTATCGGTCTTATTAAATGAATGTATAGAGGCATTAAACATAAAGGAAAATGGGATTTATGTTGATGGTACTTTAGGAGGAGCAGGACACTCATCTCATATCTTAAGCAATCTTTCTAAAGATGGGATGCTTATTGGGATAGATCAAGACCAAGACGCTCTAAAGGCAGCAAAAGAAAAACTTAAAGATTTTGAAAATGTAAAGTATGTTCATAGCAATTTTTATAATATTGATAGTATTTTAAACGATCTAGATATTGAAAAGGTTGATGGAATCTTGATGGATCTTGGAGTTTCATCATATCAACTTGATGAAGCATCAAGAGGTTTTAGTTATATGAAAGATGCTCCGTTAGATATGAGAATGAATAGAGAAAATGATTTTTCAGCGTACAATATTGTAAATAATTACGATGAGGACAGCTTATATAAAATAATAAAGGACTATGGTGAAGAAAGATTTGCTAAAAGGATTGCGAATTTTATTATAAATAGAAGAATTGAGAAGCCTATAGAAACAACTTTTGAACTTGTAGACATTATCAAGGCTGCAATTCCAGCAAAGATGAGAAGAGAAGGGCCTCATCCGGCTAAAAGAACTTTTCAGGCAATTAGAATAGAAGTTAATTCAGAATTAAAGATACTTAATAAAACTATAGAGGATGGAGTGAATAGATTAAATAAGGGTGGAAGAATGGCTATTATAACTTTCCATTCTTTGGAAGATAGAATAGTGAAATTAAAGTTTAGAGAATTAGAAAATCCATGTACTTGTCCAAAAGAATTTCCAATGTGTATATGTGGAAAATCGCCATTAGTTAAAAATATAGCTAAAAAAGGTATTGCACCAACTAAAGAAGAGATTGAAGAAAATCCAAGGAGTAGAAGCGCTAAGCTTAGAGTAATTGAGAAATTATAATTATTATTATGTTATAAATGAGTTGGGATGTGAATAAATTGGGAAGAAGAGAATATGATTATATAAAAGGGAATACAGTATTAGCTCCAGAAAGAAAAACAAGAGTACGTAAACCGGATAAAAAATATAAACAAATACAAAGAAGAAAACAAATTATAAGTAAAAATATCCTATTAAAAAACAGGAGAAAAAATGATAGGAAATACTTACTAACTGTGGCAGTTGTCATATTTAGTTTAGGGTTTATTACTATTCACGGAGATAACAAGGTTTATACTATGGAAAGCAATGCGAGAAACTTGGATACTCAAATAAAACAAACACAAGAAGATAATGAGGCATTAAAAGTAAAAATATTGAAATTTTCTTCATTAAATAATATTCAAAAAAATGCTGAAAGCAAATTGGCAATGGCTATTCCCAAAAAAGAACAAACTATAAAAGTTGATTTTTCACAGAATTATTTTGAAGATTTAAAACCTAAAAGTTCCGAAAATACTGCTAAAAGTAAGAACATATTCTCTAAATTAATAAGTTTAATAAAATAATAAGTTACTTAAAATAATAAAAAATAAGTAATTATATTAGAAAATTAATTGGCTTTATCTTGGTTCTTTTGGGTTTTATGTAAAAGAAAGTGTGCATGGGGGAAATAAAAGTTGAAAAAAAAGAATTATAAAGATAGGGCAAAGATGCGCCAAAGGATGAGTATAGCAGCTTTTGCGTTGACAATTGTTTTTGTAATATTAACTCTTAGACTTTCTTATATAATGATAGTTAAAAGAGCTGATTATGCAGCAAGAGCAGAAGAACAGTGGACAAGTGAGGTAAAAATAGATGCCATAAGAGGAAGGATATTAGATAGGAATGGTAAAGAATTAGCGGTATCTGCGAATGTTTATAGAGTAGACTTCGATTTGAACTCTATAAGAGCATATTTATCAAGAGGATTAAAGGATTTATCAAAAACAGAAATAGAGCATATGAAAAGTGTAGGAATTCCAATACCTTCTGGAGATGATGGATTAAAAACTGATGATATTGCGCCTGTTATTGCAAAGGCATTAGATTTAGATGTAGATAAAGTAAAAGATAAGCTTGAAACAAGGCTTCCAAGTGGAGCAAAGGCTGGATCTGCTACTTTAATTAGAAGGATAGAAAAAGAACAGGCAGATAAGGTAAAAGATCTTAATATAAGTGGAGTTTTAGTATCACCAGATACTAAAAGATATTATCCAAATAATAATTTCTTATCACATGTACTTGGAAGTACTAATGTTGATGGTAAAGGGCTTACAGGAGTAGAGCTTCAATATAATTCGTATTTATCAGGAATTCCTGGAATGAAGATAGCAGAACTTGATAAAAATAATAGAGATTTACCTTATACAATATCTCAGTTTACAGCACCGGTAAACGGTAAAGATGTTACACTTACAATTGATGAGAATATACAAAATTTTGCGGAAAAAGCTGCCACACAAGCTTATAATGATACAAAAGCTAAGGCAGTCTCAATTCTTGTTATGGATCCTAAAACAGGTGAAGTTTTAGCAATGGTAAACAAACCTGATTTTGATCCTAATAATCCGCGTGATGGTGCAGATAAATTTGATGGGGCAAATTCAGATGACAAAGTACAAAAAATGTGGAGAAATAGGCTTGTAAATGATACTTTTGAACCTGGTTCAATATTTAAGGTAGTAACAGCTATTACAGGTCTTGAAGAAAACATTGTAAATAAGGATAGTAAGTTTTATTGTGGAGGTTCATTAAAAGTTGGAGGAATTACTCCTAAGTGCTGGAGAACTCAGGGGCATGGAGCAGAAGTATTCCCAGACATAATTCAAAATTCATGTAATGTAGGCTTCATGGAGCTTGGAGCAATGATTGGAAAAGAAAAATTATGTGAATATATTAATAAATTCGGTTTTGGAAAAGCGAGTGGAATTGATTTACCTGGAGAAGCAAAAGGAATTGTTAAACCAGTTGATAAGGTTTCTGAGGCAGATCTTGCTACAATATCTTTTGGTCAAACTAATACGGTTAATTCAGTTCAATATATGACTGCGTTTAATGCTATTGCTAATGGCGGAACTTTGATACAACCACATGTAATGAAAGAAATCACTCATGAAGATGAAAATAATGTTAATATTGTCGATGAAGCTTTTAAGCCTAAGACAACAACAGTTGCAAGTACTGAAAAGACAGCAGAACTTAGAAGTTATCTTGAAAGGGTTATTACTGGGGGATCTGGAACAGGAACATTTATAGAAGGTTACCATATAGGCGGTAAAACAGGTACGGCTCAGAAAGTTATTGATGGAAGATATCAAGAAGGTAAGTATATATCTTCATTTGTTGGAATGGCGCCTGTGGATGATCCTAAAATTACTATGATGGTAACTATTGATGAACCAAGTAATGGTGCTTATTATGCGGCACAAGTAGCTGTACCGCCAGCAAAACCATTATTTACTGATATTTTTAATTACCTTAATAACAAATTTTCTGATGAAAATATGGGACAAATTACTAGAGATGTTATTATTCCAGAAGTTAGAGGAATGAAAGTTGATGATGCTAAAAAAGCGTTGAAGGATGCCAAGTTAGATTTTAATATAGATGGTGATGGGGAGTCAGTAGTAAACTTAACACCATATCCAGGATATTCGGTAAAAGAAGGGTCAAAAATAAATCTTTATACAAGTAGCGATGGAACAAATAATAATAATGTTGTAATGCCTGATGTTAGGGGATATTCAAAGGAAGATGCTAATACACTATTGAAGAAGCTTGGAATAGTGCCTGCCTTTGAAGGAAGTGGAGCAGTCTCAGAACAAGATATTTCTCAAGGTGAAGTTATAACAAAGGGAACAACTGTTAAGTTGACATTAAGTTCAGACTATAAGGATTAAAAAGTGAGAATAAATTAATACTAAAACTTTAAAACGAAACGGGTATGTTTTGTAAGGGGTTTGGTATGAATTATACAAATGAAAAAATATTAGTATGTGAGAATTCTCGCATACTAATATTTTTTAGTAATAATATCCGTTATATATTTACGTATTTTATTAGAATTGTTAAAAGCAATACTCAGCTAATAGGTGAATATCTAAATTAGTGTTTTATTCAGAGGAAAATAAATGGAGGAACAGGTATTGAAAAAGAAAAAACATGTAAGTAAAGTAAAAATACGAAAGAGAACGAGAAGTGTCGCTTTTTCATTAACAGCTATTTTTGCTATATTAATAATTAGACTCTCTTATATAATGATGGTTGATGGAAAAGACTATTCTGCAAGAGCTGAAGAACAGTGGACAAGTGAAGTGAAAATAGATGCTAAAAGAGGAGAAGTTCTGGATAGAAATGGAAATGAGCTAGCTGTATCTGCTAATGTCTATAGAGTGGATTTTGATTTAAATTCAATAAGGAATTACTTGAAAAGATCTGTAAAATCCATTCCAAATAAAGAGCTTACCAATATGAAAAGTGTAGGAATTCCGATCCCTACAGAAGGAAGTGGCTTAACAAACGATGATATTGCACCCGTAATTGCGAAAGTATTGAATATGGATGTGTCAGAAATAAAAGCGGATTTAGAAAAGAAGCTTCCAAGTGGGGCAGATGCATTTTCTGTGACTGTAGCACGAAAAATAGAAAAAGATATAGCGGATAAAGTAAAAGAACTTAATATAAATGGAATTATAGTTTCGCAAGATACTAAAAGATATCATCCTAATAATAATTTTCTATCGCATGTTTTAGGAACTACTGATCCTGATGGCAAAGGATTAAGTGGTGTAGAACTTCAATATAATTCATATTTGTCAGGAATTCCTGGAATGAAGGTTGCGGAGCTTGATAAAAATAATGAAGATTTGCCTTATACAGTTTCTCAATATACGGAACCTGTAAATGGAAAAGATGTTACTTTAACTATCGATGAAAATATCCAAAACATTGTTGAAAATATAGCACAAAAAGCCTATAAAGATGATAAAGCTAAAGAAGTTTCGATATTAGTAATGAATCCTAAGACTGGGGAAGTTCTAGGAATGGTAAATAAACCAGATTTTGATCCTAATAATCCATATGATGGAGCAAGTAAATTTGATGGAGCAGACCTCACTGATAAGATACAGAAAATGTGGAGAAATAGATTGGTAAGTGATACGTTTGAACCAGGATCAATATTTAAAGTAATCACTACTATATCTGGTCTAGAAAACAATGTTGCAAATAAAGATACACAATTTGTGGATAATGGATCAATATCTGTAGGTGGAATTGTAGTGAAGGATGCGGAACGAGAAAATAAACTTCAAAATTTACTTCAAATCATTCAGAATTCATCAAATGTGTGTTTTGTAAAATTAGGACAAATGATTGGTAAAGACAAATTGTATGAATCTATTAATAAGTTCGGATTCGGAAAAGTAAGTGGAATTGACTTACCAGGGGAGGCATCTGGAATTGTGAAACCAATCGATAAAGTTTCAGAAGCGGATCTTGCAACAATATCATTTGGACAGACTAATACAGTAAATTCTGTTCAATATATGGCTGCATTTAATGCTATTGCTAATGGAGGTACTCTAATTCAACCTCACGTAATGAAAGAAATTACTCATAATGATGAAAATAGTGTTAAGATTGTTGATGAAACTTTTAAACCTACGACTGCTACAGTCGCAAGTGTAGAAAAAACAGCAGAACTTAGAAGTTATCTTGAAGGTGTTGTAACTGGAGGAACAGCAACTGGAACTTTTATAGAGGGATATCACATTGGGGGTAAAACAGGAACTGCAGAAAAGGTTGTTGGTGGTAAGTATGGAGAAGGCAAATATATATCTTCATTTGTGGGAATGGCTCCAGCTAATGATCCTAAAGTTACAGTTATGATAACTGTTGATGAGCCTAGTAACGGTGAATACTATGCTTCACAAGTAGCAGTACCATATGCAAAAATGCTGTTTACAGGTATCTTTAACTATTTAGATAGTGCATCTTCTAATGAGAAAATTGTTAAGGATATTATTATCCCAGAAGTTAGAAACATGAAAGTTTCAGATGCTGAGAAAGTATTAAAGGATAAAGGCCTAGATTTTAATATAGATGGAAATGAAGAAACAATATTAAGTATGAAGCCATATCCAGGTTCATCAGTAAAGGAAGGTTCTAAAATAACTCTTTACACAAGTGGGGATGCGACTTATAATAATAATGTTGTAATGCCAAATGTTAGGGGATATTCAAAAGAGGATGCGACTACTTTATTAAAAAATCTTGGAATAACAGCAACTTTTGAAGGAAATGGAGTTGTTTCAGTACAGAATATTTCAGAAGGTGAAGTTATACCTAAAGGAACAACTGCCGAGTTGATTTTAAGTTCGTATTATGAAGATTAAGAATAATGGTAGATATATAGGAAATTTAAATTAAAATCGCTTTTTGCGGAAAATTTAAAGTAAATTGGCGAATGATAAAATACTAGCATGTGGGGGTGCTCGCATGCTATATTTTTTTATCATATAAGTTCTAATTAATGGATTTCATAGTTCATAAGATCATTACATACAAAATAAATCATATTCGTTGAGATTAGATAATAATTGTGCATTTAATTTTCTTAAACGTAATAATTATTAATATAAAAAATAAATTAAAATATTCATATACCATAAGTTAATTAGGAGGAATTCAATATGAATTTGAAAAGTATTTTAAAAGGAATAGATTATGAATCAATTCAGGGTGATATTGATATTGAAGTTAACAAAATAAACTATGATAGCAGAAAAGCTGGCAATGATGATGTTTTTGTCTGTGTAAAAGGATATGCAACTGATGGCCATAAATATATAGAAAAAGCTATTGAAAACGGAGCAAAAGTTATAGTAATCCAAGATGATATAGAAATAAAGGATGAGAATATTACCATTATTAAATGCAATGATACAAGAAAAGCATTGGCATTAATGGGAGCAAATTATTATGATAATCCTAGTTCTAAAATGAAGATAATTGGAGTTACTGGAACTAATGGGAAAACTACTACAGCTTTTATGATTAAGCATATTTTAGAAGAAAGTAATAAAAAAGTTGGTCTTATCGGAACTATTGCAAATTTTATAGGTGATGAAAAAATTCATACTGAAAGAACAACTCCAGAATCCTTAGAGCTTCAAGAATTATTTTCTGAAATGGTTGATAAAGGTGTAGAGTATTGTGTTATGGAAGTGTCTTCCCATTCATTAGCATTAGATAGAGTTTATGGTATTGAATTTCAGGTTGGAATATTTACTAATTTGACTAGAGATCATTTGGATTTTCACAAGACTTTTGAAAATTATTATAAGGCAAAGTTTAAATTGTTTGAAAGATCTAGAATAAAAATTGTTAATGTTGACGATAATTACGGGAGACAAGTAATTAGTGATTTAAACAATTTAAAATGTGATGATATATATTCATTCTCAGTAAAAAGCATTTCAGATTTTAAAGCTTTTGATGAAGAAATGGGAAGTAAAGAAATCAAATTTAAACTCAACTTGAAAGAAGATGAGCAATTTGTTTTAAATATACCAGGTGAATATAATATATATAATGCGTTAGGTGCAATAGCAGCGTGTTTTAAATTAGGTATGCCTATAAAGGATATAAAAAGCGGCATTGAAAATGTAGTAGTTTTGGGAAGATGTGAAAGAGTAGCAAAAGAATATAATTTAGGTTATGAAATCATCATAGATTATGCACATACTCCAGATGGTTTAGAAAATATATTAAAGACAGCTAAGGCATTTACAAAAGGAAGATTGATATCTGTATTTGGTTGTGGGGGAGACAGGGATAAGGTAAAAAGGCCTGAAATGGGTAAAATATCTACAGATATTGCAGACATTACAATTGTGACATCAGATAACCCTAGAAGTGAGGAACCTCTAAGTATAATAAAAGATATTGAATCTGGAATTGATAAGGATAATTATTTTGTAATAGAAAATAGAAAAGAAGCAATAAAAAAATCTATAGATATAGCTCTAGATAATGACGTAATAGTTATTGCGGGTAAGGGTCATGAAACTTACCAAGTATTGAAAGATGAAACTATACATTTTGATGAAAGAGAAATTGTAAAAGAAATATTAGATAACATGAACAATTAGGGAGCTTATTCATAATGTAACAATGACGGATTTAAGCGATATTTAGGATTGTTATTTTGGTGATGAAGCTAACAGGAAAATAAGGGGTGGATGAACTTGGATTTAAATTTAGCGGAAATAATTAAGGCAGTGGATGGAGAAATAATAGTTAAAAATAACGAAGGTATTTTTAATAAGATTTCAACTGATACTAGAAAAATTCAGGAAAATAATTTATTCATTGCATTAAAAGGAGAGAATTTTAATGGCAATGATTATACAATACAAGCTATCGAAAAAGGGGCATCTATAATAATAATTGATGATGTGAAGTTTAAAATTGAAGAGTTAAAAAATAGGGGAACTATTATTAAAGTAAAAGATACTAAAGAAGCTTTAGGAGATTTGGCTAGGTTTTACAGAAAGAAAATTGGAGTAAAGGTAGTTGGGATAACAGGATCTACTGGTAAGACTTCAACAAAAGATTTAGTAGCTGCATTTCTAAGTGGAAAATACAAAGTTTTTAAAACTCAAGGAAATTTCAATAACGAAATTGGATTACCACTTATGATATTTGAACTTTCTAAAGATTATGATATAGCTGTCCTTGAAATGGGAATGAGTAATTTTGGAGAGATAAACAAGTTGGCGAGTATTGCACTTCCGGATGTTGGTGCAATAACTAATATTGGAGTGGCTCATATAGAATATTTGAAGACTAGAGAAAATATACTTAAAGAGAAGATGTCTATAACAGATTTCTTTGAAAACAAAAACTCATTAATAGTGAACTGTGAAAATGATATGCTAAAAACAATAGTTGAGTGTGATAAGTTTAATTTAGAGAGAGTAGGTTATGATTCTACTTATAATCTTTACTCTAAGAATATAAAATTAACATCTGAAAATACTTCGTTTGATGTAGTTACTGATGATAATGAAAATTATAGATTTACTCTAAATATGGTCGGAGAACATAATGTTTTAAACGCACTTATAGGAATACAAATAGCAAGAAATTTTGGGTTGACTTTTGAAGAGATGGAAAAGGGGTTAGGGAATTTTAATGCTACTTCTATGAGACTTGAAGTTATAAATAAAGATAAGTTTACTATTATAAATGATTCTTATAATGCTAATCCAGATTCAATGAAAGCTGCACTTGAAGTGCTAAAAAATTATTCTGGATCAAGGAAAATCGCAGTACTTGGAACTATGGGTGAACTTGGAGATTATGCGGAAGAAGCACATATCCAAGTTGGTGAATTTGCGAAAGATAAGGCAGATATTTTATTGACTACTGGTGAATTTAAAGAGTATTATAAGAAAGGCTTTGGAGAGCGTACAATGGTGTTTGAGAGTAAACAAGAATTAATGCAGAGGTTAACTGATATGATTAAAGTAAATGATACTATTTTAATTAAAGCATCTAGAAGTGCAAAATTTGAGGAAATAACCAAATATCTATAGAATTTAAAATAACACGAAGGAGGTGACTTGCCTTAATTAGGATCTTCAAGAAAATAATTACTTAGCATGATTATTTTCTTTCGGATATTTTAGGCAACACTGGATGGGGGAAGCAATAAACTTATTAATTAACTCAAAAATTTTAGCACCATTAATTATGGGGTTCTTATTTTCAATAGTACTTGGACCAATATTTATACCGATATTACACAAGTTGAAATTTGGTCAAAATATAAGAAAAGAAGGACCTAAAAGTCATCAGAAAAAATCTGGAACACCAACAATGGGAGGGCTTATATTTTTTATAGCTACAGCTACAGCTATATTAATTATGGGGCAAAAACCTATGAGTAGAGAAATGATATTACTTTATTCATTTTTAGCTTTTGGATTTATTGGATTTTTAGATGATATTTTAAAAATAATTCATAAAGATAATCTAGGATTAAGAGCAGCGCAAAAGATGATTTTGCTAGTCTTATTTTCAGTAGCTTTAGCATGGTATGGATATACAAATGTGGGTACAGATATTTTGATTCCATTTATAAATCAAAATTTTAGATTGAATTTAGGAATACTATACATACCATTTATAGTAGTATATTATGCAGCAGTAACTAATGCTGTAAACTTAACTGACGGAATAGATGGACTTGCAACTTCAGTTACGGTTATAGTGTTAACTTTCTTTGCTATCATTGGTTTTAGAACACAGAATGTTGAAGTAGCAGTTTTTGCAATAGCATTAGCTGGAGCATTACTTGGATTTTTAAAATTTAATGCTTTCCCTGCAAAGATATTTATGGGTGATACAGGTTCGCTAGCTCTAGGGGGAGTTATTGGAACAATAGCATTAATGTTAAAAATGGAGTTGTTTGTGATTATAGTTGGAGGAATATATTTAATCGAAACATTGTCTGTTATAATTCAAGTTACATCATTTAAATTAACAGGTAAAAGAGTATTTAGAATGTCTCCGATCCATCATCACTTTGAGCAAGTTGGGTGGAGTGAAGTAAAAATAGTAACAATTTTTTCAAGCATTACAGCAATTTTATGTATAATTGGCTTTGTAGCACTTTAAGTTAAGTAGTAGATTTGGAGGATTTATGTATGAAGGTCATTGGGTCCAAAAGAAAATCAAAAATGGGTGAAATAGATTATGGAATATTTTATACAGTAGCATTACTTTTAACAATTGGTGTGGTTATGGTATATTCTGCAAGTTCTTATTATGCTATGTTTATGTATAAAGATAGCATGTTTTTTCTGAAAAAAGAATTAATGGCAGGGGTTGTTGGAGTTATAGCGATGGCAGTAGCGATGAGTGTTGATTATCATAAGATAAAGAAATATACGGCTATAATAATGATAGCGACTATACCTATACTATTAGCAGTATTTCTTTTTCCAGGAACTAATGGAGCGCAAAGATGGATTAATTTAGGTCCGTTAAGCTTTCAACCATCTGAGCTTGCAAAATATGTTGTGGTGCTCTTTTTAGCAAGAAGCCTTGAAGTGAAAGGTGAAGGAGTAAAAGATTTTAAAACTGGAATAGTTCCTTATTTAGCTACATCAGGATTTTATGCAGCTATTGTATTAGCTGAAAAAAATTTAAGTATAGCTTCTGTTATAATGATAGTTACATTTCTTGTTTTGTTTGCAGCAGGTGGAAGAATAAAGCATTTATTTGGAATTGTTGCGCCAGCATTAGTTGCAGCAGCAGTTGCATTTACAGTATTAGAACCGTATAGAATGAAAAGGTTAATGAGTTTTACAAATCCATGGAAAGATCCAATAGGAGATGGATATCAACTTATACAATCATTTTATGCATTAGGTGCTGGAGGGGTTACAGGGCTTGGTCTTGGCCAATCAAGGCAAAAAACTTTGTATATGCCAGAGCCACATAATGATTTTATTTTCTCCATTATCGGCGAGGAATTGGGGCTTATTGGATGTATATGTATAATATTACTTTTTGTAATATTTGTTTGGAGAGGAATAAGTGTAGCGATGAAAGCTAGAGACACATATGGTACTCTTCTTGCAATAGGCATAACTGGAGTTGTAGCAGTTCAATCTTTAATAAATATTGCAGTTGTTACAGGATCGATGCCAGTTACAGGGGTTCCGCTACCGTTTATTAGTTATGGGGGAACTTCATTAGTAATAAATATGACGGCAATAGGAATACTTTTAAACATATCAAGGCAAACTGAAGGAAAAGATGAATTTAAGGAAATATAAGAAAATACAGGGCAAAGAATTAGAATACAAGTCTTTGCCCTGTATTTTTTAGGTAATTATTTAAAGTAGTTTTAAATTTTAGATGAAAATATATCGTTAAAGTGGTATTATTATATATGAAATTTATACTAAAGATTATAAAATAATAAGTGTTAGAATATATAAGGCATAGATAAGAATAGGGATGGGTATGGTAAAAACGAATAATAATAAATTGATCTTGAGGTCGCAAAGAAGAAGACTAATAAGGAAAATAATTATGACTATTATAGTCCTATTTATAGTGGGAACAATTTTTGCAATAAAATCGAATTTTTTCATTATTAAAAAGGTTTCTATTTTAGGTAATCCAGTAATGAGTGGAGAAGATGTTAAGAATGGCACAGAGAATCTAATAGGACAGAATATTCTATTTATAAATAAACAAAATATAATAAGCAATGCTAAAAAGAATCCATACGTAGAAAATGTTGAAATAAGCAAGTCGTATCCTAAACAAGTTAATATAAAGATCTCAGAAAAAGAGGGGATTTATTATGTTGAAAAAGATGGATATAAATATGTTTTGGATAATGATGGAAATTTACTTGAAAAAACAGATAGCGTTGAAAACAGAAGTTTAGTTAATGTTAAAGGAATAGATTTAAAAGATGTAGCGCTAGGACAAAAGATGATAGATGACAGTAGAGTATTAGATTTTTTAGATATTTTTTATCAAATTATAAAGATCAATCCGACAAATTATAAAATTGATTATGTTGATATAAGTGATTTTACTAACATAAAGGTATATGTTGGTGAAGTAGAAGGAAGACTTGGTAATGATGAAAATATACCAGATAAAATGAATAAATTATTACATATAATTCAAAATCCTGATATAGGGATTGTTAAGGGATATGTAGATGTAGGATTTAATGGTGCGCCTGTATATTATAAGGAAGAAAGGTAGGTAATTAATGAAGATATCTAGATCACAATTATTTATAGCAATTGTTTGTGGACTTTTAGGCTTTTTATTGGCATATCAATTTAAGGTATTATCAAATAAGAATATAGAGTCAAAAATTAGTAATTATGATAAAAACGATATTATTTCAGAAGTTGAATCTCTAAAAAAAGAAAAAGAAGAATTAGCGTCAACAAATTCAAAGTTATCCGATCAGTTAAAACAAATGGAAGAAACAGCAGCTAAAAATGGTGACATGGGGCAAGATATAAAAAATCAACTTGATGAGGCTAGAATGCATTTAGGTATAGTTGATGTTAAAGGGCAGGGCATTGTTCTTACAATAACACCTAAAACATCTATTTTTGGTTCTACGACAAATGATAGTAGCAGAGATCTAGGAGAAGATGAATTGGTTCATATAGTTAACTTACTTTGGTATTCAGGAGCTGAGGCAATATCTATAAATGATATTAGAATAACACCACAAACGGGAATAAAAACTGCTGGAAATGGAATAGCCATAGGTTCGACTGGGAAAGTTTATCCTAGAGATAAAATTATAATTAAGGCAATTGGAGACAAGGGCAGACTTAACGTTGGAATTTCTTTCCCAGGTTCATTAGAATATCTTGCTCTTCCTAACTACAATAATGAAGTTAAATCAGAAGATGATATATTTATAGGAAAATCAAAACAGTCATTGAAGAGTGACTTTATTAAATCAGTTAAAGAATAGGAGAGAGTTAATTTGATAGCAATTATAGGACTACTAATCGGAATAATACTTGGATTTGTATTAGATGTTAATATATCTGATAAATTGTCACCATACATGTCTGTTGCAATACTAGCATGTTTGGATTCAGTTTTTGGAGCAGTCAGAGGAAATCTCTCTAAAAACTTTCAAGCAGATATATTCATATCTGGATTTTTTGGAAATGCATTACTTGCAGCAGGACTTGCTTATTTAGGTGATAAGCTTGGAATACCTATATATATGGCGGCGGTAATAGTTTTCGGAGGAAGAATATTTGATAACTTCGCAATAATACGCAGACTATTATTAGAAGAATTTAAAATAAGAAGAAGAAATAGGTCTAGAAATAATTCTATAGATAAAGAAAATCATGATGATAAATAGAGAGGTGATGTGATGAAAAATAATAAAGGTTTTTTCTTTGTTTTCATTGCAACCATAATATTAGGGGTTTTAATATCAATGAATTTTAATTTTAAAGGTATTCAGTCCTATAGTCAATTAAATGCAACAGAGTACCAAAATGCTGTTGAAGAAAGGGCAGCATTATATAGAGACATTGGAAATCTTCAAGAAGATAATAATGAGAAAAAAGATAAGATTAGGAATTATGCTCAGAATGATAAAAAAAATGATAAGATCCTTGATGATATGAAAACTCAAATTAGTGATTATAAATCATTTATTGGGTCAAATAACGTAGAGGGACCAGGAATTATACTTAAGATAAATGATGGAACTACAAATGCTCTTGAAGAAAATACAGATGAAATAAATAATAAGCTTTTACATGATAATGATATGGCGCTTGTTTTAAATGAACTTAGAGTGGCTGGAGCTGAGGCGATTAGTGTTAATAACCATAGAATACTTCCATGGTCTGGAGTAATTTGTAATTGGGCATTTTTAGGGTTTGATGATGGTGGAATGGAGTATGCTCCTTTTAATATATATGCCATAGGAGATCCAGAAAAATTGAAGGCGGCTTTACTTGAAGATGGAAGCCATGTTAAACAATTAATGCTTAGAAAACTTTATGTTGATATTAAAGTTGTAGATAAAATAATTATGCCGCCAACGACAGCAAATTCAAATGTAAAATATATGAGTAGAGATGAAAGTAAAAAATGAAATTAATTGATATTTAGGAAGGAAATTTTAAGTTTATATAGAATATTATACAAAGTGATAAAGAAAGGAATAATTTAGTAAGGTGTTATAGTATGGGAATTAAGCAAAATATTGAAGAACTAAGATCCAAACTTCCAGAACAAGTAACGCTCTTAGCTGTTTCAAAAACGAAGCCATTAGAGGCTCTAGAAGATGCGTATATGGCAGGAATGAGAGATTTTGGGGAAAATAAAGTTCAAGAATTAGTAAAAAAATCCGAAAATTTTCATGAGGATGTACGATGGCATTTTATAGGACAGCTTCAAAGTAATAAAGTTAAGTATTTAGTAGATAAGGTACATTTGATACATTCTTTATCTAGTATTAGTTTGCTAAATGAAATTGAAAAGCAGTTTAGTAAAGTTAACAAGGTTGCTAATACTTTAATCCAAATTAATATTGGAAGAGAGGAAAGCAAAAGTGGAATTTTGGAAGAAGATTTATATGAATTCATAGAAGCAATTGAAAAATGCAAATTTGTTTCTGTAAAAGGTATAATGGTTATTATTCCAATAGGGGATGAAGAAAGCAATAGAAAATATTTTAAGAAAACAAAAAAAATATTTGATGAGCTTAAGGAAAAAAATTATAATAATATTAGTATGAAAATATTATCAATGGGGATGACTCATGATTTTATGACAGCTATAGAAGAAGGTTCTAACTTAGTAAGAATAGGAACAGGAATATTTGGAGAAAGAAATTATAATTTAGGAGGCGAAAATAATGGGTAATGTTATATCAAAAGTTAAATCTTTATTAGGGTTTGAGGACTACGAGGAGTATGACGAGTACGAAGAAGAACAATACGAAGAACAGGTGAAGGATGAAGACGAAATAGAACCTGTTATTACCAATAAGAAGAATAGTAAGGTTGTAAATATCCATACATCTTCGACTACAAAGGTAACAATAACTAAGCCAATCGATTATGAAGAGGCTACTGAAATTTGTGAAGCACTTAAGAATAGAAGAATAGTATTAGTAAACACAACGGTTTTGGAACTAAAGATTGCACAAAGATTATTAGATTTCATCAGTGGTTCATGTTATGCTTTAGGCGGAGAATTACAACAAATTGAAAAGGGAGTATATATTCTTTCACCATCAAATGTAGAAGTAACAAATGAATTAAAAAATGAACTAAGTTCAAAAGCTCTATTTAATTGGTCAAAATAGGAGGTATAAATTATGATATATAGTGTTTACATAGTTATTGATATGTTTCTAAACATATTAGAGCTAGCTATATTCATAGAATGTATAGTTTCGTGGATACCACAAATTCAGGGGAATAAATTTATTGATTTACTACACAGTTTTGTTAGTCCCGTTTTAGAACCAATTAGAAAGTTACAATATAGATTAAGTCCTGGATTACCATTGGATTTTTCACCTATATTTGCATTGATTATTATAAATTTTTTACAAAGGATTATACCATAAATTATGAAAGAAAGAATAGCAAAGTATTTTGCAGATGATGATAGAAATGATGCATTGAATTTATATGAGAAATATTTACTAGCTAGAGATAAAAACATAACTGTATTTGGAAAAAGTTTTTATACACCAAATATATGGATGTGGTTTGAGAAAAACCTCTCTAGCAATGATTTAAAAATTGAAAGTAATGGACTTTTAGATGATTCTGAAAGAAGAATGGTTTCTTTTAATAACATATATAAAAGTCCATTTCCTATGAAATTGATTAAAATTGAAAGTACCTCGAAATTTTCTAATCTTACTCATAGAGATTTTTTGGGCGGAATTCTATCTCTAGGAATAGAAAGAAATAAGATAGGTGATTTATTAGTAGATAATAATACATGTTATGTGCCAGTTCACGAAGAAGTAGAAGATTTCATTATATATAATTTAAACAGAATTTCTAAGGTTATTTGTAATGTAAAAGTGGTGGATGATTTTGGATTTTTACCAAAGGTTAATTTTGAAGAAGAAGTAGTTTTAGTTTCTTCTTTGAGAATTGATGGAATTGTCTCTAAGATTATAAATATATCTAGATCTAAAGCTCAAGCAATGATCGAGCAGGGTCGAGTGCTTATAGATTACGTTAAGATAAAAGATAAAAGTTATGAACTAAAAGGACAAGAAAGAATTACTATAAGAGGTTTTGGAAAATTTATAGTTGGTAATTCTGTTGGAAATAGCAAAAGTGGAAGGATAAAAATTATTATCAAAAAATATACATAATAGAGGTGAAAGTATGAAGTTGACACCAATGGATATAAACAACAAGGAATTTAAAAAGGGATTAAGAGGATATAATTCTGATGAAGTTGATGAATTTTTGGATGAAGTAGTAGATAACTATGAAGAGCTTTATAAAGAAAATGCAAATCTAAAAGAGAAGCTTGCTAATTTGAATGAAAAGGTAGAGCATTACTCTAAAATCGAAAGTACTATACAAAATACATTGATATTAGCTCAAAATGCTGCAGAGCAAGCAAAAAATTCGGCTAAAAAAGAAGCCGAATTTATGATGAAAAATGCTAACGAAACTGCTCAGAAGGTTATGGATAAGGCACATAATGATGTTATTCAAATAAATGATGAATATGAAAGAGTTAAACAAGAATTTATTAAATTTAGAGCAAAATATAGAAACTTCATGAATGCACAGTTAGAAACATTTGATGATTTAGAGAAGGATTTTATAAAAAATTATAATGTATCTGATCCTATAGAAGATGATGAAGTAACTAATATAGAAAAAATAGTTGAAAAAGAAGTTGCAAGCACTACGAGTGGATTAAGTGAAAATATAGAGGCTGAAGAAAATGATCCTTCATTGAATGATGAATTAAATGAGATTAAAAGTTTTTTTGTTCAAGGTGAATAAATTTACTATCCAACAGAAATAATGAATAAAAATTATGCATATTTTATTTACATAACGTAATAAAATGAAGATTATGTATTTTTTGAATAATAGAAAAGCTATCCTGAAGCGATTAAGGATAGCTTTTCTATATTTGCTTAATTACAGATAACCAAACTAAGACCTGAACTTATGCATATAACTCGCCGAAATGAGTAAAATACGTTTATTCCAGTTTCTGGGCAATTCTAAGGCTATAAAGTTGCACCCAAAGTGCTAGCCTCAAAGAACAGGCTTTTAACTAGCAGATTTGGAACAACTTATAGCCAAAGAATCACATCCATCAAAATTACTAATGAAACATTCCATATTATGACCCTTGTGGTTACAAAAGTATTTTACTCATTTCTGGTTGGAATATATTTCATAGTCTAAGTAGAGTTTGTGATTGTGTTATCTATAATATTATTCCTTTGGGATTTCAGAATTATTAAATTTAGTATTTAATATTACTATATCAACTCTTCTGTTTGCAGCTCTGCCATCTTCGGTATTGTTATCTTTAACAGGTCTATACTCTCCATAGCCTACTGAAGATAACCTCTCGGGTTTAACGTTTCCCTTTGAAATTAGAAACTCTACTACATTTGCGGCTCTTACAGCTGAAAGCTGCCAGTTAGAATGAAAATAATCATTATTAATAGCAACATTATCAGTATGTCCTTCAACATGTATATAGTTATCAATATCGTTTAAAATCTTTGAAATAGATATTAGTTTACCTTGCCAATCAGGTTTGATAGTAGATTGTCCACTATTAAAGAATACGCTATCATTGAAGCTTATTATGAGTCCTCTTTCTTGAATGGATGTAGTAACACTTCCTTTTAGCTCGGAATCATTGACAAGATCATCTACTTTCTTTTTTACATCGGATAGTTTTTCTTCTTCTGCTATAGAGTCTGAATTGTTCTGAGTATTTTGTTGATCAATTACAGTAGGAGGAGAATTTGAGCTATCAGATACTGCTATTACGTTTTCTCCATTACCACTATTAAATCCAATTTTCAATGAATTTGCTAGAGCTTGAGATTTTTTAGTATCCACATTAGAAATAGCATACATCATTAAAAAGAAAATCATCATTAATGTTATAAAATCAAGGTAAGATAACATCCATCTCTCAGTATCATCTTTTTCTTTTTTTGTATTCTTTTTCATAATTATACCTCTTTAAATTCCTTCTAAATCTTTAGCTTCATCTTCGGTTAGATAACTAACAAGTTTACTCACTAAGGTATTTGGATTAACTCCTTCTTGAATGAGTAATACTGCTTCAATGATCATTTCTTTTTCAGCAATCTCTTCTTTATTTATTTCTCTTAATTTACTTGCTATAGGAAGCCAAAAAAGATTTGCTGTAGCAAGACCATATAGAGTAGCTACAAATGCAACAGCAATTTTTTCACCCATTGCAGCTACATCACTTAAAGCGCTCAATATTATAACTAAACTCGTTATGGTTCCTACTATTCCCATAGTAGGAGCATAGCCACCTGCAGAGGTGAACATTTCAATACAATTTTCATGTCTTGTAGAAAGCTGTTCGAGCTTGGTATTTAAGATGCTTTTCACAGAGGATGGATCTATACCATCCACAACCATTTGTAGCCCTTTTTTTACAAATGGATCTAAGGCATCATCTGTTAGCTCAGATTCTAAACTCAAAAGCCCATCTCTTCTTGTTTTAAGTGATACTCCTTTGAAATAGTCTATATACCCCTTAAGATCAATCTCTTTCTTTTTGAAAGCTATTGATAATACTTTCGGGAATTTCTTCAATGTTGAGGAAGGAAATGAAATTCCTACGGCACCTAGTGTTCCACCAATAACTATCATTGCAGCAGTTGGCTGCAGTAAAGCTATGGGTTTTCCCCCTTCAATAATAAAGCCTACTATAATACAAATAAATGCAAATAGTACACTTAAAATTGTCATAATATCCATAAAATTATCCCCCTTGAATATATGAAATTTTAGCTCATATGTAGCATTTTTCATACTGGTTAATATATATTTATGTAAATTTGATACAGTATATGAATTTATATACTTATATAAAAATAATAGCATATTATAAAAAATATGTAAAATAATTATATATTTAGGGGAGAAGTTCATGTATGACCGTTAATTCATACAAATTAATCTAATAAATTTAAGGTGTTAAGTAATTGTAAAGTCTAAGTTATTATATTATAATGTTGAAAGAATATGCTAAATAGGAAGGGATATTGATTTATGGAGAAAAATGTTTTTATAGTTGATGAAAAAGATAGAGGAGAGCGAATCGATAAGTATTTAGCTGAAATTTTTGTTGATAAATCAAGATCTTTTATCCAAGGACTTATTGAAAAGGATGGTATTAAGGTTAATAATAAAACTCCTAAGAGTAATTATAAGCTAAGAGCTCTTGATGAAATAGAAGTAACATTTAGCGAACCTGAAGTATTAAAAGTAGAGGCTGAAGAAATACCTATTAATATACTTTATGAAGATAAAGATGTAGTTGTTGTTAATAAATCTCAGGGGATGGTTGTGCATCCTGCGCCTGGAAACTATAATGGAACGTTAGTTAATGCTCTGCTTTATCATTGTAAAGATTTATCGAGCATAAATGGAATTATAAGACCAGGAATAGTTCACAGAATTGATAAAGATACATCCGGAGTTCTGGTTGTAGCAAAAAATGATGAAGCTCATAATAAGCTTTCAGATCAATTAAAAGATCACTCAATGAAGAGAGAATATTATGCTTTGGTTGAAGGAAGACTAAAGAATGATAAAGGTATAATTGATAAACCTTTGGCTAGAAATAAGAGAGATAGATTAAAGATAGGAATTGTAGAGGGAGGCAAAAGAGCTGTAACACATTATGAAGTTTTAGAAAGATTCAATGGCTACACATTGATAAAATGTATATTAGAAACTGGAAGAACACATCAGATAAGAGTTCATATGGCATCTATCGGATTTCCGCTAGTTGGTGATCCTCTTTATGGATTTAAGAAACAAAGATTCAAATTGAAAGGTCAAGTGTTACATGCGAAGACATTAGGTTTTGTTCATCCAAGCAAAAATGAGTATATGGAATTCACAACAGAATTGCCAGAATACTTTCAAGAAATAATAGAAAAATTAAGAAATGAAGTAAGATAAAAATATTGGAGGAATAACATGAAATTAAAATCAGTTTTATTAGATGAAAAAGCTGTTAATAGAACACTAATAAGAATTTCTCATGAAATAATTGAAAGAAATAAAGGAATAGATGAACTAGTTTTACTTGGAATTAAGACTAGAGGGTATCCGCTTGCAAAAAGAATTGCTAGGTATATAAAGGGAATAGAAGGGGTAGATGTTCCAGTTGGATCTGTAGATATAACATTGTACAGAGATGATTTAACTAAGATAAGTGAAGATTTAGAGATTAAGAATTTAGATTTAGGTCTTGAAATAAAAGATAAAAAGATAATTATAATTGATGATGTTTTATATACATGTAGGACAGCAAGAGCGGCTATAGATGCAATTATGGATGTAAATAGACCTAGAGGTATTCAATTAGCAGTTCTTATAGACAGAGGGCATAAAGAACTACCAATTAGAGCAGATTATGTGGGCAAAAATATTCCAACTTCTAAAAATGAGGTTATAGCAGTATCTCTAAAAGAAATTGATGGAGAAGATTCAGTGAAAATATTTGATAAATAGATAAAAAGGGAGAATGCAAAAATATGTATGAGTTAATTGCAACAAGTACTTTCGGAATAGAAAGCATAACTGCAAAAGAATTAAGGGCACTTGGTTATGAAGATTTGAAAATTGAAAATGGAAGAGTAACTTTTGAGGGAGACGAAATGGATATAGCAATTTGCAATATTCACTTAAGAACTGCGGATAGAGTACTTATAAAAATGGCAGAATTTGAAGCTAAATCTTTCGAAGAACTTTTTCAAGGGACCAAAAAAGTAGAATGGAGTAAGATAATTCCTGAAGATGGAGTTATGCATGTTGTTGGCAAAAGTATTAAATCAACGCTTCATAGCGTTCCTGACTGCCAATCTATAGTTAAAAAAGCTGTTGTTAAAAGTATGAGTGAAAGCTATGGAATGGAGACATTCAGCGAAAGTGGACCAGTTTATAAAATAGAAGTAGCTATCTTAAAAGATAGAGTTACGCTTACTATAGATACAACAGGACCAGGATTACATAAAAGGGGTTATAGAGAACTTGCTGGAGCAGCACCATTAAAAGAAACTTTAGCAGCTTCAATGCTTCTAATCTCAAGATGGAAGGACGAGTTTGAATTAATAGATCCATTTTGTGGATCGGGGACAATCTTAATTGAAGCGGCTATGATAGCTCAAAATATTGCACCAGGAGTAAACAGAAGTTTTGTATGTGAAACATGGCCTTCAATTACTAAAGATATATTTGATTCAGTAAGAGAAGGTGCAAAGAAATCTGAAAAGAATAAGGATATAAAACTAATAGGATACGATATAGACTATAGAGTTCTTAAAGTTGCTATGGAAAATGCAAAAAAAGCAGGAGTTGATAAATATATACAATTTCAAAAAAGAGATTTTATGGAATTTTCAACTTCAAGAAAGTATGGATTTGTAGTTTCAAATCCACCATATGGAGAAAGAATCGGTGAGAAGGAAATATTACCTATACTATATAAACATATGGGAAATGCAAAGAAAAAGCTGGAAGATTGGGATTTTAACATATTAACATCCTTTGAGCCATTTGAAAAAACATTTAGATTAAAATCAACAAAGAATAGAAAATTATACAATGGAAAAATAAAATGTTATTATTATCAATACTTTGACAATAATAAAATTAAAAATGCTGGTGATATATTAATAAATGAATTAATAAAGTAAAGTTTAAGGCATCAGAAAGCTTTGAAAACATATTTACAAAGTTTTCTTAAAGTGATAAAATAAATTTAAATAAAATTTGATAGCAAAGACGCTAACAATCAGTTGGAATTGTTAGCGTCTTTTTTTGTTAAAGAGTTTCTGCATATGATAATTGAAATAAAAACATATAAGATATACAGTTTCAATAACAAATTTAAATTTGAAAATTTAATAATCCAAATCTTTAGTTATAAGTAAAATGTAGGGAATCAATTGTAATATGCATATTAGAAATTAATAATTTGAGAAATGAGATTGTAAAGAACTTGAAACTAGTAGTCAGATAGATACTCTTAAATTGCCAAAAGAAAGGAGTTTAAACTATGTCAGAGGTATATCAAAAAATGGCAGAAAAAATACCGAATATGAGCAAAGCACAAGAAAAAATAGCAAAATATATATTAGCGCACCCAAATAGTACGCCTTTTCTAACTGTTGAAAAGTTAGCTAAATTATCAGGAGTAAGCATAGCAACTGTCACGAGGTTTGTGATTTTTTTGGGATACAAAGGTTATCCTGAATTTTTAAAACATACTCAAGAATCCATGCAACAGCAAGTATCTAAAGCCAAGCGTATAAGGATTGATTCTGATTCAAGTGATAGTGAAGAAAGAGATATTTATAACATATTTGAAGATGACGTAAATAATATTAAACTGACAATGGAGGACTTAAATATATATGAATTAAGAAAGTCTGTTAATCTGCTATTAAATGCAAAAAGAATATATATAGTAGCAAGAAGAAGTTCTGCTGTACTCGGAATGTTTTTAAAATATTATCTTGATTTAATGTTTAACAACGTAAATTTAATTGAGCATATAGAGCAAATTCCAAAGCAGATTAGTGGAGTTAATAATGAAGATGTAATTATAGGGATTACCTTTGAGAAATATGCAAGAAGTACAGTAGAAATTTTTACACATCTAAAAAGAAAAGGAGCTACAACAATATCAATAACTGACAGTATGTTGTCTCCGCTTGTTCCATATTCTGATATAACTCTAACAGCTATAAGCAAGGGAACAAGGTTTATAGAATCTTTTGCTGCACCATTGAGCCTGATTAATGCTTTGATTGCATCTATTGAAAAAGAAAAGAAAGACTTTTTTAATAGTAATGTAGAATTGCTAGAGGAAGCGTGTAGAAAGTTTGATTTGTTTATTTAAATCTAAAAATATTATATGTTTACTAAAAAGAGATATATCCTAGGATTAAGATATATCTCTTTTTCAGTAGATTATGAATTAAATATGTTATTAAAGTCAGCAGGGTTTACAATTAGAGTTTTATTAGTATGGTAAATTACCATTCCAGGTTTTGCCCCATTAGGCTTTTTTAATTCTTTAACTTTTGTGTAATCAATAGGTAATTTTAATGAATTTTTTCCTTTACTATAGTAACCTGCGACTATAGCTGCTTCCTCAAGAGTTTTGTCTGGTACATCAAAAGAGCAAACTATAACATGAGATCCAGGAATATCTTTTGCATGGAGCCACAGATAGTTTTTATTTGCAAATTTTAAACTTAGATAATCATTTTGCAGATTGTTCTTACCAACATAAATATCAATTCCATCGCTTGAAACAAAGTGATTAGGCTTAGAAGTCTTTACCTTTTTTGAATTCTTGTTGTTTTTTCTAAATCTTATATATCCAGTTTCAATAAGTTCGTTTTTTATTTCATCAATTTCATTATAGCTTTCAGCATTTAGAATATTAGTAAGTACAGAATTTAAATATTTCATTTCTTCATCATTTTTCTTGAGTTGAACTTTAGCGTATTCCTCAGATGTCTTTAACTTATTATATTTTTTATAATAATACTGAATATTTTCAGCAGGTGTTTTGGTTTTGTTTAAAGAGATAGTAATATATTCTTCTTGATTTTCGTTATAAAAATTTAGTAGAGTACATTCGCTATCACCTTTTTTTATACTATAAATATATGAAGTTAAAAGATCACCTTTTATTCTAAATGATTCTTTTTCATCGCACTCACTAAGAGTTTCATTAAGTATTTTTAATTTCTTATTACATCTATCAATATTTGTATGAATAAGCTTTTGTAAATCAGTAGATTTATTTTGTAATCTATCTTGTTTATCTTTCTTCTCATAAAAGGCATCCATTAATACATTAGGATCATCATATGAAATTGATAAATAATCTTCATTTAGTGAATTTAATTTTAGAGAATAAAAATCTTTTACAATTCCTAATTTATTTGTATACATATTGTAAGAGATATTTTGATTTAAATCATAAATGAATTTATTAAAATTTTCATAAATTTCACTTATTGTAGGTGAATTATTATGATTTGTAATGTTATAATATAAATCATTAGACAATAGATTACTTATTCCTGTGAAACAATTAAAATAAAATTTATTATCAAAAACAATAGAATTTTTGTTTGTAAAAGAGGATAGTTCTTCTAAAGTAATAGAAAAAGGATTTAACTTAGTAGAAGATGGGGGATAAATAAAATTAACACCAGGATATAATACTCTATAACTATTTATATCAGCAGTTATATGTTTTATTGATTCCATAACTTTATTATCTCTATTTCTAACAAGTGTGATATTAGAGTGTCGTCCCATAATTTCAACTATAAGAGAATATAAACTATCAAATCCTAGTTCGTCTCTATTTTCAATTTCTATTATTAAGATTCTATCGTTATCTTTTTGAGTAACATTTGTAATTCTACCACCTAGTATATATTTTCTAAGAACCATTAAATACATAGGAGCTTTAATAGGATTCTCTTTCGTGCTATTTGTTAAATGTATTCTGGCAAACCTAGGGGATGCTGAAATTAAAAGTTTGATATTCTGACGATCTTTTCTTAGAGTCAGAATAATTTCATCTTTTTCAGGTTGATTTATCTTATCTATTTTGGAATTTAATATTGATTTTTCTAAATTATTTACTAAACTATATAGGTAGATACCATCTAATGCCATTTTATGTCATCCTTTCTTAGTGTAACTATAAATAGTATAACATTATAGGCATATAATTATCAATTAATAGCAAAAATGAGAAGAAGGGTGAATCAAATTCATGCATAGATGTTATATTGATGTATTATAATATAGTTTTATCATTGTAATCCTAATTGAGTTTTTGGATTGCTAAAATACCAAATGTAAACTTATATTAAAAAATTATATATTATAAATGTAAAATTAGAATAATAGAATGAAAAAAGAGCCAAATATTATAAAAAAATTTAAAAAAGTATATAGAAAAATTTTTAAATAAGTTATAATTTAAACTTGGTGATATTATTAAATGATTAAATACAAAAGTTTAATATTAAATAGTTGAAGCTTATGAAATTATACAATTACTAATTATAAGAAATACAGTTAATCAGTAGGGGGAATTTAGATGAACTTTTATAAAATGCAAGGGGCAGGAAATGATTTCGTATTTATTGAGGATTTCGATAATAAGATTAAAGATGAATGCTTATTAGCAAAGAAGATTTGTGACAGACATTTTGGAATTGGTGCCGATGGTCTTGTGATTGTCAGAAAATCAGAGTTAGCTCATGCTAGAATGGTTATAATAAATGCCGATGGTTCAAGAGCTAATATGTGTGGAAATGCTATAAGATGTTTTGGAAAATATGTTTATGAACATAAAATAGCTACGGGTGATAAATTTTCAGTTGAAACTGGTGATGGAATTAAAGAGATTGAAATAATATTAGAAAATGAAAAGGTTAAGTATGTGAGAGTTTATATGGGGAATCCATCTTATAACGGATGCGATATACCTTTAAATAATTTGGAAAGTCTTATAGAAAAAGAAATTGCAGTAGATGATAAAAAGTATAAGATGACTACGTTGCTCCTTGGAGTTCCTCATACAATAATTTTCGAAAGTGATAGAGAATACAATGTTATTCAAGAGGGATCAAAGATAGAAAAATTGGATATTTTTGGTGAAGGAAGTAATGTGAATTTTGTGAAAATAGTTGATGATACCCATATAAGAGTTAATACATGGGAGAGAGGCGCTGGAGCTACGTTAGCTTGTGGAACAGGATGTAGTGCTTCAGTAGTAGTTGCCAAGAAGTTGGGACTTGTTAATAAGGATAAAGAAATTTTTGTTAAAGCTCCTGGAGGAGAGTTAATCATAGAAATTTTAGGTCAAGATGTTTATATGAAAGGTCCTGCAGAAGTGGTTTTCAAGGGTGAACTTTCTTTATAAAATTATAAAAAACGAGGAAACAAAAAATGAATTCATTAGTAAGAAAGTGCTTAAGCATTTTTGCTTTCATTGCAATTCCACTGTTTGTCTTAGGATGTGCATCTAAAAAAGAAGACATACCTAATGTGACAGAGGATATTAAGTTAAATATAGGAGCAGTTCTAAAAAGCGAAGACGGTAATTATAAACTATATAATTATGACAATGGTAAGTATGTGGAGACAAAGGAAAATAAGGTTATCATAGATTATGATAAAAGTAGTTCTAATTATATATATGTAGATAGTGGTAAAAATTATGTAGTTAATAACGGAAATAGATATGAAATCCAAGATGAAAATTATAGTGGATTAAAATTATCAAAAGGTGGAAATTATATTTCTTACTTTATAGATGATAATGGGCTTAAGTTAAAAATATTCAATACAAATGGAAATAAAGAAATTGAAATGAAATCTAATGTTTCAATATCGGGAACATTATATGATTGGTATGATACAGATACATTGGTTTATTATGGAGTAAGCAATGATGGCGTTAATGGATTATTTACTTATAATATAAAAGAAAATAAAGAAGAGTTACTTTATAAGATTAATGAAGGCTATTTAGCATTTATAAAATCAAGAGATGACGATGTAGTATTTTTACAATTAACACTGGAAAATAAAAGAGAAGTAATGATGATAAACAAAAAAACAAAGGATGTTAAGCTTTTGGCAGATAACGTAGAAGAGATTTCAGATATAATTATAAATAAAGATAAATTGTATTTTACAGGAAAAGCGTATAATAATGTTAATTCTTTATATGAATTAATAAATAATAAGGTAAAAAGATTAGTTTTTGATTTTCCGGGTACCGTAAAAATAGAAAAAGGATTAGAGGTAAGTGAAAATGGAGATGTTTTGTTTATAGGTTCTAGTAATGGAGATCTCAAGAAAGAGCAAATTTATACATACACTCAAGATGGTAGTATAAGTGAAATAGGGAATAGTTCATCAGAATATGTTTTTTTAGCATATACGCAGTAATTTAAATTTAGAATTCTTTATCATGTTTTTATATGATGGAGGATTCTTTATTAATATAAAAAAGTATTGACTCTTACCTTACGTAGGAGTATATGCTATTCTTATCATAAAAATAATAATATACATATTGCAAAAATAATTCTTCATCATAATTCTAAAAATATCAAAAGAATTTTAGCTGTAATTGTGAATTATGAAATATGCATTGCGAATTGCAACATATATATTAAAAAAGGAGATAGTAGAATGGATCTAAAATTACAATATAACTGTAGTAATATAGATTGGGAAGAAGTATCTAGTATACTAGAAAAAGTAGGGATGAGTCATTATGAAGGCGAAATACATAAGAAAGCATTTGAAAATAGTTATGCTGCTGTATTTGCTTTTGATAATGATAAGTTGATTGGCTTTGGACGAGCAATCTCTGATGGAGTTTATCAATCTGCAATTTATGATATAGCTGTGCTACCTGAATATCAAGGTAAGAGTATAGGAAGTAAGATTGTTAATAAAATCTTAGAATGCGTTCCTACATGTAATGCTATATTATATGCTTCACCTGGAAAAGAAAAATTTTATGAAAAATTAAATTTTAAAAAGATGAAAACAGGAATGGCTTTTTTCAGAAATTCAATTAAAATGCAAATGAAAGGTTTTATAGAATAATAAAAGAATAAGTAAGAGTTAATGGATAAACTAAAGCTTTAAAGATAATAATATCTTTAGAATTTAAAATTGTGATATAGGAGCGTAGAAAATGAATAAATTTGATAAAGTTATTAACCAAAAGACTAGTGAATTAATAACAAAGAACTTACTTGGGCAAGAAGTTACTGAAGAAGAGTTTAGAAAATTTAAAATTATTGCTAGAGCAATTGTTAGAGAAGAAATGAGGGGAGTTAAGCCAAATAAAAATCCTAAGTCATTGTACGGTAAAACATGGAAAGCTGCAAGAAAATATAGTGATGTTAAGAAATAAAAAGTATGTATTAGAATTTGATTCGTTAAGTTATCATGAAATCCTAGGCATTTTAATTAATGTCTAGGATTTTTAATTTAAAAGTTTAGTAATTTCTATTATTTAGGCGATAAAAAAGATTACATTATTTGGAATATAATGAATAATTACTGAGATTTTGGTTCAAAATTTAAAATAGAAACTAAAAAATATATAATTAGATAGGTGTGTTTAAAATTAAGGAATATGAAATTGAAGATGTAGATTTAGGAACTGCTAAAAATTTAAAAAAAGAAATTTGTGAGAAGTATAGAGTTATTCCAATAAAGGAAAAATTGGACGAGGTAATAGTTTTGTCATATGGAGTAACTGAAGAAGCAAAAGAATATCTAAGATTTATATATAACAAAAACATAGTTATCAAAGAAATCGAAGAGAGAAATTACGAAAGTTTAAAAAATATAATATTTGGTATAGATGATAAATCATTAGAAGAGATATTGATAACTAATGCAATAAAGGTTAATGCCAGCGATATTCATATAGAACCTCAAAATGGATGTGTTTATGTACGATATAGAATTAACGGTAGTTTAGTTTTGGTGCACAAAATAGATTCTGATGAATATATAACTCTTGCATCGAAGATTAAGCTGAAAGCTAATATGGACATAACTGAAAAAAGAAGACCTCAAGATGGAAAAATAATAGTTAATTATAATAATCTAAAATACGATTTAAGAGTATCTTCAATACCTGTAGTATATGGAGAAAAATTAGTAATTAGAATATTATATTGTGATAACTTTGACTATAATCTTGAGGACTTAGGATTTTCAGAAAGTCAAATTAAACTGATTAGAAAAATAATATCTTTGAAGAACGGGCTTATATTAATTAGCGGCCCAACCGGTTCTGGTAAAACTACTACAATCTACACAATATTGAAGGAAATCGATTCCAAGGCTTTAAATATAACGACTTTGGAAGATCCAGTTGAGATAGTCATGCCTAATATCAACCAAATGAGTCTAAATAAAAAATTGGACATAGATTTTTCGAATGGCCTTAGAAGTATATTGAGACAGGACCCAGATGTGATTATGATTGGAGAGATAAGAGATGAAGAGACTGCTAGCATGGCGGTAAGAGCATCGATTACTGGGCATAAAGTATATAGCACTATTCACTGTAAATCAGCAAGGGAAGTTTATATAAGATTAGAAAATATGGGGATCAAACCATATCTATTGAGTGATGCGCTAGTTGGAATAATATCACAAAGATTAGTTAAGATTTTATGTGATGATTGTAAGAATATAGATGATGAAAATTCAGTGAATGGAAAGATATTATATAAAAAATGTGGCTGTAAAATGTGTAATTATTCAGGGTATGCAGGAAGACAAATAATCAGTTCGGTTCACTTCTTACAGGAAAATAGTGAAAAAAGGATGGTGGATTTATATAAGGATAGCAAATACCTATCAAATGAAAATATGAAGAAAGATTTGGAAGAGTTATTACTTCAAGGAAAGATATCTAATAGTGATTATATAGAATTTATAGAAGGGGAAAGATTGAATGAATAGTAATGATTCGGAAAGTTCAAGTTATAGAGGATTTAAAAATATAACATATTTTAGCTTAAAAAAAGGGATTAAGATTAAGCATAAAGTAAATGAAGAACAACTGGCATTAATATCAGGAAGTTTAGCACAGATTTATAAAGATGGAATAAGAATAACCGAAGCGTTAGATTTGGTGGCGGATACATTACAAAGTAAGATATATAAGGAAAGTTTATATGGCGTTTTAGAGTTAATAAAACAAGGCAGTAGTTTGTCACAAGGATTTTCGGAGTTTAAAGACTTATATCCAGAATTCTTCATAGGAATTATTTCAATTGGCGAGAATACAGGAAAACTATATGAGGTGTTAAAGGGATTAAGTATCTATTATGATAAATCTATATTTATTAAGAAAGAAATTAAAAATGCATGTATTTATCCGATGTTTGTATTTATTTCAATGATATTACTTAGTATATTTTTGGTAAATGAAGTGATTCCGAATTTCTTCGAAATTTATAAATCTATGAATATCAAATTACCAAAAGGTTGCCAAGTCATATATGATATGAGTATTGCTTTTAAGGACAATCATCTAGTTACTGGTGCTGCAATTTTTTCTTGGAGTGTAATATTAATAATTTTAGCAAAGTGTTTATCTAATCAAATTAGCATAAACAAGCTAACGAAAATAAGTATAGTAAGATCTTTCTTTGAGTATATAATGGTATTGCTTTTTTCAATAATAACAAGTACTGGAATAAATATTTCACAGGCTCTTAAATATTGTGAAAATAGTATGAGTTTTATGTATTTACGAAATAAAATTACTGAAATAAATTCAAATATTATAAGCGGGGAAACTCTAACTGAGTCTTTAGAGAAAAGTGGAGTTTTTTCAAAATATGCGTTAGCTATTGTAAGGATTAGAGAAGAAGGGGGGACAATAGAAGAAGGTTTTAAAGAATTAGCCAATACTCTAGAATATAGACTTAATGAGAAAATACAAAAATATTTAAAAATGATAAACCCGATTTTCATAATTATGATGGCAAGCTTCATAGCTTTATTTTTACTGATATTTGTCCTTCCATTGTTTAATAATCTTCAGGGTGGAATAAGAAAATGAGAAGAGAGGGATTCACTTTAATAGAAACTATGGTAAGTATTTTTATACTAACAATTTTACTTAGTGTAGGAATATCATTAAGTAAATTTGCTCGGAATGTATCAAAAAATATAGATAATTCGGAATATATTTATGAGATTCAAAATTTACTTTCATATGGCAAAGCGGTTTGTAGAGAAAAGAATAACTATGGAAAAATAACTGTAATGGCAAGTAAAAATGAAATTAAATTTATAGATGGATGGGATAGTATAGAGAAGACTGTATATATTTCGAAAGAAATAAAAATCATTAGTGGAGATATAAATATATTGGTAACGCCAGATGGAAAAATATCTAGGGGGAATACAATAAAGATAATAGATAATTGCGGTGTAAAGCAGGATATAACGATAGGCGTTGGAGTGGATTTGATTAGTATAAAGAAGGTGAAGCAATATGAAAAAGCAGGGCAGTATATTAATTGAAACATTAGCGTCTGCAATGATTGTAACTTTGACTGCTACATTTATTATAAGTACGAGCATAGAAAATTCTAATATACTAAGGGAAAGAATTTTAAAAGAAGAAGTCGATAGGGCAATAAGTAATTTGGAAAATGAATTAAAATACAATACATCAAGTGAAGAGATACATGAAATGTTAGAAAATAAAATTGGATTTAAATATAATGGTGATTTTAGTAGAGAATTAATATATAAAAATTTAGATGAATTAGAAGATGGAGAAGACATTAGGCTAAACAAAATAAGTGAGGATGGCATTGGCTTAAATTTAGAAATAGTAGCTAATATTAAGGTCGGAAAAAATGAAGTGAATGTGGAAAAAAAGTTTACTAAAAGTTGGTGGATGGATGAAGTATAAAATTGGATACGTTTTTAAAAAGAAGAGAGGATTTACTATTATTGAATCATTAGCGTATATTTTTTTAACAACAATGATTTTGGCATCTGGAATAAGTTTGTTTACATCCATGTATAGAGCGTATTTAGAATCAATTCAGTTAAGTATAAAGTATAATAACTATCAAAATTTTTTTATAGATTTAGATAATATCGTAAGTGAAGGTGGAATTAAGCAGATAACAGTCAATAATAACCAAATTAAATTTTTAAAGAATGATGAATTTAATAGCATGGATAAAATAATTAAATCTTATGATGGAAAAGTTTTTATAAAATATACAAGAAATGATGTTACACAAACAATAAATACTATGCTTGAAGATATAGACAATCTTGAAATTAAGGGAAAAGGAAAATTAATTTATTTTATACTACATGACAAAGATGGGAGGGAATTTATTAAGTGCATTTGAAGAAAAAAGGAACTGTATTAATAAGTACTATGATAGTATTATCCTTAATGAGCATTCTAGGGTGTTTTATGTTCAAAATGATGAAAAACAACAATGAACTAAGCTGTTTATACAATTTTGATAAAGATAGATATGATTTGAATTCAAATGAGGAGCAAGTGTTAAATAAGTTTATGATAGAGATTAATAGAGAGAAAGTAAATAGTGAGAAACTGAATGAAGATATGTTTTCAGAAAACTTTAATAAAAAAATAGATGATAATATAATCGAATACAATAAAGATAATAATAAACTTCTATTAACAACTTACAAAGAAGATGATGTAATAAGAAAAAGATCAATTGTTTACAGTTTTAAGGGGGAAAAAATAATTTTAATTCCGACATATAATTTTGATGACTATAACAAATAGCATCTATGATAATGTGAATAATTATAAAAGCATTTAGACTAAGAGTTTATAAAAGAGGTGTTTAATGAGAAAATCAATAATATTTATTAAAAAAAATTATTGCACATATGATGGAAAAAAATATGATTTTAATGAATTTAGAGAATTAAGTGGTTTATTAACTTCAAATATAAAGGTGGTAATACTTCAAGAAGAATTATTTGTGAGCCATTTTGAGAATTCTGTAAGAAGATGTAAATTATGCGGCTTTGTAGATTCAAAAATTAGAAATGATTTCCCTCAAAATGGAGATATACTATATGATTTTGAGAAAAAGGGAAATGTAATTTCAATATACTCTATAAAGGGGTCTAAGAGAGTTGAAAAAGTAGTGGAGAAGGCAATAAATATAGAAATTAAGCCAATTCAATTTATAATAAAAGATGCTTTGATGAAAATAGTTAGAGATAATAATAGAAATTTTAAAGCACTAATAAAATATGATACATGCTATTATTATGTATCATTTAGGGATAGATTATATCATGATGGATTTGTTTCTGAAAATAAACATATTGTTGAAGAGAAACTTTTAAAGAAAGGTGATCTCGAAGGAATATACGTTGATGACAATACGGTTGATATTATTTCAGACAATAATAAATCTAAGGCTAAAAAAGTGAATATAGGAGAATTTATAAATGAAAATATATACGAAAAACAAAGATTTCATTCCAGAAAGATTTTTTAACAAGGCTGAAATGAACACAATTAGAAAGGAGAATAAAGTAATAATATTATTTTTAATTATTAACTTAATTGCTTTTCCGTTTGTAGTTCAAAATATAAGTGAAACTAAAGAAAGTTCTAAATTAAATAGAAATAGTAACCTAGAAGAAGGTAAGATTAAGTTTGAAGATATTAGCATTTGGGTAAAAAATTTAATGAAAGACAATATTGAAGAGGCACACATAACTAATAATGGCGGGGATATAATAGTAAATAATTTAAGTGATATAGATGAGTTAAGTTCCAATGGTTTTATAGAAATACATGATATGAATTTAAATGATAATGAAAAATATAAACTAGGAGTAAGCTTATATGAATAGACTACTCAATCATATAATTTTAAGCATAATGATAATATTAGCCTTTACGCAAATACTATGTATAAATAATATAAAAAAAGCTAATAATATCAAAGTACACAATTATCAAAATAAATTTTACGATCATAAAACTTTAAAACAAATTAACAGAGATTTAGATTGCTTAAATGAAAAGAATATTCTTTCTGCTAATGAAAAAGACGGTAAATGGTATGTGAAAATAAAAATATCCGGTAGTAAAGATGATCTATTAAATGAGTTGCCTAAATTAAAAAATTATGATGTGAATAACTATATTATAGATAAAAATAAGGACGAAACCTCTATTATATTAGATATAAGCACTAAGGAAAGTGTTTAAAAGGCTATAAAATTATAAAATTTTACTGGAAAATAATCAGAAAGATTGCAATTATCATTGTCTTTTGATAAAATATGAGTGTTATGTCAACGATTAAGTATATTAGCTTAATATTTGGAAAAAGTTACGCGGTAATTAGGCATATTAAAAAAATAACAAGTCATTATGATAGTCTGTTTTGTATAATACTAAAGTAATATATTTACTGAATAATATATTACTTTGATGTAATGTTGTTTATTTAGTAACAAAAAGAATACAGAACATCTTAGAGGTGTTATTTATTATATGTCTTATTTTATAAATTTGGAGGGATCTTTAATGATAACAGCAGGAGATATAAGAAAAGGAACAACGTTTGAATTGGATGGACAAGTATTTACAGTAGTAGAATTTTTACATGTTAAGTCAGGTAAAGGAGCAGCATTCGTAAGAACTAAACTTAGAAATGTAATTTCAGGTGGAGTTACAGATACAACATTCAACCCAACTACAAAATTACAAGAAGCAGTAATTGAAAGAAAAGAAATGCAATATCTTTATTCAGATGGAGAATTATATTACTTCATGGATCAAGAAACATATGAGCAAATTCCTTTAAACTATGAAAAAGTTGAAGATGCAATAAGATTCTTAAAAGAAAATATGTTTGCAACAATAAAATTCTTTAAAGGTGATGCATTCTCAGTAGAAGCTCCAAACTTTGTTGAATTATTAATAACACAATCTGAACCAGGTGTTAAAGGAAACACTGCTACTAATGCAATGAAACCAGCTACACTTGAAACAGGTGCGATAGTTAATGTTCCTATGTTTGTTAATGAAGGTGATGTTATAAGAGTAGACACTAGAACTGGCGAATACATGGAAAGAGTTTAAGCTATATAGTTGCTAAGCGAGAAGCTTAGCAACTTTATTTTATATTTAATCTCAACATTTTTACAAATAAAGAGAAGGAAGTGAAAAGATATGGAAGAGCTTAGCAAAGAGATTGAAGCTTTAAAAAAGAATTTATCTAAAATAGAAAATAAGGATTATAAAGAATGTTTTGATAATGTATACTCTATTTTAGAAGTTATGAATCAAAGAATAGAAGAGTTGACTGTAAATCAAGAAACATTGGAAGAAAATATTAGATTTATGGATGATGATTTATCAAATATTCAAGATGAACTATTTGAAGAGATGTCTATAGATGAATTAAATGATATCGAAGATGAATATACGGAAATAAACTGTATTCATTGTAATAAACCAATTTTTATTGAACAATCTACCCTAAGCAATAACGAAGAAATTCCATGTCCTTATTGTAAAAAGAATATAAAAGGATAATTAATTATTAAATATATAAATAAAATGGCTATCTTAAAGTTAAATTTAAGATAGCCATTTTTTAATTTACATATTTTTATTATAATTCAGTAATATTTTGGGGAGATATTAAATATTAATTAATTAAGAGAACGATGGAGGAGGCAGTGGAGTTTTGATTGGTGAAGAAGAGATAGTAGGAATTTTTCCAACTAAAATAGGCAATTTACTTAAGGATAGGCTTAATAAAGAACAGGTATATGAGCTTAGAATTAAAATTGGGAAACCAATTTTAGTTTACTCAAAATATGGAGAAAGTATTATTAATTATATTTCTACAAAGGAAGATATGAAAAGTATTATGCAAAAAGTTTCCAATTATTCATTATATGCCTATGAAGAAGATATAAGGCAAGGATTTATAACAATTAAAGGTGGACATAGGATCGGCATAGCTGGTGAATGTGTAATGGAAAAGGGTGAAGTAAAGACTATACGAAATATTTCATCTGTAAATATAAGAATTTGCAGAGAAGTAATTGGATGTTCAAATAAGGTTATGAAATATATTACATCAGCATATAAAGTTTATAATACTATAATAATTTCTCCACCTAAATGTGGAAAGACAACAATTTTACGAGACATAGCTAGAAATATATCAAGTGGAATGCCATCTTTGGGGATTGCTGGTAAGAAGGTGGCGGTGATAGATGAACGAAGTGAAATAGGAGCCTGCTATTTTGGAATTCCTCAAAGCGATTTAGGAATCAGAACAGATGTATTAGATAACTGTTTAAAAAGAGAAGGGTTAATCATGGCAATTAGAAGTCTTTCTCCGGAAGTACTAATTTGCGATGAAATAGGCACTAAGGGAGATGTAGAAGCACTTATTATGGCGTTCAATTCTGGCGTAAATATAATAACAACAATCCATGGTTTTACAATAGAAGATCTATATAAGAGAAGGGTCCTTAGTGACTTATTAGATAATGAGATTTTGGAAAGAGTAATAATATTAAGTAATAGAAATGGTATTGGAACAGTTGAAAATGTGTATAGCATAAAAGGAGGTGAGAGTATGTGCTTAAATTAATTCTTATAGTATGCATATTTATTATAAGCACATATATAGGATTTGCATATGGAGAAACTTTCAAGAAAAGGCAGGAGCAGCTTAAAGAGATATTGAAATCTTTAACAATTCTCCAAAATGATATAGTTTATGGAACAACTCCTTTGCCTGAAGCTTTAGGAAATTTATCACATAAAGTGTGCAAGCCTCTGAGCAATTTTATTGAATTAGTGGTTAATAGATTACTAAAAGGGAATGTAGAAAGCGTATATGAAGCAGCATTAGAGGAGTTTGAAGTGTTGGAAAATGAATTTTATCTTGAACGTGATGACAGAAAGATAATGTCAGATTTTTTTAAGTCTCTTGGAGAATCAGGTGTTTATGGACAAGAAAAAATATTCTTATTGGCGATTGAAGGAATAAAAATAAATCTAAGTGATGCAGAGGAAAATGCAAAGAAGAATACAAAGCTTTATAGATATCTTGGAGTATGTTTGGGAGCAATGATAATCATATTTATGATATGAGGTCATTATAAATAATTTATAATAGCTAAAATAATTATACTAAATAAGGATTGGAGGAAGATAAATGCATGATATAACTATACTTTTTAAAATTGGAGGAGCTGGGATACTTTTAGTAGTATTAGATAAGGTTCTTACTAGCAGTGGAAAAGGTGAGATTGCAGCTATAACAAATATTGCAGGAGTTGTAATAATTCTGCTTATGATAGTTTCGATCATAGGGGATTTATTTAGTACTGTTAAAACTATGTTTGTAATGTAGGGATGCAGATTATGTTAATAGTAAAAATTGTAGGCATAGCGTTTATAACATTATTTATTATGCTATTATTCAAGCAATCTAAAAATGAATTAAATACATTCCTTGTTCTAACTGCGGGTGCATTAATTCTTCTTATTATGATAGAGCCACTTAGACAAGTGATAGACTTTGTAAAAGAAATTGCAGATAAAGCCAATATTGATATGGTCTATATTGGAATAGTACTCAAGATTTTGGCTATAGCATATATAGCATCATTTTCAAGTGCATTATGTAAGGATGCTAATGCCGATAGCCTTGCGACTCAAATAGATTTATCAGGTAAAATAATGATTTTAGTACTAGCAATTCCGATACTTATGGCAGTATTAAATTCTATATTGCAGATAATGTAGGTGTTTATATATGAAGATGATAAAAAGAGTTACGTTTATAGTATTAATGAGCCTTATGATTAACATATTTATTTCGGCTGTGACAGGTGATTCTTTTATTGAATCGAGAACTATTTATGCGGCAGAAGTAAATAATAAAGTTGATATTGAAACAGGTAATAACACAAACTTTTATGATAAGAATAAAAGTAAACAATCTTCTGAAAATGAAGTTAACATAGATGAATTAGGGGGAAGTGCGAAAGAAGAAATTAATTCGCTATATGAATATATAAGCAAAATGAAAACAGATGTTGAGCTCATGAATAATTTAAATCCAGTTGAATATGTCAAAACTTATATCAAAGAAGGTAAAGGGAATCTTTCAATTGATACACTTCTAAAAGCAGCATTAAGCATAATATTTAAAGAAGTGAAAAGTGTATTATCTTTAGTAATATCAATAGTTACAATAGCAATAATATGTTCACTACTAAAAAATCTACAAGATGCATTTTCAGGTGAAAGTATATCCCAAGTAGCATTTTATGCATGCTACGCCTTAATAATAATGGTGTTATCAAAGAGTTTTATAATTTCAATTTCAGTTGCTAAAGATGTAATAAATAATATTTCAGATTTTATGAGTGCGCTTCTCCCTATTCTTGTGACTATGATTTCTCTTGCTGGAGGAATAGCAGCGGCTACTACATTAGATCCTATAGTACTTGGTGCAGTTGTATTTATACCTAAAGTTTATTCCAATGTGATAATTCCAATGATATTAATGGGATTTGTATTAGAATTTGCGAATAACATATCAGCAGAGCATAAAATAAATAATTTGTGTAAGTTGTTTAAGCAAATCATCATATGGTTTCAGGGAATCATAGTAACAATTTTTATAGGATTATTAACGATTAGAGGGATTACATCAACTACGATTGATGCAGTAACACTAAAGACGGCAAAATTCGCTGTAGACAACTTTATTCCTATTGTTGGAAAAGCCTTTTCGGATGCGATTACTTCTGTTGCTGGATATTCACTTATAATAAAAAACGCTATAAGTTCAATAGGGTTAGTTGTAATTATCTTAATTCTCTTACACCCCCTTATTAAGTTAGTTCTTATAGAGTTTATATATAAATTATCAGCGGCATTAATAGAACCAATAAGCGATTCTAGAATAACGAAGTCATTGGAGGCAGCGGGAAGTTCCATGATGCTTATAATATCATGTGTATTAACTGTAAGCTTTATGTTTTTTATATTAATAGGTATCATGGCATCCACTGGTAGGTTTATAGTTGGAGGATAAAATAATATGTTTATGGAAGCTTTAAAAAAATTTGTAATTACCCTTGTGACTGTTCTTATATTTATGAGCGCTGTAGAGATGATTGCTCCTAGTAAGATGAAGAAATATATAAAATTTGTCTTGGGATTAATACTAATAACAATTATATTAAATCCAATATTGCAAATTGTAGAAGGTGGAGAAAAAAACTTTACAGATGTAATTAATAATTATGAACAAGCATTTTCAAAAGATAGAGATACAGCTAATTTTGAAAGTATAAATACATTAAGCAAAAGTAATACAGATGATGAGAGAAAAAAAGCATTTGTAGCCAACTTTAATAAAAATTGTGATAACATTTTAAAAAATAATTTCAAAGAGATGAACTTTAAGAGCGAAGTTGATTGTGATGTGGATTTTAGTAAAGTAGCTATAAATGTAAAGAAACTTAGGATAGGTGTAAGTAGTAATAAAATAAATAAAATAAAAAAAATAGTAATAAGCAAAGGTGCAGATGAAAATAACGAAGGAAAAAATGCGGAATATAGTGAAATAGCTGATTTTGCAAGCAATGAATTAAACATTCCAAAGGAGAAAATAGAAGTATATGGATTAGAGGAGTAGGAGGTATATATATGGATAAAGATAAATTTAAAAAAGAATTTAGCAAAATACTAGAGCAGAAAAAGATGAAAAGTCTTATAGCAGTTTGTATAATACTTGCATTTATACTTATTGCTATGAATGTATTTTCATCTGGCAACAATAATTTTAGCAGCAATAAACTATCATCTACCGCAGCTAAAACAAATGCAGAAAATGTAGATGATACTAAAATAAATAATGAATCAGATGAAAAAAATTATGAAGAAAAACAAAAAAATGATTTAAAAAACATATTAAAGAAAATGAATGGAGTTGGTGATGTTGAGGTAATGATGTCTTTTGAAAATGGGGGAGAAAAAGTTCCGGCGTATGATAATAATAATCAAAAGTCAACTACAGAGGAAAATGATACCGAGGGTGGAAAAAGAGTTACAAATCAAGACACAGATACGTCAAAAACTGTAATGACAACATCTGATGGGAATAATGAACCATTTATTTTGAAAACCTATAAGCCTAAAATTACTGGGATAATAATACTTGCAGAAGGTGCTGACAATAGCAAGATAAAATATGGAATAGAACAAGCTGTGTCAAAACTATATAACTTAAGTTTAGATAAGGTTAATGTATATAGCATGAAGAAGTAGCATATAATTTTATAGAAAAAGAATGGGAGGAAGAATATTATGACAAAGAAACAATGTGGGATTATATTTACATTATTAGCATTAATATTATGTGTAGGAATGCTAGCAGCAAAACTTAATAACGGAGGGCTAAATGATCCAACAGATTTAAGCCAGGTTTTATCTACTGATCAATCAAAAACTGAACAAGATACACAGGCTTTAAGTCAACAAAATTATTTTTATGATGCGCGAAGCGAAAGAGATCAACAGGATTCAACTACAATACAAACTTTAAATTCAATAATTTCAGATGCAAATACATCAAAGGAGCAAAAGGATCAAGCAACAAAAGAGTTAACACAAAAAACAATGACAAAAGATAGTGAAGGAAGAATAGAATTAAGTATCAAAAATAAAGGTTATGAGGATGCTTTATGTATGTTACAATCAGATAAAGCAACAGTAATTGTTAAATCACCTAATGAACTTCAAGAAAGTGAAACTGTGGCTATACAAGAAATAGTTCAAGAGATATCAAAAATTAAAGACGTAATAATACAAGTACAAAAATAGTATAAAAACCATAATATATTTGTAATGTTAAATTATATTTGATATAATGAACACAAGATTATCATGTTTTGTTATCACAAAACCTAGGAGGTTAAAGTAACATGGAAGATTTAGTTAGAGAAGAAAATATCGGAGTAGTTAAAATTTCTGATGAGGTAGTAAGCGTTATTGCAGGAATTGCTGCTCAGGAGATTGATGGAATATTAGATGCTCAAATGGGTGTTGCAAACAACTTAACAAACATATTTAAAGGTAAAAAGAACACCGCTAAAGCAAGTAAAGTTACTCTAGAAGAAGATAAAGCAATTATAGATATGAACGTATCAGTTGAATATGGTAAAAAAATAATGGAAGTTGTGCCTCAGGTGCAAGATAATGTTAAGAAAACCGTGGAAGCTATGACGGGACTATATGTTGAAGCCGTTAATATCTATGTTCAGAATATTTATATATCAAAAAAGGAAGAAAGTGAATCTAACTAGTTTGATTTTCACCCTCTGAAGCTTTCAGAGGGTGTTTCTATGCTGAAATTAACCAAGGTTTAAAAGAAAGCAAAAGTGTGTATAATGATAAATGTACATAATTAACTATGATACATATTTAGGAGGAATATATGAACAGAAAATTATCAAGGGAAAAGGCTATGGAGTTACTATTTGGAATGACTTTGAGCAAAGATACAATGGAAGATGCAGTGGAAGCATTTGTAGAGAATTATGAAGGGGATATAAAAGAGATTGACTTAACATATGTAAAACAAGTGTTAATTGGTGTAAGCAATAATAAAGAAGCAATTGACAAAGTTATACAAGAGAATTTACATAACTGGAAAATTGAAAGAATATCTAAAGTTAATTTAAGCATTTTAAGAATTGCAACATACGAATTATTATATGATAAGGAAGTACCAAGAGGTGTTGCAATCAACGAAGCTTTAGAAATTACAAGAAGATATTCAGATGAAAAAAGTGTATCGTTTATAAACGGAGTACTAGATAAGATTAAGCAGGACTAATTTTTATATACTAATACATTTTAAATATACATGATTTATAATTTAATTATGTTTAGAATATTTGCAATAAAGATACTTAAAATTATATAAAATAGGATTACAAAGTGAAAGTAGGTAGAATGATAAAATGGGGCAAATTATTAATGGTAAAGAAGTTGCATTAAAAGTGAAAGAAGAAATAAAAAATTTTGTTAATAATAGAAAAGAAAAAAATCTTCAAGTTCCTAAAATTGCATCAATATTAGTTGGAAATGATGGTGGATCTATTTATTATATGGGCAGTCAAGAGAAAGTAGCTAATTCTCTTGGAGTTGAGTTTCTAAAATTAACTTTACCAGAAACTTGCAATGACGAAGATGTTATAGCAGAAATACATAAATTAAATGAAGATAATAATATTCATGGAATTATTCTACAGTTGCCACTTCCGAATAATTTTGATGAAAAGAAAATTATCAAGCAAATATCTCCTAATAAGGATATTGATTGTCTTACATTTGAGAGTCAAGGAAAACTATATATGGGAGAGCCAAAATTTTTACCTTGTACACCTAATTCAGTAATTACCTTAATTAAAAGTCTAAACATAGATATTGTAGGGAAGAATGTTGTAGTCCTTGGAAGAAGCAACATAGTTGGAAAGCCAGTAGCTCAGCTTTTATTGAATGAAAATGCAACAGTTACAATTTGTCATTCAAAAACTAAGAATCTAAGAGAAGTTTGCAAGAATGCAGATATTTTGGTAGTAGCTATAGGAAGACCAAAATTCATTGATGATACATACGTAAATGAAAATGCGATTGTAATAGATGTTGGAACATCATCTTTTGAGGGTAAAATAACTGGAGATGTAAATTTTGATAAGGTAATAGATAAATGTAGATACTTAACTCCAGTTCCAGGTGGAGTTGGCTCGTTAACAACTACTTTATTAATAAAAAATGCATGTGAGGCTTTACAGGAAAATGAATATTAAGACTTTAACTGTTTCAGAGGTCACAAATTATATAAAAAGAATGTTAGACAATGATTTTATCTTAAGTAATCTCTCTGTAAAAGGGGAGATTTCTAATTTGAAGTATCATAGTAGTGGTCATATTTACTTTACACTTAAAGATAGTAGTGGCAGGATAAATTGCGTTATGTTTAAAAATAATGCAGTACTATTAGATTTTCCATTAGAAGAAGGAATGGAAGTTATTATTAAAGGTAGGGCATCAATATACCCTGCCACTGGAAGCTTCCAACTTTATTGTGATGAGATAAGAAAAGAAGGCTTAGGAGATTTATTCATTAAATTTGAGAAACTTAAAGAAAAACTATCTAAAGAAGGATATTTTGATGAAGCATATAAAAAGGAATTACCAAAGTATCCTCAGAGAATAGGAATAGTTACATCGCCAACAGGAGCGGCAATAAGAGATATTATAAATGTTTCAACTAGAAGAAGCAGTCTTGTGGATGTAGTGCTATATCCGGCAAAAGTACAAGGTGCAGGTGCCTACAAGGATATCATTTCTGGAATTAGTTATTTTAATAGAAAGAAATCAGTAGATATAATTATAGTAGGCAGAGGCGGAGGTTCCATAGAGGAATTATGGAATTTTAATGAAGAGGAGTTGGCTAAGGCGATTTTCAAATCTAAAATACCCATAATTTCAGCAGTAGGGCATGAGATAGATTTTACGATTTGTGATTTTGTAGCAGATGTCAGGGCAGCAACACCTTCTCAAGGAGCTGAGATTGCTGTTCCACTTAGTGATAATATAAAAGATAGATTACTAGATATTTCAAAGAATTTAGATAAGTATATAAGTGATAGATTAGATACTTGTAGAAATAATTTATCAGGAGCTCAAAGAATTTTAAAGGTTCATTCTCCGATGGCTAAAATATCTAATTCATATTTAGAAGTGGATAGATTACAAGATAGGTTGAATTTTGCAATGAGAACGAAAATTAAAGGAGAAAAGAACAAAGTAGAAAATTTAAATAATTTGCTTTTTGCTCATAATCCAATTAAGGTAATTTCAAAAGGATATGCTATAATAAAAGATAATGAAAATAATATTATTACATCGAAAGAACAGCTAAATGAAGATAAAAATATAGAAGTTATTCTTAAAGATGGCAATATAGAAGGAAAATTCATACCATCAAAATGAGGAGTTTGAGATATGGCTAAAAAAGAGAGTTATGAAGAAATGTTAACTAAACTTCAAGATATATTAAGCAATTTAGAAACAGATGACTTGAATCTTGAGGAATCTATGAAATCTTATGAAGAAGGTGTTAAACTTGTAAATAAGATTTATAAGATTTTAGATTCCTATGAAGCTAAAATTTCTATAATTAAAGATGATAAAGAATTGGAGTTTAGTGAAGATTATGGAGATAAATAATTTAAAAAAAGATATTAATGAATATTTGGAAAATTACTTCAGTGAAAAAGGAAGTTTTAATAGAATTATATATGATTCATGTAGCTATAGTTTGAATATAGGTGGAAAAAGAATACGACCAATATTGCTTTCGCTAACTTATTATATATACAAAGAAGATTATAGGAAAGTTATACCAATGGCGGCTGCTATGGAAATGATTCATACATATTCATTAATTCACGATGACCTTCCTTGTATGGATAATGACGATTTAAGAAGAGGAAAACCAACAAATCATATTAAATTTCAGGAAAATATAGCAGTTCTTGCAGGAGATGCTTTATTAAATGAAGCTATGATAATAATGATGGATTATGCGATAAAAAGTGAAAACAATGCTTTAAGAGCAGCACATGAGATAGCAGTTGCGGCAGGCGCAGAAGGTATGATAGGCGGTCAAGTAGTAGATATTATTTCAGAAGGAAAGAAGATATCAAAAGATGAGCTAGAATATATGCATGCTAAAAAAACAGGTGCACTTATTAGAGCGGCAATAGTTTCAGGAGCAATTTTAGCTGAAGCGCCTGAAGATGATTTGAGATTATTAAGGGAATATGGTGAAAAGCTAGGGCTTGTTTTTCAAATAAAAGATGATATATTAGATGTTATTGGAGATAGTAATATATTAGGTAAAAATATACATGCAGATGAAGAACATAATAAAACAAATTTTATATCGGTCTTTGGATTAGATAAGTGCAAAGAATTATGCGAAACTTTAACTAAAGAATGCATATCTATTCTTAACAGTTTGAGTGTTAATTCAGATTGCTTAGTTGAACTTACATATACTCTTTTAAATAGAGAAAATTAATAGAGGGAATGATTGTTATGAACTTACTGGATAAATTAAATTTTCCAGAAGATTTAAAAAAGCTTAATGAAGAAGATTATAAAGTTTTAAGTAGTGAGATTAGAAAATTTTTAATAGATAGTGTCTCTAAAACTGGTGGCCATTTAGCATCTAATTTAGGGGTTGTTGAATTAACATTAAGTTTATTTAAAGCCTTTAGTTTTGATAAAGATAAAATAGTATGGGATGTAGGACATCAGAGTTATATTTACAAAATTTTGACTGGAAGAAAAGAAGGGTTTAAAAAGCTTAGGAAATACGATGGAATAAGTGGATTTCCTAAGAGAAATGAAAGTAAATATGATTATTTTGACACAGGCCATAGTAGTACTTCAATATCAGCAGCTCTTGGAATTGCAAGGGCAAGAGATTTAAAGAAAGAAAAATATAATGTTATCTCTGTTATAGGTGATGGTGCGCTAACAGGTGGAATGGCAATCGAGGCTCTAAATGATGTTGGGTTTAGAAAAACAAAATTAATAATTATATTAAATGATAACCAGATGTCAATTTCAACAAATGTCGGAGGATTATCACGATATTTAAATAAACTTAGAATAGCTCCAGTATACAATAAGTTAAAGACTGATATTCATGCATCTTTAGATAACTCAAATCTAGGTAAAAATATAGCGGGAAAAATATCTAAAGTTAAAGATAGCATAAAGCAATTAATAGTTCCATCTATGTTTTTTGAAAACATGGGGGTAAAATATATTGGACCAATTGATGGGCATGATATCGATGCAATGACAGAGGTGTTTATAAAAGCAAAAGAAATAAACGAACCAGTAATAATACATATTTTAACTCAAAAAGGAAAAGGTTATGCGCTAGCAGAAGAAAGTCCAAGTAAGTACCATGCGGTAGGAGCATTTAATTTAGAAAGCGGTGAATCAAATGCATCACCAAAGAATAGCTATTCAAAGGCATTTGGAAAGGCACTAGTAAATCTTGGAGCTCAAGATGAAAAAATAGTTGCAATTACAGCAGCTATGCCAGAAGGTACAGGACTTAAGTGCTTTTCACAGAAATTTAGAGATAGATTCTTTGATGTGGGAATAGCAGAAGAACATGCAGTTACTCTTGCAGCTGGGATGGCGAGTAACGGTTTAAAACCTGTTTTCGCAGTTTATTCAACATTTCTACAAAGGGCGTTTGACCAGGTATTGCATGATGTTTGCATTCAAAATCTTCCAGTAGTATTTGCGATAGATAGAGCGGGAATAGTTGGAGAAGACGGTGAAACTCATCAAGGCATTAATGATTTATCCTATTTATCTATGATCCCTAATATACATATAGTTGTACCAAAATGTCTAGAAGAAGTTGATGTTTTATTAAAGTGGGCAATTAACAAAAATGCGCCAGTTGCAATAAGATATCCAAAGGGTGGAAACATAATTGATACTCTTTCACCAATTAAAGAGGTGGTAGAAGGACAATGGGAAATAGTAAATAGAGGTTCTAAGGTTTGTATTATTGCAACTGGCAGGATGGTTCAACATGCAATGCTTGCAAAAGAATTCCTATATGAGAAAGGATTAAATCCAACGGTTATTAATGCAACATTTGTTAAGCCAATTGATAAAAAATTACTAGAAAATATAAAAAAAGAAGGATATAATATTTTAACAATAGAGGATAACATTTTAAAAGGCGGGTTAGGTTCAGCTGTAAAAGATTATTTAAGTGAAATAGATTATAAAGGAACTATTAGATCACTTGGATATGATGATGAATTTATTCCTCAGGGAAATGTAGAAATCTTGTACAAAACATATAAATTAGATTACGAGAATATAAGCAAGATTGTTATGAAGCTTTATGATTAAAAGGAGAAACAAATGGCGGAAAAAAAAGAAAGACTTGATTTACTTTTAGTAGAAAAGGGCATAATTAATTCTAGAGAAAAAGCAAAAGCTTGTATAATGGAAGGTAAAGTTTATGTTGATGGCCAGAAAGTAGATAAGGCTGGTGAGAAAGTAAGTTCTAATGCTAATATTGAATATCGAGGAGAAACACTTAAGTATGTTAGCAGAGGTGGACTTAAATTAGAAAAAGCAATGAAAACTTATAGCATATCATTAGAGAATAAAGTGTGTATGGATATAGGGGCATCCACAGGCGGATTCACTGATTGCATGCTTCAAAACGGTGCTTCTAAAGTGTTTTCTGTAGATGTTGGGTATGGACAGTTTGCATGGAAACTTAGAACTGACGAAAGAGTAGTTTGTATGGAAAGAACAAATATAAGATATGTTACTCTAGAAGATATAGGAGAACCTTTGGACTTTGCATCTATAGATGTATCTTTTATATCATTAAAAAAAATAATGCCTGCGACAATAAATTTGCTAAAAGATGATGGAGAAGTTGTTGCACTTATAAAGCCTCAATTTGAAGCTGGACGCGAGAAAGTAGGAAAAAAAGGCGTTGTAAGAGAGATAAGCACACATAAAGAAGTAGTGCATGATATTGTAGACTTTTTATTACAGCAAAACTTAAATGTTTTAGGTGTGAGTTTTTCTCCTATTAAAGGGCCAGAAGGAAATAGAGAATATTTAGTGTATTTTACAAAGGATAAAAATAAAAAGAGTGATTTTGGAAAAGATGATATAGATGAAGTTGTTGAAAATTCACACATAGAAATTTAACTTCCTTGGAGGGGCTATGAATAATATTGGGATTGCAATTAATCCATCAAAAGATGTAGATAATAGAATATTGAATATGGTTGTAAAAAAATTTAAGGAAAAGTTTAACTTGAAAAATATTGAAGTTTTTAATTCATTCGATATAGAAGAGCAGAATTTAGCAGATATTGATTTACTTATCGTATTGGGTGGAGATGGTACACTCCTTGGAATAGCTAGATCTTTAAATGATAGTTTTAATTCACCTATCTTAGGGATTAATATAGGCAATTTAGGATTTTTGTCAAGTGTAGATATATCAGATATTGATATTGCTCTTGAAAAATTAAAAGACGGGAAATATAAATTTGTTGACAGAATGATGTTAAATTGTAAAGTTGAATCAGATGAAAATAAAGAAGAACTTAAGGCTTTAAATGATGTGGTACTGGCTAGAGGAACTCTTTCAAGAATGGTGAAATTTACGATATTTGTAGATGGAAAGATATATTCTACATTCAAAGGTGATGGACTTATTATAGCAACACCTACTGGATCTACAGCATACTCATTTTCAGCAGGAGGACCATTTATATATCCGGATTTAGAACTTATAACAATAACTCCTATATGTCCTCATACTAAAAGTATGCAAACTATCGTATTAAAAGGAGACAGTGTTATAGATATATATGCGGACCATGAAGAAGAAAAAATTTATTTGACTGTAGATGGTCAAAAGGCTATTAAAATTAATCATGAAACTTCGGTAAAGGTAAGTAAAAATAAAAAAAGTGTAAAATTACTTGTATTTGATGATTATGATTATTTTAAAGTCTTGAGAAGTAAGATTTTGAATAATTCTAAAGAATGTGATGGTGAGAAACTTTGAAATCAAAAAGGCATACTAAAATATTAGAAATCATAGGCTCAAGAGAAATAGAGACACAAGAAGAGTTGGCAGATGCATTAAAAAAAGAAGGATTTGATGTCACACAAGCGACTGTATCTAGAGATATAAAGAATTTAAAGTTAATAAAAATGCAATCGACTAATGGTAAATCTAAATATGCTGTGTCTACAGGAGAACAAAAAAATATCATTGATAGATTAAGCAATATTTTAGCTAATACAGTGCTTTCAGTAGAAAATGTAGATAAAATGGTTGTAATAAAAACTATAACAGGGTCGGCACCAATTACAGCTGAAGCTATTGATAATTTGGAAAGTGCGGATATTGCAGGAACAGTAGCAGGAGATAATACTATTTTCATTTTAGTTAGAAGTTTGGAAAGTGCTGAAGATTTGGTTGATAAAATAAGAAAAAGAATGTCATCATAAATATTAAGGGTGGGATGAAATGCTAATTCAATTAAATATCAAAAATTTTGCGTTGATAGAAGACATGACGATAAATTTTAGTGAAGGGTTTAATATACTTTCAGGAGAAACTGGAGCAGGAAAGTCCATCATGATAGATGCAATCGACTTTGTTCTTGGTGGAAAGTTCTCGAAAAATTTAATAAGAACTGGTGAAGATAGAACATATGTAGAGGCATTATTTTCATTAGAAAAATCAAAAGTTTCTGAGGTATTGGAAGAATTAGATATTGAGTATGAAGATGTCTTAATAATTTCGAGAGAAAGTCATGCGAGTGGGAAAAACTTGATAAAGGTAAATGGGAAAAGCTTAATTACTTCACAACTTAGAAAAATTAGAGCAAAACTTTTAGATATTCATGGACAACATGCTAATCAAGAACTTCTACAAAGAAATACTCATATATCATATTTAGATGGATTTATAGGAGATGAGATGATACATCCTATAGGTAGATTTAGCGATTTAAGGGCAGATTTAATAAAAATAAGAGAAGAAATTAATAGGATTTGTGGCAATCAAGATAGAGAAAAATTGCTAGACTATCTTAAATTTCAAATTGAAGATATTGAGAAAGCTAAATTAAAAAAGGATGAAGAAGAAACTTTAAAAGAAGAATATAATATTTTAGCAAATGCTGAAAAAATTAATAATAGTTTATCTATCTCATATGGAATGCTTAGTGGAAACGAAGAGTTAAATGTGATTGATTCCATATCAAAGATAATGCACGAACTATCTAATGTAGAAAATCATTTTGAAAAGATTAAGAAGAATAAGCAATTAATTGAAGAAGCATTTTATACTTTAGAAGAAGCTAGTCGTGAGATCCGTGACATGGCAGAAGAGATTGTTTTTGATCAAGATGCGTTGGAGAAAGTAAATGCTAGAATTTATGAAATAAATATTTACAAGAAGAAATATGCGCCAACAATTCCAGAGATCTTAGATTATTATGAAAAAATAAAAAAAGAATATAATGAAATATTAAATTCTGAACAAATAATAGAAAGTCTTAAGGAAAAAGAGAAAGAAATTCTATCTAAAATGGAAAAAGAAGCGTTAATTCTTCATGAACTAAGAGTAAGAAAAAGTAAATTCTTAGAAGAAAAAATATTAAGAGAACTTACGTTTGTTGGTCTTGAAAAATCAAGAATGGAAATAAGTATAGTTCGTCAAGAAGAGTTTAATGAAAAGGGATTTGATGATGTTAGTTTTTTAATATCTACAAATCCAGGAGAACCACTTATGCCGCTTGAAAAAGTATTATCAGGTGGAGAACTGTCAAGAATAATGTTAGCTTTAAAATGTGTTTTTGCTGAGAAGGATGAAATACCAACATTAATTTTTGACGAAATAGATACAGGAATAAGTGGAGCAGTTGCACAAAGAGTTGGAGAAAAGATGTATCAATTATCAGATACGCATCAAGTTTTATGCATAACTCATTTGCCGCAGATTGCTGTATTATCTGATCATCATTATTTTGTTATGAAAAAAGTTAAAGATAACAAAACATTTACAAAGATAAAGGTTTTAAAAAAGGAAGAAAAAGAACTTGAGATAAGTAAAATGTTAGCAGGAGACGATGTAACAGAAGCTACATTAAATAATGTTAAGGAAATGATAAAATTAAGTGAACTAAAAAAGCTAGAAATTCAAAAATAAATACATATAGAAAATAAAATTGGTAAAAATAAAACCATGTAATTGCATGGTTTTATTTTTTTATTTTTATAATTTTGGAAATTTATATATAAAGTAAAAGAAATAAAGTTATATACTTTTAAAATTTAGTATAAGCTAAATTTTTTGACTACAATAACAAAGTTCTTATAGGATAAGACTTGAGTGCAGTGGGAAAATTAAATTTAGTAAGTAAAGGAGGAGAGAAATATGAAGAGAAAAATTTTATGTGCTACTAGTTTAATTATGACTCCAATCCTTATTCTAATTTTATTTACCACGATGAGCATAAGGAAATTACCAAGTAAGATTTATACAAGAGATGAAAAGACAGTACAATCAATTGCACCCATAGGAAACACCATAAGTAAGATTGGTAATAACGATAATGAGTATGAGATAAAATTTTTGGGAATGATTCCTCTGAAAGCTGTCGAAGTACAAAAAATTAAAGATTTAGAGATATGTCCAGGCGGAAATCCAGTCGGAGTTAGAGTGAATAGTGAAGGCGTGATTATTGTTGGATATTCTGAAATTGAAATCAATAATAAGAAAGAAGAAAGTCCTGGTAAGGCTGCTGGGCTTGAAATTGGTGATGTAATACTAAGAGTAAATGGTGAAAATATGGAGAATTCCATGGATTTGTTAAAAACAATTAAAGAATGTGATAATGAAAGTATAAAGGTTGATATTTTAAGAAATGGTGAGAATCTCACAAAAACAATACATCTAAAAAAAGAAAATAATAAAGATTATAAAATAGGATTATGGATAAGAGACTCAACTGCAGGAGTGGGAACAATGACTTTTTTTGATCCAACTACTAAAAAGTTCGGAGCATTAGGACATCCGATAACAGATGCAGACACAAATGAACCATTTCTAGTAAAGAAAGGAGACTTATTAGAGTCATCTATAATAAGTGTTAGAAAAGGAGAAAAAGGATCACCAGGTGAATTAAAAGGAATTTTTTTAAACGAAGAGACACCAACTGGAAACATTGAAAAAAATACGCAAAGTGGAATTTTTGGTGAAATCAAAAATACTCAAGTATTAAATAATAAAATTAAACCTCTTAAAGTTGGGTTTAGGGATGATATATCTGTAGGAAAAGCTAAAATAATTACAACAGTAGATGAGAGTGGTCCACAAGAATTCGATATTGAGATTGAAAAGACTTTAAATCAATCTATTCCAGGATCGAAAAGCATGGTAATAAAAATTACTGATCCAAGGCTATTACAAAAAACAGGTGGAATTGTTCAGGGAATGAGTGGAAGTCCTATAATTCAAAACGATAAAATAGTTGGAGCGGTCACTCATGTACTAATAAATAAACCTGATACCGGATATGGTATTTATATAGAGTGGATGCTTCAAGAAGCAGGAATAATAAAATAAAAACAAATGATAGGTAGCGTATTTAAAAATCGCTACCTATATTTGCTTTTGTTTTGAGTCTGATATAAAGTTATTTGAATTTATGGAATATAAAATAAACATAGGGAAATATAGTATTAATTTATGGTGTTATATTATATAAAAGTACATAATTTTAAAATAATTATTAATATATAATTTCGATATAGATTGTAGAAAAAGAAATATAATTATATAATAAATATGTATTCGCTTAATAATTGAGAATTTAGGAAATATATAGTTACATTTTTACTTAAAAAAATACTTTAAAAGTATTTTGTCAGAACCTATTTACTTTCTGAGAAAAAAAGTGTATAATTTACAAATAGTGGAAGATGATAAAGTAATATTAATCGGACTTAAGAGATATTTATGTAAAAGGGAATATATTAATAGAAAAATTACTATTGCAAATGTAGACGTACATACCCTATTAATGTCAAGGATCTTACAATAATTTGTAGAAGTAATATATTGTGTTATATTGTACAATGATGGAACTATTTAATAAGATATGGTTATAGGGGTTAAATAATATATTAAAATACAAACATAATAAAAGAATGGACAAAAGGAGAGAAAAAATATGGAAGATTCAAAAATATCTGTACTAATTGCTGATGATAACAAAGAATTTTGCAGTATATTAAATGATTATCTACTTAATCAAAAAGATATAGTTGTCACAGGAATTGCAAAAGATGGTAGAGAGGCTTTAGAGTTAATAGTAGAAAGAAAGCCTGATTTAGTTATTCTTGATATAATTATGCCACATTTAGATGGATTAGGTGTTTTAGAAAAATTAAATACAATGCAATTGGAAAAGGTTCCAAGAATAATAATATTATCAGCAGTAGGCCAAGATAAGATTACTCAACAGGCAATAACTCTTGGTGCAGATTATTATACTGTAAAACCTTTTGACATGGAAGTATTTACAAAGAGAATCAGAGAAATGTTTAATAGCTCTGCAGCAGTTCAAGAAACAAATATGAGAAATTCGTATGCATCATCAATGATATCTACTCCAAGTGAAAATAAAGCAAAGGCGCCTATTGATTTAGAAACGGAAATAACTAATATAATACATGAAGTTGGAGTACCAGCTCATATTAAAGGTTACATGTATTTGAGAGAAGCTATAACAATGGTAGTAAACGATATGGAATTATTATCAGCAGTAACTAAAGAGTTATATCCTTCAATTGCTAAAAAGTACAATACAACAGCTTCAAGAGTTGAAAGAGCAATAAGACATGCAATAGAAGTAGCATGGGGAAGAGGTCAAATAGAAGCGATTAACAGGTTATTTGGATATACAGTGCATAATGATAAAGGTAAGCCAACAAATAGTGAATTTATAGCTATAATAGCTGATAAATTAAGACTTAAAAATAAAGTTAGCTAATTGGCTTGAAGTAATGTGAAAAGCTACGTTGAAGGTAATGGAAAATATCTTTCATCTATATTTTAATAGCAACTAATAGTTTTTCATATCAATTAATACTCTAAATTTATGTAAGACTAATACCTTTTATTAGTTGGGTGTAACAATCTAACTAATAAAAGGTTATTTTTATGCAAAAATAAAAACAAAAGATTATAGAGGAAAGCAACATAAATTAACCATCCTTTTTAAGTGGAAAATTTAAAGCGGACATGTTATAATTAAAGTGTTAGAATTTAAGATATAGAAAGACAGAGGATTAAAGTGTATGGAAATAAAAATTAATATTCCAGTATTAAAAATATTAGCGATAACTATTTCGGGAATATTGGGTTATATAACTGGAATAATAGTATATAAATAGATATGATATTTTAGACTAAGGAGATATAATTATTCTTTGGTCTTTTTTTTATGTAAAAAAATAAATTAATTAACAAGAAGGTCATGATATTTCAAAAGTAGATTATAGTATGTGAAAATATAATTCTATGGTATACAAGCGTTAATAAAAAGTGAATAAGTATATTTCTATTAAGAAATATATTACGATAGTAAATTATTAACGACACAAAAGTTTATACAATGTTATAAATTTACAATACATCATGTATAAAAAAGAGAAAAATATGCTTTTAATGCTGAAAAATGTGGAAATAAAAGTTAAAATAAAGATTACAGAAAGAAGGTATTTGTATAAGAATGTAGAAATATATGATTAGGTAAAAGAGATTCGATCTTGATAAGTATATCGAGTCAATTTAACTAAAATTATATTATGGAGGTATTATAAAAAAGAGAATCAACTTAAGAATAATTTATGCATTAATGAAGGGTGGTTTTTTATGGAATTTAATTGGGATAAGAAATGGTCAGTGGGTATTGATAAAATAGATCATCAACACAAAGAATTGTTTGATAGAATTAATAAGTTAGTAAGTGCGATGAGAGAGGGAAAAGGAAAAGATGAGGTTATAGAGACTTTAAGCTTTCTAGAAGAGTACGTTATTAAGCATTTTAATGATGAAGAAGAGATGCAAAGAAAGAGCAATTATCCTAAATACGATATTCAACATAAGCAACATGAAGAATTCAAAGAGGAGCTTAGAGAATTAAGAAAAGTTTTTGAAAAAGCTGGTGTCTCAGCATTGTTTGTTATAAATGTACAACAAAAGATGTCCAGTTGGTGGAGAAAGCATATTAGAGAATTGGATAGAGATCTAGGAGGATTCTTAATAGAAAGTTCTAAATAGTACTATTTACTGAAGGTATGATGGAATCGAATTGTACTACAAGATAAAAAATCCAATCATTTGAATTTGGTAAATTATTAAGAAAAATCAATGAAAAGGATAGCTTATTTAGAAATATAAGCTATCTTAAAATTGGTTGACGATATTTTTTTGAGGTAAAAAAAATAATGAAAATTGTTTATATTGATATTATAACTTAAGATTGCTACAGGATTATGACAAGGCTAGTATATAAATTAATTCTTATTGAATTTTAAGTTTATGAAAAAATTGTTTTATATTAGAAAATATCGATAACACAGTTTTATAAATAAAAATCTTATACAGAATAACATAAATACTGCAAATTGGAAAAAGGGATTTTATATAATTTATAGAATATTTTTAGTTATAGAAAAGGGGTGAGGGTATGGGAGAAGTAAAAGATGAAAAGCTAACAAAGGATCAACAAAAAGAAGCATTAAAAAGCGCAATAACAACAATAGTAGAAAACTACAAGATGTTGCTAATAAGTAATAATAATATATCAGGCCTAGAGAAACAAAAATTATACGGTGATCTTGAACATAGTGTGGCAGCAATAGAATTTATAACGAAATGTAAGCTTGATAAAGGCGTTTTGTGGGAAGGAATATGAAACTAATCTAAATAATTAAAATAGATATAGTGTTATTAAAGTATAATTAGTGCAGCATAAAAAATATTTCACATAACAAAAAAGAATAGTTCACTAGGGTGAAATGAACTATTCTTATATGGGTCATAGTATTTTTTATAGGAGTAAAATAATGTTTTATCTTGTTTCAAGTAATAGTATAAATATATATTGTGGCAATATTATGACAACAATAAAAAACTAATATTAAAATTTCAACAATAATATTTAAAAAAATTGCACAGAATTGTTGACAAAACTCATGAATATATGATATTTTTGTAAAAGCATACTTTTAATTTAGTTCAGAGAAGCTAAGAAGGGGGAACATATGATGAATAATAAATCATTAAAAAGCGAAAAAAATTTTATAGATGTAAAAGAGAAAGTTTCTTTAAAGAGAGCAATTCCATTAAGTATCCAACATTTGTTTGCAATGTTTGGAGCTTCAGTCTTAGTACCACTTATTTTTAAAATTGATCCAACAACAGTGCTATTTTTTAATGGTATTGGTACATTACTTTATGCCTTTATTACCAAAAAAAGTATTCCAGCTTATTTAGGATCAAGTTTTGCCTTTATATCACCAGTATTACTTTTATATAGTCAAGGATATGATTTTCAGACTATACAAGGCGGTTTTGTATTTGTAGGTATATCATTTTCAATAATAGCGATTATTGTTGGATATACAGGTATGGGATGGATAAATAAATTATTTCCACCAGCTGCTATGGGATCAATAATAACAATTATAGGTTTAGAATTAGCCAGTAATGCAGCAGATCAAGCAGGTTTTCCGGTTGGATTAAGTAATTCTCCAACTTTAAACATAACATGGGTAATTGTTTCGATGGTTACTTTAGCTACAGTGATTTTATGTAATATCTTATTAAAAGGATTCTTGAAAGTTATACCTATATTAATAGGGGTAGTAGTTGGATACATTACAGCATTCTTTATGGGATTAGTAGATTTTAGTACTATAAATAATGCAAATTATTTTGTTTTACCTAATATAAAGGTTGCACATTTCAGTTTAAATGCAATTTTAACTATACTACCTGCAACATTTGTAGTAATTGCAGAACATGTTGGTCATTTAAAAGTTACTAGTAGCATTGTTGGAAGAGATTTATCAAAAGATCCTGGACTTCATAGATCTTTACTTGGAGACGGGCTATCAACTATCATTTCGGGAATGTTTGGTTCTGTACCAACAACAACTTATGGTGAAAATATAGGAGTTTTAGCTCTAACTAAAGTGTATAGTGTATATGTAATATGTGGGGCCGGCTTAGTATCAATTTTGCTAGGGTTTTCTGGGAAAATGTCAGCACTTATTAGTACAATTCCAACGCCTGTTATTGGAGGAATAAGCTTCTTATTATTTGGGACTATTGCAACTTCAGGATTAAGAACTTTTATTGAAGAAAAAGTTGATTTTTCTAAATCAAGAAATTTAATATTAACTTCGGTAGTATTTATAGTAGGATTAAGTGGCATAAAATTAACTTTAGGGACTATTGAACTTAAAGGAATGGGGCTAGCAACATTGGTTGCTATGGTGTTAAGTATAAGTTTTATGATATTTGATAAATTAGGTATAATGAACGAAGCGGAATAAGATAAAAGTTTATAAATAATGAAATTAATTATAAGAATGCTGTTAGTATTAATGAAAATACTAATGGCATTTTTTATTTTAAAGAAAAGAAGTATAAAATTAAAGAAAGTAGATATATTTAACTATTTATATTTTTATAGTTAATTTATGAATATATAAGAGTATTAAAAGAGAAACTATGTATGAAGATAAATGTATAGGAGGAATACAAATGAAATTAAAAAAATACATAAAAGTATTAAGTTATTTTATTATTTTTAACGTACTTATGAGTTTGGCTTTCGTTGGCGCTGATGCTAATACTGTGAAAATAACTACTGATAAGGAACCATTATATACAGTTGAGTACGATGGCTATGATCTTACAGCGAGAAGAATAAGAGTTGCTGGAAGCAACAATGTTGCATATTGCTTAGAGATAAATGAAAAATATCCATCTGGGCAAAATTTTTCGTCAAATAGTAATTTAAGTGAATCAGTTCGTAATGTTATTGCTGCCGGATATCCAAATAGATCTGTAGCTGAATTAAATTTAGACAATGAAAACGAAGCGTATTTCGCTACTCAGATAGCAATATGGAGTTCAATGGAAGGATATGATGTTAATAAAATAAAAGGAAATAACTCTAAAATAGTAGATGCGATAAAGAGCATATATAATGATGGGGTAAATGGGAAATATTCAAGTAAAATAAGAAGTAAAGTATATAAAACAAGTGATGAATCTATACAAGAAATAATAGTTGTATATACTGATGATTTAGTATCGGAAGAAAAAGGAGAATCAATTCAAACAGAATATGCACCACAAGAAGGATAAATAAAATTACAGATTACATGTTAATGCTGTTACATAATGAATGTTTTATGATTAGTCTAAAGAATTTACCTTGTAACAGCATTAATAGTTAATTAGAAGGAAATCTTGGCTATGATTGACACCAATTCTATAAAATGATAACCTTTTGTTAGATTATTAGAAGTAGTAAGGTGGTGAAGAAGATTGCTGCTAAAGGATTATAGTAAGGAACAAATTAGGAATTTAGTTGAAATTATTAAAGATTGTGTCCGTGAAGATATGTATACTATATCTTTAGAAGAAAATAAGGCAGAAAATATTCAATTTATAGAAGAATACAATATAAATGAAAAGAAGAGAATAAGTATACTATGCGATATAGACTACAAAGATTTTTGTTATGGCCTCCAAAACGTAAAAAATGGAGTTGAGCAAAATGATCTTTATGTATTTTGTTTACAAAAAGAATTGTATAATGTTGAGGATAAGAGAGAAATAGTAGATATTTATTTGAAATTTAATGTAATATGTAATGAAGTGAATAGTAGTAGAGTATTAGTCTCTCTACATAAAAGAAACAAGCCTATTACATATCTTTTTAGATAAAAAGAATTGTCTTCATTTCTAAAAGGAGGGATAAACTCATGAAGAAATCAGCATTTTGTGAATATTGTTTTAGCGAAAGAGAATATCAAGTATATAAAGTAAGAAGAACATCTATACTAAAAGAAGAAGAGGTAAGCTACAAGGCTAAAGAAGCTGTTTGTAACGTTTGTGGTAATGAGATTTTTGTGTCAGACATATGTGAGTATAATTTGATGAACTTATATAAAGAATATAGAAGGAATTATAATATTATTAGTACGGATGAAATAGAAAAAGTTAAAATAAAGTATTCAATTAATTCAGAAGCACTTTCACTAATATTAGGATGGAATAGTAAGACTATAGAACGATATTTAGATGGGGATATGATTGGAGTCTCCAATAGTGATTTATTAAGAAAAGTATATGAAAATACCAGTTATTATTCTATCATATTGCAAAATAATAAGGAAAGAATAAATCCAGCAGATTACAATAAAAGTAGACAAGCTATTAGATATATTTTAGATCAAGATGAGACAGAAGAAAAAATCGACGCAGTAATAAAATATTTGTTGATAAGATGTGAAGATTTCACAGCTTTATCAATCCAAAAACTTCTATATTATGTACAAGCATTTCATTATGTCTTTACTGGTAATTTTATGTTTGAAGAAGATTGCGAAGCTTGGAAGGATGGTCCGTTTTATCCAAGTTTATATGAAAGATATGAACAATTTGGATATGAAAAAGTTAATAAAGATATAATGGCTAATGATAAGTTAAGGTTGGAGAATTTTGAACGGAATATTGTAGAAAGTATAATAAAATTTTATGGTTGTTATAGTGGGAAAATATTAAAGGAGATGACTAAAAGCGAAGCTCCTTGGATATTAACAAGAACTAATTCTATTAATGGAAAGAATATCAAATATGGTGAATTTAATACTGTGATTGAAAAAAGTTTGATCCAAGAGTATTTTGATAGTATTAAGGAAAAATATAATATTAGTAGTTTATTAGATATACAAAATTATAGTAGAGATTCATTCGATAAGATATCTATTTAATATGAAGTTAGGAAAGAGGTAAATTATGAAAACTACATTATTACTTATTAGACATGGCGAAACAGAATGGAATGCTTTAGGAAAATTTCAAGGGTGTACAGATATAGAGTTGTCAGAGGAAGGAGTAAAACAAGCGCAAATATTAAAAAATAGACTTAATGAAGAATTTGATTGGATATATGCTAGTCCGTTAAGTAGAGCTTTTAAAACAGCAAATATATTAGCATCAATTACGAATAAAGAAGTTATAATAGAGCCTGAGATAAGAGAAATTAATTTTGGTGAATGGGAAGGATTAACTGTTAAGCAAATTAGTGAAAAATATCCTGATGTTTTTAAAGCTTGGAGAACTGATAAAAAAGAAAGTTATATTTGCGGTGGAGATTCTAGTATACGTAATGCGGTAGGTAGAGCTAAGAAGTGTATTCTAGAAATAGTATCTAAACATAAAGGTGAGAAGATAGTAATTGTTGCTCATGGAGGAATAATAAAAGCTGGACTTATAGGAATATTTGACTGGGATATGACAATGTATCATAAAGTAGCACTTGGCAATACTTGTATTAATAAAATAACTTTCAATGATGATTTAATGCCAATGTTAGTTAGTTTAAATGATACAACTCATTTAGATTAAATTACGAAAGTTATATGAATTAATTAAAAAAATGCAATTCTATAAAAGGTATCAAAATATACTAAATGTTAAACATAAAATAATTATTCTAAATAAATAGATAAGATTTATTTTACCAATGAAGTTTATAAAATTATCGTAAATGTATTTTACGATGATTCATAAGGAGTAAAAAAGAATGATATACATGATGATAAGTATTATATTGATTTTATATTCTGGAATAAATTATTACATTAGCATATGGTTTTGGAAAAATTTATGCAGTATGATCCCTTTTTTTAATAGTGAAATATACTTTAGCTTCTTTTTTATTATATTTATAATAAGCTTAGTTGGAGTTATATGGAATCGCCATATACCTAAGTTTCTCCATGATGGAATTTACTTGATAGCATCTTATTGGCTTGCTGTTATATTATACTTTGCAATATTTATTGGCATGATTGAGTGCTTTTTTATTTTAGGCAAGACTTTACAGTTTATACCTAGCGATATTAAACTTAATGCAAATGTTTTATTTTATATTGCTTTGATAATTCTTTTTACTGTAATGATTATAATTCTATACGGAACGATAAATGCTAAAAACGCAACAATTACACCATATAATATAGATTTACCTAGAAAGGCAGGAAAGATAAGTAAATTGCAAATAGCGTTTTTATCAGATATTCATCTTGGTAATTTAATGGATAAAAGAATAGATAAACTAATAGATAAAATTAATTCTATACAACCAGATATTGTTTTAATTGCAGGAGATATAATTGATTCTAATAGAGATATGATAAATTATGATTTTTCTAAGATGCAAAGTAATTTTAAAAAAATAAAAAGTAAATATGGGATTTATGCATGTTTGGGGAATCATGACTATGATCATAAAGGTGATTCATCAAATAGAATAAATAATTTCAAAAAAGTAGGAGTTAATATATTACGAGATAGTTATGTAAAAATTGATGATAGTTTTTATGTTATAGGGCGTGAAGATATCTCTTATGAAAGAATAAGCGGGATAAGAAGAAAAAAACTATCAGAAACTGTAAATGAAATTAGTGGAGAATTACCTATAATAGTGCTTGATCATCAGCCCAATAACCTAAATGAACCTGTGAGTGAAGGAATTGATTTACAATTATCTGGTCACACACATAAAGGACAGTTTTTTCCTTTTAATTTAATAACGAAAAGAGTATTTAAAATTGATTATGGATATCTAAAAATGGATAAATTTCAAATAATAGTTTCATGTGGCACAAGAACGTGGGGACCGCCTATAAGGATTGGGAGTAAATGTGAGATAGTAAATATAAATGTAACATTTAAGTAAAGGATTATTTTTAGTGTCTACAAGCAATTAAATAGATAAACTATCATGAATCAAAAATGAACAATATATAAACATAAAAAAATGAATGGAATATATGTCCTAAAAATATACAGTGTAATAAAATTGAACATTTTATTTATAAATTGTATTTTTTTGATACAGTAAATTTGTGTTAGAAAAACTACATTGTTAATAATTAGATTATAAAATTTCAATAAATGGAGAAATAAGTCTACTAATATATTTTGAAAAATTCACGTAGATTGATGAATTAGAACCTTGTATTTACAGGGAAATATATCCTTATTTGTATTAGTATGAAATAAAAATTATGCGATAAATTATACCAGAATATTACATAAACCTATATAATAAATTGATAAAATAATAACATTTGGCATAAATATTGCTTTACATAATTAATGTGGTTAAAAGCAAATAAATATGACAGATGAATTTTAGGAGGTATAAATTTATGGCACGTTTTACTTTACCTAGGGACTTATATCATGGAGAAGGGGCGCTTGAAGTACTTAAAACTTTAAAAGGCAAAAAAGCTTTTGTAGTTGTTGGTGGAGGATCAATGAAAAGATTTGGTTTTCTTAAACAAGTTGAAGATTATTTAACAGAAGCAGGAATGGAAGTAGAGCTATTTGAAGGAGTAGAACCAGATCCATCAGTAGAAACAGTAATGAAGGGTGCCGAAGCAATGAGAAACTTCGAACCTGATTGGATAGTTGCTATGGGTGGAGGATCGCCAATAGATGCTGCAAAAGCTATGTGGATATTCTATGAATACCCAGAATTTACTTTTGAACAAGCGGTTGTTCCATTTGGTTTACCAGAGCTTAGACAAAAAGCTAAATTTGTAGCTATTCCATCAACAAGTGGTACAGCTACAGAAGTTACAGCATTCTCAGTTATAACAAATTACACAGAAAAGATTAAATATCCTTTAGCTGACTTTAACATAACTCCAGATATAGCAATAGTTGATCCAGTATTAGCTCAAACCATGCCAAAAACATTAACAGCTCATACTGGAATGGATGCACTAACTCATGCTATAGAAGCATATACTGCATCGCTTAGATCAAACTTTTCTGATCCTTTAGCAATTAAAGCATTGCAGATGGTACAAGAAAATTTACTCAAGTCTTTTGAAGGAGACAAGGAAGCTAGAAACTTAATGCATGAAGCTCAATGTTTAGCAGGAATGGCATTTTCTAATGCATTACTTGGAATAGTTCATTCAATGGCTCATAAGGTTGGTGCTGTATTCCATATTCCTCATGGATGTGCGAATGCTATATTCTTACCATATGTAATACAATATAATAGAACTAAATGCGAAGATAGATATGCTGATATTGCTAGAGCATTAAAATTAGAAGGAAATACAGATTCAGAATTAACTGATTCATTAATTGGAATGATTAATAAAATGAATAGTGATTTAAATATTCCTCATTCAATGAAAGAATATGGGGTTACAGAGGATGATTTTAAGGCAAATCTTTCATTTATTGCTCATAATGCAGTGTTAGATGCATGTACAGGATCAAATCCTAGAGAAATAGATGATGCTACAATGGAAAAATTATTTGAATGCACATATTATGGGACAAAGGTTGAACTATAGTACTTAGATGTATAAATTTAATAACATAAGAATAAAATAATATAATTGTATAAATCAATGTTTTTGATTTTCATAATAAAAAGCTCTCTTTTGAGGGCTTTTTTATTATGAAAAAATTATGGGAAAATTATAATATTTATTGTTATTTTTTATTTAAATGATAAAATTACTTTAATATTAAGAAAATAATAATTGCTATGAGATGAATGAAAGTCACATAATGTAATTTGGTGTAATAAATAAAAGAGTGTGATTAACTGTTTTTAGTAAATATTATAGTAGTTTGCAGTTAACATTACAAAAGGCCGGTTCAAACTTTACAGTTTTAATTGGTCTATTATTATATTTGGGTAGGAGTAAATATTAAATAATTAAAAGATTAAACGATTAAATTAAGTTTTCAATGCTTAAAGGGGGATAAAATATGATTAATAATTTAAAAGTTAAACAGAAGATTTTCTTATTTTCGGGGATAATGATTTTACTGATTATTTTTATGGGGGGAATTGGATATTATTATAATTTACAATCAAATTATAATGTAACATCTATGTATAAAGATAGATTGCTTCCTGTACAGTGGTTAAATGATAATAGAAACCAATCAAGGGCAATAGAGGCAGATACATATAATATTATTTTGAATGTAAAAGATACTGAAGAACAAAATAAGAAATTAAATGATATTAAAGATAGAGTAAAGGCATATGATAATAACTGGCAGGCTTATAAAGGGAATGAGGTTGATCAATTCGAATTAGAAATTATACCTTTAGTTGAGAATGATCTTAAAGAATATAGAGCAGCAAGAGATGAAATTATAAAGTTAGCCATGGATGGGAAGCAAGAAGAGGCTTTAGAAAAATATAAATCAATAACAGGGAAAGTAGATGAATTTCAAAAAAACTTAAAGACTTTGGCGATATATAATGCTGATAAAGCACAAGAAATAAATGTTCAAAATAACAATAGTTTTAGTTATTCTAGAAAGATTTTTATAATACTAGGTTTTTTATCAGTAGTGATAGCAGCTACTTTATCAGTTATTATATCTAAAACAATTGCTAACCCATTGAAATTATCAGTAGAGTGCATTAGAGTTTTAGCTAAGAGAGATTTTACAGTATCAGTTCCTGAACTGCTTTTAAAACGAAAAGATGAAATTGGAGATCTAGCTAATTCAATATTTTTAATGAAAAATGATATTAGTATTTTAGTAAAGGAGATAATGGAAAAGGTTTTGTGGTAGTAGCAGAAGAAGTTAGGAAGTTAGCGGAAGAGGCATCTCAGGCTGTTACTATTATAAAAGATACAATAGTAAAAGTACAAGCTGCGTTTAGAAATTTTTCTGATAATAACGTAGAAGTATTAGATTTTATAAAAGAAGATGTAAATTCTAAATTTGAGGATATGAAGAATATGGGGAATCAATATTATGATGATGCAGAATTTGTAGCAAATATGTCAGAGGAACTTACAGCAACAATTCATGAAATAACTAATGCAGTACAAAATACAGCTGAAATTGCACAGAAATCATCTGAAAACGCTGAAACAATAAAAGATAGTGTAAGCGAAACAACAATTGAGATAGAGCAGCAGGCTCTGCTAGCAGAAAAGTTAAATGAAGTGGTGAACAAATTTAAGATATAAGTAATTATATATAAGTAGATCTCTTTAAAATTATAGTATTTAAAGAAAAAAAGATAGCATTTTCAAGATGAGGTGCTATCTTTTTTTGTGAATTATTTTTTATTTAATGAGAAATCTTCCTCGCATAAATATATTGGTATAAGTTCATAGGTAAATCTCTAATAATAATATTTATTTAAAATGTATATAATTTGTGATTGGAATGTAACAAAACTGTGACAATTATTTTCTAGAATGTAAATATAGATTTAAAAGAGTTTATAACTCAACATTTAATTTATAAAAGATATTTGAGGTGATAAATATGAATGATAAAACAGTTTATTCTGTTATAGTACCTTTATATAATGAGGAACTTGTTATAAATCAAAGTTATAAAAGACTTAAAGAAGTTATGGATTCTACAACTGAAAGTTACGAAATTGTATTTGTGAATGATGGAAGTAAAGATAGAACAAGAGAAATAACAGAAGAAATATGTAGCAGAGATGAGAATATAAAACTCATTAATTTTTCAAGAAATTTTGGTCACCAAGCGGCTATAACTGCAGGTATGGATCTAGCATTAGGAGATGCAATTATTGTAATAGATGCTGATCTCCAAGATCCACCAGAAGTAATGCTTAAAATGATTGAAAAATGGAAAGAAGGTTATGAAGTTGTCTATGGAAAGAGAGTAAAGAGAGAAGGTGAAACCTTTTTTAAAAAATTTACGGCAAGAGTTTATTATAGATTATTAAGAAGTATGACAACAGTTGACGTTCCAGTAGATGCAGGAGATTTCAGGCTTATAGATAGGAAGGTGTGTAATACACTAATAGCTTTACCTGAAAGGAACAGATATGTAAGAGGGCTTGTAAGTTGGGTTGGCTATAAGCAAACTTATGTTGAGTTTATAAGACAGGAAAGATTTGCAGGAGAAACTAAATATCCTTTAAAAAAGATGCTTAAGTTGGCATGTGATGGTATAACAGCACTATCATATAAACCACTTATTATTGCGGGCCATTTTGGGATTCTAGCTTTGCTGGTTGGAATGATTTTAATGTTTGTTGATATTATGAAAGCTATAATTAATAAAAGCAGCTTGTTGAATTTTACTATGATGATAGGAATTAACATGATGATGTTTGGAGTAGTTTTAGGTTGTATTGGGATAATGGGTCAGTATATTGGAAGAATATTCGATGAAAGCAAAGGTAGACCAATTTATATAATTTCTAGTACAACAAATTATAATAGATCAAGTAAAAAATATAATATTATTGATCTAGATAAAAAGACTTTATAGAGGGGGAACGAATTTGAAGAAACTAAAATTAACTAAAGAGAATATAAGTATATCTTTAATTTTAATATTATCTGCGGTATTGAATTTTGCTAATATAGGAATTGAAGGATATGGTAATAGCTACTATGCTGCTGGAGTAAAGAGCATGACTATGAATCTTAAAAATTTCCTTTTTGTATCCTTTGATCCAGGGAGTTTTGTTACAATTGATAAACCGCCAATGGGATTTTGGATACAGGCCTTATTTGCTAAGATACTTGGATTTAACGGATGGAGTATATTGTTACCACAAGCATTAGCTGGAGTAATTTCAGTTTATCTTATATATTTTATAGTGAAAAGATCTTTTGGAAGTGCCGCTGGACTTATTTCAGGATTATGTCTCTCAGTAACTCCAGTTTTTGTAGCAGCAAGTAGAAACAATACAATAGATAACTTGCTTGTTCTAACACTGCTCTTTGCATGTTTAGCTCTTACACTAGCCGCTGAAAAAGGAAAAGCTAAATATCTTTATCTAAGTTTAATACTTGTCGGAATTGGTTTTAATATAAAAATGCTGGAAGCATATATGATTGGGCCAGCAATTTATATAACATATCTTCTTTCTTCATCTATAACATTAAAAAAGAGAATAGTTCATATTGTTATAGGCACATTTGTTCTTATGTCAGTATCATTATCTTGGGCTTTAATTGTAGATTTAGTTCCAGCACAAAATAGACCTTATATTGGTAGTAGTACAGATAATAGTGTTATGGAACTTATAGTTGGTCACAATGGATTAGAAAGACTTGGAATTGGCAGTAAATCAAATAAAGGATTTAATGCTAGCAATAATAAAAAAGATGATAGACAAATTCAAAATAATACTGAAGTAATTAATGATCAGAATCAACAAGTGAATAAAGAAAATTACAATGGAAGCACTAATAGAATGGTAAGTGGAGCAGAAAATAGAGATGGACAAGGTGACGGAAGTATGCAGAAAGCACCTAATGAAGGAATGCCAGGAGGCCTAGGAGGACAAGGTGGACTTCAAGGTACCTTTGGAGGACAGACAAAAGCAGGAATAGCAAGATTATTTTCTAAAAATAGTTTATCTGATCAAATAATTTGGTTTTTACCACTTGCGTTGTTAGGTTTTGTAGCTGGTGCTATAAAAGAAAAACTAAGATTAAAGTTAGATAATAAAAGAAAAATATCACTAGCATTATGGATTTTATGGTTGGTACCTGAATTCATATATTTCAGTTACACAACAGGTTTATTCCATCCATATTATTTAACAATGATGGCACCTCCGGCTGCAGCATTAGCTGGAATAGGAATAGTAACAATGTGGAAACTATATAATGAAAAAAAATGGGCGTCATGGTTATTACCAATATCATTAATTATAGAAGGTCTTGTTAATATGATGATGTTATCTTATTTTTCAAATAATCTATCAGATAGTATAAGAAAAATAATTTTAATAGCCTTGTTATTGTGTTTTTTAACTTCATCAATATTAGCAATATTAAATTTATTGAGCTTTATTAGAAGAAAAAATAATACTAATTTAAGTGATAATAAGGACATACATTTGAAAAAAATATTGCTAGGAATTTCTATAGTCAGTATTTTAACTGTACCATTTATTGGATCAAGTGCAGCAATTACTCATAGTGTAAATAGTACTATTCCTACTGCTGGATTGGAACTTCTTTCAAACAGTGAAAGAGGCGGAGCAAGTTTTGGTAAGGAAAGAAGTGACAATGGTAAAAATTCGAAGTTACTTGATTTCTTAAAAAGTAATATAACAACTGAAAAATATTCACTTGTCGTACCATCATCACAAAGCGCTGATAGTATAATAATCCAAACTGGTGAATCAGTAATGGCACTTGGTGGATTTTCAGGATCTGATAAGATTCTTTCTTTAGATGAATTTAAAGAGATGGTTAAGAATGGAGAAGTGAGATATGTACTTACTGGTGGCATGGGCAGAGGCGAAAGTAGTGAAATTCTAAAATGGGTTGCTGAAAATGGAACATTAGTTCCGGAAAGTCAATATAAGGATGTTGTATCAGGTAATGAACCAAATATTAAAGACAGTAACGATATAAAAAATAATTCAAAAGATGACAATCAGAATGTAAATTCAATAAGTCAGAATATGGGAGGCCTAGGAGGAAATAATCAGGAACAATTATATGATTTAAAGGATGAAGCAAATATTTTAAAATAAGTTTTTTACAATAAAAAGGGCATGTATTAGTGCAAGTTATTAAGATTTAGCTGCATAAAGACTAAAGAGTTTAACTATTTAGTAGTTTTAGAACTAATTCTTATAGTTTAATATTTGCAAGAACAAGCCCTTTTTTAGTAGAATAAATTCTTAAAATTTTAAAGAAAATGATTAATATATATTCCAATAATAAATCTAAAATTAAAATTCTCGCAAAGCAAATAATCGATTAAGGCTAGAATATAGAAACTTAATTGCAACATATATTTATATATTGTGAAAGGAAACAATAGTGATGAATGAAGTAAACTTTAAGAAGTATATATTTAGAATAGGTTTGATTTTTATATTATTAGTATCAATGTTTTCTAGTATTTATGCGGTAAGAAACTATAAAAGTATTAATGTTATGGAACAAAGTGGTGGATTAAAAAAAATATTAAATATAAGAGATGGCGAAAATTTACCAGATAATATACCTTCATTAAACAATAGTGGATCTAATTTAGAAAATAATGAGATAAAAAGTGATAATAGCCAATATGGTCCGAATGGAATAGGTTCACGAAATGCTGATTCTATTGAGAAAGGAATGAATGATAAATCACAGCAAGATGGAAATGTAGGGATAAATGGGGGTCGTGATACTAAATTTGGATCTAATAGTAAACAAAGAGGAAACAATAAAAATGCTAAGCAAGGGGAGGTAAATGGCAATATTCAAAGAGGGGGAGTGGATGATAGATATCTTTTAAGTATCACTATATATTCAGTATTATTTTTAATTGGATCATGTAGCGCTTACTGTTTAATTAAACGAAAAAATATAAAATTTAATTATAAAGATGAAAAATTCATGATAATTATATTAATATTTACAGGAATTTTTCTGAGAATCTCAGCTTCTACACTTGTAAATGGACATAATGATATTAATTTATTTAAAAATTGGGCAGAAACTGCGGCAAATGGTTTTTCACAATTTTATGCTAATGCTAGACAAGCCGATTATCCACCTGTATATATATACATATTAGGTTGCATAGGAAGAATTGCAAATATACAAGTGTTTAATTCGTATTATATATTATTACTTAAAATTCCATCTATAATAGCAGATGTTGCGACAGCTTATTTTATATATAGAATTGGGAAAAGGTTTTTAAATATAGTAACTAGTATTTTTTTAGCTATATTTTACATCTTTAATCCAGTAATTTTTATAGATTCCACATTTTGGGGACAAGTTGATTCTTTATTTACATTACTTATTGTTATTTCGATATATCTGTTATATGAAAAAAAATATGTATTTTCATCAGTACTGTTTGCATTATCTGTACTTATGAAACCACAGGGAATTATATTTCTTCCAGTACTTTTTTTTGAATTAGTTAGACAAAGAAAAATTAGAAATTTTATATATGCTGCAGTTTCAGCAGTAGCAACTATAATTGTAATTATAATTCCTTTTTCATTAAACGAACAAAGTCCAATTTGGATTTTTAATCTTTACTTAAAGACAATATCAGAATATCCATATGCTTCTGTAAATGCGTTCAATTTTTTTGGTTTAGTGGGAGCAAATTATAAAAATGGTAATACTACATTTTTTATATTTAGCTATCATACAATTGGAATTATGTTTATAATTCTAACAACTTTAATTGGATGGATTTTATATATAAAAGGGAATGATAGAAAGTATATTTCGGCAGTGTCCTTACTTCAAATTGCAGGAATATTTACGTTTTCGGTTGGAATGCACGAAAGATATTTATTTCCAGCGGTAGCATTATCAATTTTAGCATTTATATATTCAAAAGACAGGAGATTTTTTATAATGGCTATCGGGTTTAGTATTACTAGCTATATCAACATATCCACGGTTTTATTCAAAACAAACACATCAGTTTTTGAGGTTTTATTGAAAGTAACTTCATTATTTAATGTAATATTAGTTTTATATTTAGTAAAAGTTATTATAGATAACACTGTTAAAAAATTTTCTTTAAAAATTGATAATAAGGAGAGTGAATTGTTATGAACGTAAGAAAAGCTGTAATACCTGCAGCTGGCCTTGGAACTAGGTTTTTGCCAGCAACTAAAGCTCAACCAAAAGAAATGTTACCTATAGTAGATAAACCTACTATCCAATATATAGTAGAAGAAGCCGTTGAATCTGGCATTGAGGAAATACTTATAATAACAGGGAGAAATAAACGGGCTATAGAAGATCATTTTGATAAATCTGTAGAGCTTGAAGATGAGCTTGAGAACAGTAAAAAAGACGAGTTGCTTAAGATGGTACAAAGTATATCTAATATGGTAGATATTTACTATACACGTCAAAAAGAGCCCAAAGGACTTGGAGATGCAATAAGTCATGCTAAAAATTTTGTTGGAAATGAACCTTTTGCAGTAATGCTTGGTGATGATATAGTTGATAATGAAGTTCCATGCTTAAAACAATTGATAAATTGCTACGATAAATATAAGACTTCAGTATTAGGAGTTCAAGAAATCTCAGAATGTAATATAACGAAATATGGAATAATAAAAGGGATAGAGATTGATGAAGGACTTTATAAGGTTAGTGATATGGTGGAAAAGCCTAAAATTGAAGAGGCACCATCTAACATAGCTATTTTAGGTAGATATATAATAACGCCAGATATATTTGATATACTTGAGAGTACCAAACCAGGAAAATCAGGAGAAATTCAATTGACAGATGCGCTAAAAGAATTAACAAGACAAGAAGCAGTATATGCTTATTGTTTTGAAGGAAAAAGGTATGATGTTGGTGATAAGTTAGGATACCTTCAAGCTAATATAGAATTTACTTTAAAACGCGACGATTTAAGGGATGATTTTATAACTTACTTGTCAGATTTAAGAGACAGAAGTGCTAATCTAGATTTGATTCATTAAAACGTAATACATTGTCTATATGATGCAAACTTTATATAATTTTCTCCGTTTGTATAAAAGCATTTTATAAATAAATGAATATATCAATAGTTAGGAAAAACAAATTTATAGTATGAGTATAGTTAATTAATGTTGGGTATATTAGTAACGTAAGATAAAAAGTAATAAAAGTAGGAGAAATATGAGTAGTTCAACTATGACTATTGCGACTAAAAAAAAGTTAGAACATAAGGATCAGAATGCTATAATAACGAATTCAACATCTGAAACTATTATTGTATATGGACCAAGAAGAGAAACAGATGGAGGAAACTATGATAATTCGTGGTATGTTCTCCACTCAGGAGAAACTATTCCTAGTGATTGGCAATGTGACGGAATTTTTATTCCTAAGGATAGAAAATTTATGCAAATGAGCGATGAAACTATACAGGGTCCAGTAGCTGTAAAGTTTGGAAGCTTGATGCCAGTTACAATAATACAGGATGGAGAAGTATATATAGAAAAAGGTAGTCACAATGAAGGAGTATTTCATAAATCTGAAATAGATTGGGATGTACCAGACTTTGATGCGGAGTATTGCCAAAATATAAGCATGGCAGCATATCAAATCCAACCCAATAAGCGGTTTTAAATCTTTCTTAAAAACAAAAATCCATGGATTACTTTTTAGTAATACGTGGATTTTTTAAATAAACATTAGATAATATAAAATTAATATTTAAAGTCTTGCAAAAAACAAATATTTGCGAATCATTAATATAAATATATAAGGGCAAAGGAGTGAAAAAAATGTCAAAAGCTTTATTTGTAAATATGTTAGGTCACGGACATGTTAATCCAACTATAGGAATAGTTAGGGAGCTCATAAATAGAGGAGAAGATGTTACATATATAGCAGGAGAAGAGTTTAGAGATAAAATAGAAAAAACAGGTGCTAAGTTTATTGGGCATAAAAATTTATTTGATTTATCTAGTTTAATTACGAGTAGTTTAAATTTAGAAACTAATGAAAAACTATTGAATGCCCTTAATACTTTTAAAGAAATAATCGAAGAGATCTTCAAATTAGATAAAAAATTTGATTATATTATTTACGATTCTTCGTTTGTATTAGGTGAAGAAGTGGGAAGAGTATTAAATATACCAACAATTTCTTCTAGTAGCATTTTTGCAATAAATGAAAAAATAATAAAAAGTTTGTTAGATCTACCAATCTCACAAGAATTTAAGTTAAAGATGGAAGGAGCTAAACCAAAGATTAAAGAAATTCTAAGCAGTCATAATTATGTGGACTTTGTAAATGAATTACAAGAGAAGTATAATATAAAGTTTCCTAGTATGGTAGATAGATCTGGAAAGAAAGGAATGCTTAATATTGTATATACATCTAAGTACTTTCAACCATATAGCGAAAGTTTTGATGAAAGTTATAAATTTATTGGGTCATCAGTAATAGATAGAAAAGAAAGTATCGACTTTGATTTATCAAATAATGAGGATAAGAAGGTAATTTATATATCGCTAGGAACTATATTCAATAATTCTATTGAATTCTATGAGTGTTGCTTTAAAGCTTTTTGCAATATGAATGTAAAAGTTATTATGTCTGTAGGCAGAAAAATTGATATAAGCATATTTAAAAATATCCCATCAAACTTTATAGTTCGTAACTATGTACCACAATTAGAAGTATTAAAATATGCAGATGTATTTATCACTCATGGTGGTATGAATAGTACAAATGAAGGTTTATACTTTAACATACCGTTAATTTTAATACCTCAATCGGTTGATCAACCTTTTGTGGCTAATAGGGTGGCTGAACTTGGCGCAGGAATTGTCATAGAAAAAAATAGAGTTACACCGGAAGTACTAAATAAATGTGTAGCTGAAATACTATCAGATGATAACTTTAAGATTAACAGTGAGAAGATAGGTGAATCCTTAAGGGAATCAGGAGGATATAAAGTTGGAGTTGATGAAATAATAAAGCTAAAAGATTCTATGAAATAGTATTTAGCTATTGATAAGCCAAATTTAATTAGCTTAGATTTATTGTATATAAACATAAGGTGCTAGAATATCGCAAATTCATTTGAATTATGCGATATTTATTTTAAAAATTTATAATTTATATGGAAGAAATTCGCATCAAATGAAATATAATATTATAATTTATGATAGTATATTTATTATAATATTTCAAAAAGAAATAAAGCTATATATAATTGATTATCAACTTTATATTAATTAAATAGGAGATGCAATATGGAATTAAGAGATATATACAATAATAAAGGATATAAAACTGGAGTAAGAAAAGAACGGTCCGAAAAGTTAGAAGATGGTGAATATTATTTAGCAACTGAAGTGTGGATAATTAATAACAGCAGCAAAATATTAATTCAACAAAGGTCAAGTAACAAGGATGTACTTCCTAATATGTGGGGGCTAACTACAGGATGTATGGTTAGTGGAGAGAACACAGCGGAAGGGGCTTTAAGAGAAGTTAAGGAAGAGATTGGATTATCTATTGAAAAAGATGAATTAAATTTTATTCGTAGAATATTTCGCGAAAATTCTATTTGGGATATATATTTTGTATATAAGAATGTTGAATTATCGAAATTAATCCTTCAAAAGGAAGAGGTTAGTAACGTGAAATTTGTATCTATAGAAGAATTTAATAATATGCTTTTATCTGGAGAATTATTTGAATATCCAGAAATTTATGATATGCTATCGCTAGTTAAGGATAAAGTTAGTGAATATTAGAGACAGTTAGTTATATTAAATAAGACAAGAAAATTTATAATGCATATCTTAATATTTGTTTATTTTAAGATATAAGAATGATCTGTGACATGTTTGTAACAAAAATTAGCTACAATAAGAATGATTGATATTTTTGTGGAGGGATATAATGAAGGGGAAAAGGATATTAGTTGTTGATGATGAACCATTAATAAGAAAACTCGTAACAGATTTTTTAAAAAAACAAGGATATGTAACAATTGAGGCTGATGATGGAAAGAAAGCTATGAATTTGTTTTCTAGTGAGGAAAATATAGATTTAATAATTCTTGATGTAATGCTGCCAGAATATGATGGGTTTACTGTATGCAGAGAGATAAGAAAGAAATCTAAAGTTCCGATTATTATGCTAACTGCAAGAGGTGAGGAATTTGATGAAGTTTTTGGATTAGATATTGGAGCTGATGAATATATATCAAAACCTTTTAGTCCTAATATACTAATCGCGAGAGTTAATGCTGTTCTGAGAAGGGCAAATTCAGAAGATAAAGGTAAAGAACTCAAAGATTTTAATGGATTGACAATAGACCATAGTGCTCATCAAGTAGTTATAGATGGAGAAGTTGTTGATTTAAGTCCTAAGGAATATGAACTATTGATTTATCTTTCTGAAAATTATGGAAAAGCATTAAGTAGAGAACAAATATTAGATAAGGTATGGGGATACGATTATTATGGAGATTTAAGGACAGTGGATACACATATAAATAGATTAAGAATAAAGTTAGATAGAAAAAGTGATTATATACAAACAGTACGTGGTTACGGCTATAGATTTGAGGAATAGGTATGAGTAAGTCAGTAAGATCAAAACTTTTTTTATCTATAACTTTATTGCTAGTTTTTTTTATCTCTGCTTTATGGGTATTAAATAACTTATATCTTCAGCAATACTATATTAAGAATAAAGAAAATATGCTTGAAAATAATGCAAAGCATTTAGTTGATATGTACACCGGAGATCCAAATGACATTCAAGATGAATTGGATAGGACCGCTAATATAGTAGGTGGTAGTATTGATATTAGAGATAAAGATGGTAAGCTAATATATAAATCTTCAAGACGACTGCCAAATGAAAAAAATATAGTTGATAATATGGGAAATAAATTTAAACCTAATATGGAGCCACCACCAGATTCTGATGTTCAAAATGATAAGATTAACAATACATATAGTGAGGGCAAGTATACATTTGAAAATAGAAGAGATGTTCAACTTAAAATAGACTTTCTAACTCTTGTAACCAAAATAAGTAATGGTGACATCCTTGCTATAAGAGTTCCATTAGTCTCAATAAGTGAAAGTGTTGATATTGCAAATAGATTTATATTAATTATTGGAGGAGTAATTATACTTTTAGGGAGCTTATGGGCATTTTGGTTTTCAAAAAGATTTACAAAACCAATACTAGAATTAAACAGCATAGCGCAGAATATGTCTAAATTCAATTTTAGTAAAAAATGCAGCATAAATGGAAAAGATGAAATCGGGCAGCTTGGACAAAGCGTTAATTATCTATCTGGAGAGCTAAGTCGGGCAATTACGGAATTGAATATAAAGAATAAGAAATTAGAAGAAGATATAGAGAAGGAAAGAAAAATAGATGAAATGAGAAAAGAATTTATCTCAAGTGTTTCTCATGAGTTAAGAACTCCGCTATCAGTAATACAAGGCTATGCGGAAGGTCTTGTAAGCAATGTTACAGAAAGCGATGAAGATAGGAAATTTTACTGTGATGTTATTATGAATGAAACTGATAAAATGAACAAATTAGTAAGAGATTTATTAAACTTATCACAAATTGAATCTGGTTATTTTCATATAGAAAAAACAGAATTTAATTTAGTATCACTAATAGAATATGTACTTAATAGATATAAATCAACTTTCGAAGAAAAAAGCATAGAAATCAGATTTGAACCCGGAGAAAGCGTGATTGTATATGGAGATATGACTCGTATAGAGCAAATACTTACAAACTACATTAATAATGCAATTAATCATGTAGACAATAATAAGATTATTGGGATAACTAAGATTAGTGTTAAAGATAAAATAAGAATAAATGTATTTAATACAGGAAAGCATATACCAGATGAATATTTGGATAAGATATGGAATAGTTTTTATAAAGTAGATAAAGCTAGGACAAGATCTTATGGGGGTTATGGCTTAGGCTTATCTATAGTAAAGGCAATAGCAGATCTTCATAGTAATGCTTATGGAGTGGAAAACACTGAAGGTGGAGTTAACTTTTGGTTTGAAATTGATAAGATAGATTTAAATTCGGCAGAAAATTAAAAATAAAAATACAAAGGGAGTTGTGGATATCAGATTAAAATCTGTTAGCGGCAGCTCCCTAATTTATATATAAGTTTTCAATAAGATAATTTATTCATTATAAAATTATTTAGTTTATATAGATTAATAGCCTAAGATAAGTTTCAATGAACTAAATTTTTTAGAAAATACATATTATAAACTATTTTTAATTTTTATTTTGTTCGAAATACCAATGCTTGTACCAGTTAAAACACCACATAACATAGAGTAAACAATTGTAGGAATTTCAATCACATAAATACCAATAGCGGCAATAAATAATAAAGAAATCGCTAAAAAGAGTATACAAATAGATTGTTTCCATTTTTGTTGAACTTTAATTTTTGAATTTATTATATCTGTAAATTTGTATTTTTCATCGAACTTTAAATAGATAGCTTGACTCAGTATTAGTAAGAATACCATAGGCAATAATTTATAAAGTAAATCTATCATATTATTTTATCATCCTCCACGAAAATAATTTAGTTATTTAGGTATTTAAGCTCTAATAATAGATATTTTTATACCTAATTATAATATGGGAGAAATAAATAGACAAATAGTTCTTTATTACATTAGAGTAATTATATTCTTTTATAAGTGTATTCTACTAGAGAATAGTTATTATCCTTAATATTTACTTATACGCTGAGAGACAATAATGATAAAGAAATAAGTGAAAATTGAGCTTAAATGTTTATAAAATAAGGAAAAATGTTTTAAAAAAACAAATTTAATAAACCAAAAGTTATGATATAATTATTGTAAAATTATTACAATAATTATATCATAAGAAGCTAAAGGACAACTCAATTTCTTTATAAATAATTTCTATAAATTATTTACGATTAAGAAGTGTCTGGTTCCATACTCTTAGAATATTGGAATGATTTAAAATATGCATAGCTAAAAGGAAAACAATAATGAATAAAAGGAGGAATACAATGGGGAAGGTGTTGGGAAATAGATATAATAATAAATTAACAAGATTTATTCTAAGTTGCATTGCAATAACAGCAGTATTTTTTACAAATTTTATAGTTGCTAAAGCTACGCAAGAAAATAGTCTTTATGAAATAGGTTCAAATAACATGGATAAGATGAAGGAACAACATAAATTTATTATTGATGCACCTATAAAATTTTATAATGACATAGAAAGAGTGGAGCAGGTATCGGACTTTAGATTTAAAATTCCAGATTTTTTTCCAGATGGCTACAAAGTTCAAGAGCTTCAATTAAAAAGGATTTCTGATAAAGATAACGTTTTAGAAATAGTTTACGGAAATAAAGATGGAATATATTCGTTACAAATATCGGAACAAGATCCTTCAGAATCATTAAAAGTGATAGAAAATGGGAAATCTAAGGCATTAGAAAATTCTCAGGTGGAAATCTCCAAGCAACCAATGAAAGTAGGAGATATAAACGGATTAAGTGTTATTTTAACAACCACATTTCCGGTAAAAAAAGCTATGGAAAACCAATTAAGTGAAATAAAAGCTGTTAATAATTATTTTTCATGGAAAGATGATGGATTATGGTATAGTGTGGAATATAAATCGGAGTCTAAAAGCGAAAAGAGTAGTAATAACTCATTAGAACTTTCAAGTGATGATATAAAAAATATAGTGAAATCGTTAAAATATCCTGAGGACACAAAAGATTCAAATTATTGTATAAAGAATCTTAATGATGGAAATATAGAAATGAACATTTATGATAGAGAAGATATAGAAGAAGCAAAAAATGCTCTCGGATTTGATCCTAAATTTCCAATTAGAATTAGTAATGATATAAGTATAACTAACTCCACTGCTAGGTTAGTTGGAGATTTGAATAATAACAAAGAAAAAACATGCTATGAAATAAATAATCTTTATTCAAACAAAAATGGTTCGATAACATTTAGTCAGTCTGTGAATTCATCAGTTTATGATGAAATAATGAGAAATAAGTATATTAAAATTAATGAAGAAAGAAACGTAGAGAAGAAAGTTGAAGAATTAAGAATTGAAAATAATCAAGTATTTAAACGTTCACAAGAAGGTATCGTGCCTCAGGTTAATTATATCTGGAAAGAAAATAACATATATTATAGTGTAATATTTTTTGTGAATATTGAAAATTGTGATGGAATTGTTAAAGAATTTATGAATTCAAAGCCACTAGAATAGAGTTATTTAAATAGAATATTGATAAATATATTATGTTAAGAAGACTTTTATAAAAATAGTAGGGAATATAACAGACAGACCCTACTATTTTTTTATTCACAGATTAATTAGCGTCAATTATAGAGGGAGTACTCCAAATTTTATTTATAAAGTTAGTACTAATTTTAAAGTAGATTGTAGGATATTCTCCATAGTATATATAACCATTCCTTAATATCGTAAAAGGAATATTTTTACTACCATCTTTTAAATCCAAAAATATCTTTTTACATTTATCATTATTTTTATAATCATCTAAAGAATTCTCTATATTTTCTGGTAGATATGGAGTTGAATTGTCTAGTTCTCGAACAAAAGAATTAAGAAAACTAAGATCACTAGCTGTATAAAAGTTCTCTTTTTCACTATTCGAATTACTAAATGTTTGAATTTGAACTCTGGCATTCACGATATTTCCCGGGAGATTAAGTTTTCCGAAAAAGTCATTGCCAGTAGTTATTGTAATTCCATTAAGGCACTCATAAATTTCGGGGGAATTTGTCCCATCACTTAAAGTTACATTAGTCATTATTCTAAAATCCTCATCATATCCGTTTACAGCATATACATCAGTAGTGCCTATATTAGAAATGATATTTTTAGAATAGGTATTCATAGGATTAATCTCATTTAATGCACCCATTGTAGTACCGATTTTTCTTCCTAAAATATTTTTTGAGCTTTTTGAATCTATCGATATAGGGGATTTGAGATATACATTTCCATTGTAAATAATTAACGGAACCATTTTTGTGGATTTGGTTTTTTCTTGAATATTTGGTATTTGGAATTTTGGAATGTATACTGCATTCGAACTAAAACTTCTCAAGGTTGAATTAAGGGACAAAGCCCCGTTCTTGTTAGAATTATCATTAGTAGTGTTTGAAGTCGTTGCATATTGTGATGAATTTATATCGTTTGAAGGTGTTAAATTATTATCATCAGAATTTTGTGAAACTGATGCTATATTTTTATTAGTGTTAGTATTTCCTGAAGGTGTCTCTTTAGAATATTTAACTTTATTATTACTACTATTATTATTATTGTTATACTTATTGTTAGTACTTGGCGAATTATCATGAGAATTTGAACTATTTTTTATACCAGCAGAGTTTTCAGCTTTTACATTTGATTTACTATTATCAATAGCATGGTTATCATTTTTGTTAGAAACAGGAGAAGAAATTGAATTATCATTAGTGAATTTATCTACTTCATCTTTTGAGACATACGTCGTATTTCCTGCATCTATATTTTCTGGTTTATATGTATTGTTTATAATTAGCTTAAAACTAGCAGTGCCTAAAAATATTAATAATACAGCAGCAACTTTTAATCCAAATGGATAATAATTTACAGTTGTTTTTTTCCCTAATTGTGAAGTATTATTTAGCAATTCCATTTTTAGCTTGTCTTTAAATTCTTCACTTGCTTTTATTTTGGAAAAAGAGCTCTTAATTTTATTCATATTCAAAATCCTCCTTTAGTATAGATTTTAGCAATTTTCGTCCTCTGCTAAGTTGTGAACCTACAGTAGATTCCTTTATGTTTAAAATATTAGAAATTTCAGAAATACTATAATTCTCATAATAATATAAAAAAACGATACTTCTATATTTTACTGGCAGGCTAAGTACTGCTTGGATTACATCAGTATCCTCCTGAGTTGTATCAACAAAATCATCTTCTAATGATGTAGTATTTTTAAAATAAGAAGACTTTAATTTATCTTTACTTAAGTTTATAGCAACTCTAATTAACCAGGATTTCTCATGTGTTCCGTTCTTAAAATCTGGTCGTTTTTCAAGTAGTTTTATAAAAACCTCTTGGGTTATGTCTTCGGCATCACTTAAATTTTTCATATATGAATACGAAATTCGAATCAGCATATCGGAATACGTTTCTATTAAGTAATGAATGTAACCTTTGTTATTGTCCAACTCATCCATTTGATTTTTACCCCCTCCAATACTTAATACGATTTATAACAACAAAATTTTGCAAACGACAATAATTTTCTTAGTTTATGATGAATTTCAATCTATTAGAATAAGTATATAAGAGTAATAATTGTATATAGAATACTTTAAAAGATATTAATAATTTAATCAATCAAAATTCGAAAAATAATATTTTAATATATGTCTGTCATTAAACTAAATAACATATAATATAAAAGCACTTTTTCTGAAATATAGTCTAGCAACTGATAGGGAGAAATCAATGTAAAAGAAAACTATCAGTTTTTAGTAATAGAAATAAAAAAGCTGTGCAAACTTATATATGAATAATATAGTAAGGGAGATAGATACATGAACAAAGTATTATATATTAAAGCAAATGCAAAACCAGAAGGAAAATCAAGAACTTTTAAAATTTCGGATGTATTTATAGATGAATAAAAAAAAATAATCCTGATGATGAAATTATTACATTAGATTTGTATAAAGAAGATATAGATTTCTTAAGAAGTAAGGATTTAGATACAGTATTTGGACCTAAAAATGAGGAAAGTAAAAATCATCCAACACTTAAGTATGCATATCAATTTGCAGAAGCTGATAAATATGTGATAGCAGCACCAATGTGGAATTTAAGTGTTCCGGCGATATTAAAGGCATATGTTGATTATATAAGTGTAGTAGGAATTGCGTTTAAATACACACAAGAAGGAGCTGTAGGACTTTTAGAAAATAAAAAGGCTGTATATATTGCGGCAAGAGGTGGCTCATATGCTGAAACACCATATGAGCTTGATGGTATCTATTTAAGAAGTATACTAGGCTTTTTTGGAATAAAAGACATTACAACTATTTCAGCTGAGAAATTAGATGTACAAGGAGAAAATGTTGATAAAATACTAGAAGAAGCTATAGATAAAGCAAAGGAAACTGCCAAGAATTTCTAAATTTAATAATATTATTTATTAATCATTATTAGCTATTAAATTAACTAGTTAATAATGATTAATTTTATTTATCCGGTTATTTTTATATGTAAATGTTAGAAAATTTTCATAAATTATAAACAAATCTTTTTATGTAGTAATCATGAATTTTAATGCATTTTCTATATTGTAAAATAATTTGGTAACTATTAAACTAAATTATATATGTTACAATAATAAATCTATATTTAAAGATCTAATAAGCTGCAAATTATTCTATTAAGATTAAATGCAGAGAGAAATATGTTATACGACGGAGGAATTTTACATGAACGATAAAAGCATAGAAATTATGAAAAAAATAATTGAGGAAAAGAAGCAAAAAAATAATAACAGTAAAAATAATCAAAGGGCAAAAAAAGTTATAGGAAAACATTCTAAAGGTGTAAAAGTGGGTAACGGTGGAGGTTTATTTGATAAGTAATAAGGCCATAAAATAATAAATTCATTACGAATAAAACTTTCAAAAGTAACTTGAACAGCACAAAGTAAGTATTTAATACTAAATTTATATTAACTAGAAGAAGTATATTATAAATGAAAGGCGGAGAAACTTAATGATGATAATAATTTCCCCAGCTAAAACTTTAGATTTTTCTAAGTTTAATGAGACATTACCAATGACTAAGCCATATTTCTTAAATGAGGCTAGAGAATTAGTTGAGGAGTTGAAAAAATATGATAATTTCTCTTTGGAAAAGCTTATGAAAATAAGTCCTAAGCTAGCTAAATTAAATACCCAAAGATTTCAAAATTGGTCAGAGTCTTTAGAATCTGCGAGACAGTGTCTAGTTGCATTTAAAGGTGAGGTTTTTAAGGGAATTGATGTAGGGAGTTATACGATGGAAGATTATTTTTATGCCAATGATAATCTAAGAATCTTATCAGGACTTTATGGAGTTTTAAAGCCTTTTGATGGAATAAATCTTTATAGGTTAGAAATGGCAACAAGGCTAGGTATTGGTGGGTTTAAAAATTTATATGATTATTGGGGGAATAAATTAATAGGTAATATTATGAAAGATATAGAAAGACGTGAAAATAATGCCATTGTTAATTTAGCTTCTTATGAATATTTTAAAGCAATAGAAGATATTAAAACAATAGGAGACATAAGGGTTATAACACCAATATTTAAGGAATATAGAGATGGAGAATATAAAATAATAACTATAATGGCGAAAAGAGCAAGAGGGCTGATGACCTCTTTTATTATAAGAAATAAGATAGAAGATTTAGAAGAATTAAAAGAATTCAATCACGATGGTTATGAATTTAATGAAGAGTTATCTAATGAAGCGGACTTGGTATTTACTAGAGATATACATAATAGTCACTAGATAATTTTGGATTTACTTGCTTTTAGACAAGCTAATTTAATGTATTTTACATAAAGGAGGTGAAATTAGATGATTGATATACTTTTATTAGGTTGCGGAGGTGGAATGCCTATGCCCAATAGATTTCTATCAGCTACACTAATAAACTATAGAGGAAGGAAAATTCTGGTTGACTGTGGTGAAGGAACTCAAGTATCAATGAGAATATCAAATACAGGATTTAAGTCTATAGATGTTATTTGCATTACTCATATCCACGGCGATCATATTGTAGGACTTCCAGGACTTCTTGGAACGATAGGTAATAGTGGAAGAACTGAACCCATAACAATTATAGGACCAGAAGGAATAAGAGAAACAGTAGAAAAATTAAGAGTAATAGCAAATTGGTTGCCTTATGAAATTAATATAATAGAAAATCCTAAAGATACCTTTAAATTATTTGATGGTAATATAAATTTAGATGTAGATATATCAGTTCTAGAGTTAGATCATTCTTCACCATGTATAGGTTATTGTTTTTATTTTAAACGGCAGCCAAAATTTGATGTAGAGAAAGCTGAAAAAAATAAAGTTCCTAAAATTCTGTGGAATAGGTTGCAAAGAAATGAAGAAAATATTGTGCTAGATGGTGCTTTATATACTAATGATATGGTAACGGGAGAAGAGAGGAAAGGAATAAAAGTCAGTATAATTACAGATACAAGACCAATTAAAAATATAATAGAATTTATTAATGATAGTGATTATTTCATTTGTGAGGGTACTTATGGAGATGATAAAGATTTACCTAAAGCTATTAAAAATAAACATATGACTTTTAGAGAAGCAGCTGATTTAGCACTAAAAGGCAATGTTAAAAAACTTTTATTAACTCATTTTGGAACGGCCATGAACGAGCCGGAAGAATACTTAAATAATGCAAATGAAGTTTTCGATAAAACTATAATTGGCTTTGATAGGTATAAAACAACTTTAAATTTTAATGAAGATTAATCCAGGAGAAACATAAAACCGATTATGAATATTAGTTTTATGTTTTTTTACTTTTAGTATTTGAGTACATTAATCTAAATGTGTATATGGTTTTGATGTTATACTTGATAGTAAGAAGATTAACATGAATTTGAGTTAGTTGTGAATTTAAAAAATGAAATTATATAATTTTTACATATATAAATAGCCAATGTAATAAAAAAAGAGTATAATATGGTAGAAATTATATAATAATTGGAGACGAAAGAAAAAGGAGAAATCAAGAAATGTTTTTAAAAAAAATATGTTATGTTTTTTATATGCTGTGGGTAAGGATAAAAGGAGTTAAGCATACATTTATTTTGAGAACTCAGGGTGATGAATCTGCTGAGGAGTATGTAAGAAAAACTGCATATCTTTGGAGTAAATTCACTTTAAAAATAATAGGAATAGAATTAGATGTGACGGGCACGGAAAATATACCTGAAGAGCAATGCGTGTTTGTAGGTAATCATTCAAGTATATTAGATATAATAATATTGCTTTATACTGTGAATAAGAAGATGGGATTTATTGCTAAAAGGGAATTGCTAAAAACTCCAATACTAGGTTACTGGTTGAAAAAGAGTAAATGTGTACCTTTAGACAGAAGTAATACAAGAGCTGCCATTGCATCAATAAATGAAGCAATTGAAAATATTAAGAATGGAAGTTCAATGGTTATATTTCCAGAGGGAACTAGAAATAAAGAAGGAAAAGTAGGGCAATTCAAAAAAGGAAGTTTGAAATTAGCAACTAAATCTCAAGCTATGATAGTGCCAGTAAGTATAGATAGGGCTTCTAGAGCATTTGAAGATACTAGGAAATTTAAACCTACAAAAATAAAAGTGGTATTTGGGAAAACTATTGATACTAAAAATTTATCTAAAGAAGAAGAGTATAATTTAGCAGAGAATATAAGAAATACAATTATAGATAACTTAAAATAAAGAATAGTTAATAATTTTTAGAACTAAATTATTTGTATTAATACTAATGCACAATTTTCAGTAAATAATTTTACGGGAAGAAGAAATTTATTTTATATAATAATTATTATGATAATTATAGATAAAATTTAAATTATGTTTTTTCTTTGAGATTACTTAGTTGAATATTGTGCATTTGTTTTATATTACTTCCAAATAATTTATGTGATATACTCTAAGTAAATACTAATAGAAGATTAAGGTAAATAATTATTTTATAAATAAACTATAAGGATGATTTGATGAAAAAGACAATAGGGATTTTAGCACATGTTGATGCAGGGAAGACTACATTTTCAGAACAAGTACTTTATCATACTAAAAGTATAACAAATAGAGGACGAGTAGATCATAAAGACTCATTTTTAGATAGTCATAATATAGAAAAAGAAAGAGGAATAACTGTATTTTCTGATCAAGGGACTTTTGAACTGAATGGTTCTACGTATTACTTAATTGACACTCCAGGACATATTGATTTTAGCACAGAGATGGAAAGGTCTATAGAAATTATGGATTATGCGATAATCATTATAAGCGGAGTTGAAGGAGTACAGGGTCATACAAAGACAGTGTGGAATTTATTAAGAAAATATAAGATTCCGACTATATTTTTCATTAATAAATTAGACAGAACTGGAGCAGATAAAGATAGAGTTATAAGAGAAATAAAAAGAGATTTATCGAGTGATGCGTGTTATATAGATAATAATTTTATTTATGACAGCAAAAAAGAAATAGATGATATAAACAAATTTGATGAGTTCAATTTAAATGAGTATTTAATAGAATTTATAAGTGAGCATAATGATGGACTTTTAGAAAAATATATTGAAGGAAACTATGATTATGATCTTTGGATAAAAACGTTTATATCACTCATAAAAGAAAATAAAGTATTTCCATGTTTTGGGGGATCTGCACTTCAAGATGATGGAATAATAGAATTCCTAAATATTATTGATAAATTAACATATACAGAGTATAAAAGTAATGAAAAATTTTCTGGGCGTGTGTATAAAATTCGTCATGATGAAAATGGAAATCGTGTAACTTTTATTAAAGCTTTAAAAGGAAAGTTAAAGATTAGAGAGGAAGTAAGCTATGGTGGTGAATTCGTAAAAGAATTAGATCATGTACAAGAAAATTCTAACGAAATTACTGAGAAGATAAGCAGTATAAGAATATATAATGGGAAAAAATTTAAAGCAGTGGATGTTGTAGAAGCTGGAGATTTATTTGCTGTGACAGGTATTTCAAAGGCAGTAGCAGGAGATGGTATTGGGGACCTAAAAGAAAAAACACAATACGAAATGACTCCAGCTTTAATGTCTAAAGTGATTTTTGATAAAAATTGCAATGCTCGTGAAATTTTAAGGTATTTCAAGGTGCTAGAGTCAGAAGACCCATCACTAAATGTTACATGGAATGAAATTCTTCAAGAAATCCATGTGCATGTAATGGGGAAAATTCAGCTAGAGGTATTGAAGGAGCTAGTTAAAGAAAGGTTTGGTTTAGTAGTTGATTTTGGTAAGTGTCAAATTATTTATAAGGAGACTATAGCAGAAGAATCTATAGGTCGTGGACACTTTGAGCCATTAAGACACTACGCAGAAGTGCATCTTAAACTTGAATCGTTGCCAAGGAATAGTGGAATTGTTTTTGAAAATAAATGTCATGACGATGATTTGACTCAAGGAAATCAGAATTTAATTAGAACGCATATTTTTGAGAGAGAGCATCATGGTATATTAACAGGATCGTCTATAACAGATATAAAGTTAACACTATTAACTGGAAGAGCTCATAATAAGCATACTTGCGGGGGGGATTTTAGGGAGGCAACATTTAGGGCATTAAGGCAAGGATTAGAGAAAGCTTATAATATACTATTGGAACCATATTATAAATTTGTAATAGGAGCCTCTAATGAACATGTTGGAAGAATTTTAGCAGATATTCAAAAACTAAGTGGAACTTTTGAACCTATAGAAATGCTAGAAAATAAAGTGATAATAAATGGGAGGGGACCAGTATCAACATTTATGGATTACAGTATGGAAGTTATAGCTTTTACAAGAGGGAAAGGCAGCATAAACTTAATATATGATGGATATGATTTATGCCATAATAGTGAAGAAGTAATAGAAACTAAAGCATACAATAAAAACGCTGATATTGAATATACGTCAACATCAGTATTTTGTTCGCATGGTCAAGGCTATTTGGTCACATGGGATAGAGCTGATGAGGAAATGCATATTGAATTTGATGCATAAATAAGTTACTATAGTAAATTTGCATTTAGGTAATTACTCATTTTAATAATTATAATGCAAATTTAATAATTTGGAGATAAAATGAAATATAAATTGGAGTTTGAAAAGAAGATTATAGAATTTGAGTTAATTCGTAGGAAAAGAAAAACTATATGTATTAAAATTGAAGAAAGTGGAAAAGTTGTTGTTAGTGCTCCTTTAAAAACTAGCAAAGATTATATTATGTTAGTTGTGAGAAAAAGGTCAGATTGGATTTTTGAAAAGCAGAAAGAAATGATTCAAAGAAATTCAAAAAAGACTAAGAGAGATTTTACACCAGAAAGCACATTTATATATTTAGGAAAAGAGTATTCTTTTAAATTAATTTTTGATGAAAAAATAAAGAACATATATATTCAACTTAGTGGAAATTTTAATAATGTATATAGAAATGGTAAAGAGCTATTAGGAGATATAGATATCAGTAATGAGGAGAAATGTTTTATAATACACACAAATACAATGGAAATAGAAAAATTAAGGGCAGCATTTGAAAAGTGGTATAGAAAAGAAACTTTGGAGATTGTTACACAAAGAATAGGTTATTATTCAAAGAATTTTAGAGACAAGGTTACAGGTATAAGAGTTAAGGAACAAAAAAGAAGATGGGCAAGCTGCACATGGAAAAATGTTATTCTATTTAATTGGAGATGTAGTATGGCAAGACCTGATGTTTTGGATTATATTGTTGTACACGAAATGTGCCATATGGACCACAGGAATCATTCAAAGGATTTCTGGAATAGAGTTCATGAAATAATGCCGGATTATAAAGAAAAACATGAATGGCTTAAATTAAATGGATTAAATATGTATTTATAGGATAAACACTGTAAAATATAATATGTGGATTTTGAGGTAACACTTTGTTTTTGTATGTTACCTCTTTTTATAATTACATATTTGTAGATTAGCCTATATAATATTTTCATCTAATTCTGTAAGTTCTTGTGTAGATGCATCTATATGCAAATTGTACGCTAAACCTAAGACAACTAAAAGTCCCCCGATGATTTTGGCTAATGGAATAGTATTTTGTATCACACAATCCAAAATGATTCCAGTAAAAAGTTGTCCAATAAATATTAATAAAGTGGCATAAAATGAGGTCATCTTTGGCGTTATAACACTAGATAAGATGACAACAATTACTCCTAATAGACCACCTAAATAAGCATAAAGTGGAAGAGTGCGAAATTGTTCAAGTAAAAATTTATCTTTTATAATAATAAATAATAATATTGATGCAACTAAACCAGTAATATAATTAAAAAAGCTTGATTGTACTAACCCTACCTTCTCAGAAAGTCTAGTATTTAGAATTCTTGAAATTACTACAATAGCGCCAGCTGCTATCGAAATTAAAACAAAAAACATATTAATAATTGCTCCTTTCTTTTAAAAAAATGACATGATAAAGATTCCAGCTGTTATAACTAAGAGGCCTATAAATTTTTTCTTATTAAAATTAGACTTTGGCACATCTAAGAATCCATAGTGATCAAAAGCTAATGAAGTTAATAGTTGGCCTAGAAGTCCTAATGCAACAGGAAGAGAAACTCCAAGAGCTGCATAGCTTAAGTTATTAAACATAACGGTGAAAACACTAATAGCCCCAGCAATATAAAGATATAATGGTAAATTATTCTTAAAAGTAATTTTAATCTTTTTAAAGATGACTATTCCTATAACAATTATTAATCCTACAAAGTGAATTACAATTAAAGAAGAATAGTTGCCAAGTCCGTCAGATAATTTAGCGTTGAAAGCAATCATAATAGTTATAAGTACGCCTATTAGTAATGATAAAATATTATACATAAGTGCTATCTCCTTAAATAAATTTATTATTTTGTTTATAAATAGTTTTAAGAGTTATTTTGATAGGAAAGTTGCTCTTTATATTGTAAATTACTATAATGAGATTTATATAGGACAAATGTCATGTTTAAAATTAATTTTTTTATTCAATATTTATTAGGAGTTGACTTCATTGATAAAGATAGAAGATAATATTAGGATTTCAGAATATATAAATAAAAATAAATTAGAAAACCTATTTTCAGAAGATATGGGAAGATATATGGAACTATATATGTTTAATAAAAATGAATATATCTGTAGGGAAGAAGAGATTTTAGAAAATATGTATTTTTTAGTTGAGGGAAAAGCTAAAGTATCTAAGCATCTAGAAAATGGTAAATCATTATTAATATCATTTTATAGTCCGATTACAATAATTGGAGATGCTGAATTTGTGAGAAATAATCCAACAGATTGCAGTGTTCAAGCAATTAAGGACACTTACTGTATAGGAATTAGATTTGATATTGTAAGAAAAATTCTAATAAATGATTGTAAGTTTTTGGTGAATTTATGTAGCTATTTGAGTGAGAAATTAACAAATAGCAGTACTAATACTTCAATAAACTTATTATATCCACTTGAAAATAGGCTTGCTAGTTATATAATAGCATTCTCTGAAATTGAAAATTCAAATACTAGAAAAATTGTATTTAGAGAAAATTATATTGAAATAGCAGAATTGCTAGGAACAAGTTATAGGCATTTAAGTAGAACATTGAATAAGCTTTGCTTAGAAGGGATTTTGAAAAGAGATAATAAGGAATATTTTATTCAGGATTATGATAAATTATTGTATTTAGCAGGAGATTTATATAAATAACAGATTGTTGTATTTACTTATTTTAGGATCCACCAGATATATAATTAGCATAGATTGATGCAAAGGCTTATTTAGATAAATATGAATTGAATTATATATTTAAGAATGGTATTAAAAAATGTCCTCTACTAAGTTTAAAATTATTTTTAGTAGAGGACTTTTACTCACACAAAATTTTGATTTAGTATTTTCAAAACTGCTAGTGGTCTGAATTTTATATTTCTACATTTCGTCTTCTTATTTTAAATCCAATTGCGCCCTCAATTTCGTTGACGTCTTTTATGTTCTTTGGATCTATAAACATGCATGTATAGCCGCTTTCGCCAGCTCTTCCAGTTCTACCAATACGATGTATATAACTTTCCACGCTTTCAGGAATATCGTAATTATAAATATGTGTTATTCCATTTATATCTAGTCCTCTTGCGGCAACATCGGTAGCAATTAAGTATTGAATTTCTGCATTTCTAAAAGATTTCATTATTCTCTCTCTTTTATTTTGAGGGATGTCACTATGTAATTTTTCGCAATTATATTTACGAGTATGCAAGACTGCTTCAAGTTCATCAACTCTTCTTTTTGTTCTACAAAATATAATAGCCATAAATGGATTATCTTCATCTAGAACTTTGCATAAAGCATCTCGTTTTTTTCTATCAGTAGTTTCAACAATATCTTGTTCTATAGCATCTAGAGCTATATCATCTTGTTTTATGAATACCTCAATAGGATCTTTCATATATCTATAAGCTAGTTTTTTTACAGAAGAGTCAATTGTAGCTGAAAAGCAAAGAAGTTGTTTTTTTCTAGGCATCTTACTTATAATCGATTCAACTTCGTTTTTAAATCCCATTAGTAACATTTGATCTGCTTCATCTAAGATAAAAGTTTTTAACTTACTTAAGTCGATAGTTTTTCTTTCTAGATGATCTAATAGTCTGCCTGGAGTTGCAATAATTAAGTGAATATTATTATTTAGTTTTTTTAACTGCGAAGCAATATCTTTACCTCCGTAAACAGGTAATATATTGATATCATTAAATTCTTTGAGTTTGTTAGCTTCATTAGTTATTTGTATTGCAAGCTCTCGAGTTGGAGTCAATATGAGAGCCTGAATTTCATTAGATTTTGAATTTATATTTTCTAAAAGAGGAAGTAAAAATGCAAGGGTTTTCCCAGTTCCTGTAGCTGCTTCTGCAATGACGTCTTTACCATCTCTTATTTTGGGGATACTTTGCTTCTGTATTGGTGTGGGATCAGCAATCCCTGATTTATTTAGTATTTTGATTAAATCGTCACTAAGACCTAATTGTTTAAAATTCATTATTTTCATACCTTTCATAATTTACAAATAAAGTATCAATTTAAGTATTTCTTTTTATGTTAGACACTATTCTTTATAATATAATTATCTAGCATTAAAAGTCAATCTACTATATAAAAGAGTTTTACAAAATAATAAAATGTGTTAAATTATAATAGGAAGAATAAAATGTATTTACAATTATGGGAAAAAGATAGTATTTTATATATTTATAAAGAAAGATTTGAAGAAAATCGTATGTAAAACAAAACTTTTAATAGTTGATTTTCTAAATGTGTCTTAATATAATTAAATATAGAAGAAAGGCAAGATACGGTGATTTTATGAAGATTTCAACAAAAGGTAGATATGGATTAAGAGCATTAATTGATATTTGTATATTCTCGGTTTCAGAGATGGTTACTGTAAAAAGTATTTCTGAAAGACAAGGAATATCTGAGAGATATTTGGAACAAATATTTTCTTCTTTAAGAAAAGGAGGCATTATAAATGCTAAGAAAGGAGCTCAAGGAGGCTACTTTTTGGCTAAAAGTTCTAGAGAATTTACAATTGGAGATATATTAAATGTTCTAGAAGGTGATTTACTTCTAATTGATATAGAGAATGATGAAAATGAAATAGAAAATTTTATGAGCGAAAATTTGTGGAATGTTATAAATAATAAAATAATTAATTTTTTCAATTCTATAACTTTAGAGGATTTGGTTAATGATTATAAAAAATACAATAAAGAAGATATGTATTATATTTAATCATGATTTAGTAGCAGTAGATATATATTTACTGCTACTAAATATGTACTGCCTACCATTACTGTAGGCTTATTTTATTTTAGCTTAATGCTTTTTAATTTGTTTTTTAATTCAAACATTTCTAATTCCAAGGAATCTATTTTTTTATCTAAGATTTCTATACGTTTAGAGTCAATTATCTTAGATTTTTCATCTAAAATTCTATCTATATCGGCCATAACTACAAGTAATTTTTTAAATAAATCATATGCTGTTTCCATATGAAAACTCCTTTCATTGAAATATAAATAATTTAGAAAGAGTAATGGATAATTAATTACTAAGGTAGTATATTCAATTTAAATATTTATTGTGAATTATATATTTCTATAATGTTTTTAGTTAATATTATAGATAAATTATCTATGTTAAAAGGGCTTGTATTATTCTTAAGACTATGTTATTATAAGTTCAATAAATTAAAACCTTTGATAAGAATAGTAGATAATAAAACTTAGTGTAAAGAGAGTTCGATGTTTGGTGAGAGTCGAGTACTGAAGATATTATTGAATGGGTCTTTGAGGTGACATTTTGAAATTTTAAGAGTAGGAATGTACGGGAAGTCAGCCGTTAAAATGACAGGATATAATTAGGAAATTTTGTGTTTGACTGAATTTCATAATAGTATCTGATAGCATATATACATTAGGTGGTATAGCGAAATTTATACATTTCGTCCTATTTAGGACGGGATGTTTTTTTATTTTTAATAAGTTTAATATGTTATTTGTTCTTATAAAATACTTTTAATTCTATTAAATATAGAGTTAGAAGTAAAAGTATTTACTATTCGCCATATTAAATTTGACTATTATTTAAAGATTAAAGTAGCTATGAGAAATACCGTTTAGATTGTATTTGATTTTGGGTGGCATAACGAGTCACTTCGTCCCAATATTCGGGATGGAGTGGCTTTTTTTATATAATTTAACTAAAATTGGGGGGAGAATCATGATTAATATTTCAAAGGAAACTTTTAATCAAAAAAAGAAGGATGAATATATATTTTCATTAATAAGTGAATTTAGAGGAGATGAAATTACTCCTATTAAAATTTTTGGTGGATTCAAAGGTAAAAGAAAATTTATTTTCGAAAGTGGAAGTAAAGAAAATTATTTCGGCAGGTATTCGTTTTTGGGAGAAAATCCCTATAAAGAAATTTGTGGGGATGGAAAAGAAGAAATAGATGAACTCAAAAAAGAAAGTAGATTAAAGTTTGATAATAGTACTAATATTTTTTCATTTAAAGGTGGGGCTATAGGATATATGGGATATGATTCCATACAGTTTTATGAGAAAAAACTTAATTTTAATAACAAAGATGATTTAAAGCTTCCTATAATAAGATTTAATTTTTATAACAGATATATTTGCTACGATCATTTTACTCATAAAGTTTATATTATAGACAACATATTAAAAAACGATGCTCGAGAGTATGATGAAATAATCGAATCACAATATGAATATATAAATAGTCTGCTTTATAAGCCGATAGTAACAGAGCCATCGAAAGGAAAGAAAGATGTTTCGTTCAGATTTCATACATCCAAAGAAGATTTTGAAGAAAAAGTTAGAAAAGCAAAAGAACATATATTGGCAGGCGATATATTCCAAGTTGTATTATCACAGAGAATGACTTGTGAAACTGAAAAAAGCCATTTTGAGATATATAGAAAGCTTAGAGAAGAGAACCCTTCACCGTATATGTACCTAATAGATTATGATAGCTATCAAGTTATAGGATCATCACCAGAAAGTTTAGTATCGGTGAGAGGAGGAAAAGTTATTACAAATCCTATAGCTGGAACTAGAAAAAGAGGTGAAACTCCAGAAATTGATAATGCACTTGAAAAAGAATTAATTGAAGATAAAAAGGAGCTTGCAGAACATGTTATGCTTGTTGATCTAGGAAGAAATGATATAGGTAAAGTAAGCAAGATAGGAACAGTTAATGTGAGCGATTTTATGAAAATTGAGAGGTTTTCGCATGTTATGCATATTACTACTAAGGTTGTTGGGGATATAAAAGATGATTTAGATGGATTTGATGCATTAGCAGCCTGCCTTCCAGCAGGAACAGTATCTGGTGCTCCTAAAATCAGAGCCATGGAGATTATAGAAGATCTTGAAGATTTCAAAAGAGGAATTTATTCAGGGGCCGTTGGATATTTTTCTTATGGAGGAAATATGGATACAGCAATCTCTATAAGGACGTTAATATTAAAAGATAAAACAGCTTATCTTCAGGCAGGAGCTGGAATAGTATATGATTCAGTTCCAGAAAAAGAATTTGAAGAAGTTCAAAGTAAACTAATGGCTTTAAAGGAGGCTTTAAGATGATTGCTTTAATAGATAATTATGATTCATTTACATTTAACTTATATCAATACTTAAGTGAATTTGCAGAAACAGTGGTTTTTAGAAATGATGAAATAACTGTAGAGAAGTTGAGAGAACTAAATCCAAAAGGTATAGTAATATCCCCAGGACCAGGTATTCCAGAGAATGCAGGTATATCGATAGATGTTGTAAAAGAATTGGGAAATAAGATTCCTATCTTAGGTATATGTCTTGGGCATCAAAGCATTGCAGAAGCTTATGGAGGAAAAGTAATTAGAGCAAACGAAATTTTTCATGGCAAAACATCAAAAATTCAAGTAAAAGGAAAGGATATATTTGAAGGAATACCAAGAAAATTAGAGGTTATGAGATATCATTCGCTTATAGTTGAGAATAGTTCACTTCCGGACTGTCTTGAAGTACTAGCTTTAACTGTTGAAGGCAACTATATAATGGCACTTAAGCATAAGGAATATAACGTTTTTGGACTTCAATTCCATCCGGAATCAATATATACAGCAAAAGGTAAACATATTATTGGAAATTTTGTGATTAATATTTGTGGGGACACATTAGGCGATTAAAATTAAATATTAAAGAATGTGATATTAAATGTGAAAGCGCTGAAATAAGCAATTTTATAAATTTTAAGGGGGCATTAAAATGATCATAAATGATGCAATCAAGAAGTTGGCTTTAAGGGAAGAATTAACTGAAGATGAAGTAAGAGGTGTAATTAATCAGATTATGAAAGGGGAAGCAACTTCGTCACAAATTGGAGGTTTCTTAGTTGGCCTTAGAGTAAATGGGGAAACTCCAAGGCAAATATTAGGTGCAGTTAAAGCAATTAGAGATAATGGGGTAAAAGTTGAAATAGAAAACACAGAACATTTGATTGATACCTGCGGTACAGGAGGAGATGGTTCAAAAACTTTTAATATATCTACAGCAGTAGCAATAGTTGCAGCAAGTGGTGGTGCTAAGGTTGCAAAGCATGGGAATCGCGCAGTTTCGAGTAAAAGTGGTTGTGCAGATGTACTAGTTGAACTTGGAATAAATATTGATTTTGATGAAATTCAAAGTAAAAAAATCATTGAGGAAAATGGAATGGCATTTCTATTTGCACCAAAATACAATGGTGCTATGAAGAATGTATCAAAAGAAAGAAAAGAACTTGGAATAAGAACAATTTTTAATTTACTAGGGCCGTTAGCAAATCCAGCACCAATTACTGGGCAACTAATGGGCGTATATGATGGAGCTTTACTAGAGGATATTGGGGAAGTATTGCTAAATCTTGGATTAAAGAGAGCAATGATTGTTCATGGTGATGATGGGTTAGATGAAATTACGATTACTACATCAACAAGTATATGTGAAGTTAAAGATGGAAAAATTAAAAATTACAAACTAGATCCAGAAAAGCTAGGTTTTAAGAAAGCTACTTTAGATGATATTAAGGGTGGAGAAGCAAAAGAAAACGCAGAAATAATAATTAAAATTCTTAAGGGGGAAAGAGGTCCTAAAAGAGATATTGTAGTTTTGAACTCGGGGGCCGCATTATACGTAGCGAACTTAGTTGATTCCATAGAAGATGGTATTAAAAAAGCATCAGAGCTCATTGATTCGAGAGCAGCTTATAAAAAGTATGAGGAACTTTCTAGTTTGCAAGTGATAGTTTAAATAATAATAAAGGGGGCAATGTTTTTGATTTTGGATGATATTATTGAAATGAAAAAAATAAGGGTAGAGAAGAGAAAAAAAGAAATTCCTATGAAAGAATTAGAAAAACAAGCATTATTTAGAGTTGAAAATGAAGTAGAAGCAAGTTTTAGAAATCCTTTTATAAAGGTATTAAGAAAAGATGGGTTATCAGTAATAGGAGAATTTAAAAAGGCATCACCATCTAAAGGCATTATTGTAGAGGACTTTAATATAAAAGAAATATTAAACTATTATACGTATATTGGAATAGATGTATTTTCAATTCTAACTGAAGAAGATTTCTTTTTAGGATGTGATGATTATTTAAAAGAAATTAGAAAAATTTCGCATACTCCAATATTGCGTAAAGATTTTATAATTGACTTCTACCAGATTTATGAGTCGAAAGTTTTGGGCGCGAATGGAATTTTGCTTATTGCTAGTGTTTTAGGTGAAAGGTTGGGGGAGTTTTACAAAGAAGCAAAGAGATTTAATTTAGAACCATTAGTAGAAATTCATAATAAGGCAGAACTAGATTTAGCACTTAAATATGATTGTGAAATTATTGGAGTTAATAATAGAGATTTAAAAAATTTCAATGTTTCGTTAGATATAACTAAAGAATTAATTCGGTGTATTCCAAAAGATAAGATAATAATAGCTGAAAGTGGAATCATGAGTATAGAAGATTTGAATGTAATTAAGGAATATGGAGTAGATGGAGTTTTAATTGGAGAATTATTTATGAGAAAAATAAATGATTCTGAATTTAAAGCTAAATATAAAGAATTTAGAAATAATAAGTAATTTATAAATCTAAAATAATATTAGATTATGTGAGGATTTGATATGATTCAAGTTAAAATTTGTGGGATAACTAATAAGAATGAGATTAAATATTTAAATATATTAAAGCCAGAATATATGGGATTTGTTTTTACAAAAAGTAAAAGACAGGTAACAGTAAGAGAAGCTAAACAGTTATCTAATAATTTAGATAAACAAATAAAAATCGTTGGAGTATTTAAAGATAATTCTATAGATGAAATTCTAGATGTAATTAACATACTACCTTTAAATATTATTCAGCTTCATGGAAAAGAAGATGAAAACTTTATATCATCGTTAAAGGCAAGAGTGGAGAAATCAGTAAGTATATGGAAAGCATTATCAATAAGCGATGCTGAAAATATAAGAAAATATGCAGATCATAAGTATAGAGATTCAATTGATAATATCCTTATTGATGGGGATAAACCAGGTAGTGGAGAAACTTTTCCATTAGAAGATATATGCGAATTATTAAAAGTAGATTCTAACAAGGAAAATAATTGTAATCTAACTAACAATACCTGCAGTTTCTTTTTGGCAGGTGGTATAACACCAGAAAATGTAGCTGAAAGAATAGTGAAAGTAAGTCCTTATGGAATTGATGTTTCATCAGGGATAGAAATAACAAATGAAGATGGAACTAGAACAAAATCTTTTGAAAAGATGAGAAGTTTAATTGAAAAAGTGAGAGCAATTAATATTAATTGAATCAAGAAAGGCGGAAAAGTAATGAAAGGTAGATTTAATGAATTTGGGGGGCAATATGTTCCTGAAACTGTAATGAATGCACTTATTGAACTTGAAGATGCTTACAATAAGGTGATAGATGATAAAGAATTTATGGATGAGTACATGTATTATTTAAACTATTATACAGGAAGACCAAGTCCACTTTATTATGCTGAAAATATGACAAAAGATTTAGGTGGGGCAAAAATTTATTTAAAGAGAGAAGATTTAAATCATACTGGCGCTCATAAAATTAATAATGCTTTAGGACAAGTACTCTTAGCTAAAAGAATGGGTAAGAAGAAAGTTATAGCAGAAACAGGTGCTGGACAACATGGCGTTGCAACAGCTACAGTAGCAGCAAAGTTTGGCTTGGAATGTAAGATATTTATGGGAGAAGAAGACATAAAGAGACAAGCTATGAATGTTAAGAAGATGGAACTTTTGGGTGCTGAAGTTGTTCCAGTATTAAATGGAGTAAGAACATTAAATGATGCAGTAACTGAAGCAATTAGATATTGGGCCTCAAATGTAGAAGATACATACTATGTTTTAGGAACAGCTGCTGGTCCTCACCCATATCCAACTATGGTTAGGAATTTCCAAAGAGTTATAGGTGATGAAGCTAGAAAGCAAATATTAGAGCTTGAAGGAAGGCTACCGGATTATATCTTAGCTCCAGTTGGTGGAGGAAGCAATGCAATAGGAATATTTTATCCATTTATTCACGACAAGGAAGTTAATCTTATTGGAGTTGAAGCTGCAGGTAAAGGTATTGAAACTGGAGAACATGCAGCAACCATTACAAAGAAGGAAAAAGGAATCTTACATGGAATGTTGAGTTATGTACTTCAGGATAATGATGGTGGAGTGCTTGAAGCATATTCAATATCAGCTGGTCTTGATTATCCAGGAGTTGGACCTGAACATGCATATTTAGCTGAAACTAATAGAGCTGAATATGAAAGCATAACAGATGAAGAAGCTGTAAGAGATGGATTTATGTATTTAACAAGAATAGAAGGGATAGTACCAGCCCTTGAATCATCTCATGCTGTAGCATATGCTAAAAAATTAGCACAAACACTTAGCAGCGATAAAATCATAATTGTAAATATTTCAGGGAGAGGAGATAAAGATATGGATGCTGTGCTTGCATATCTAGGTGAAAAATAATGAATAGAATAGATTTATCATTTAATAAAGTAAAAGAAGAAAATAGAAAAGCCTTAATACCTTTTGTAACATGTGGGGCAGATTTCACGGTTGAAGAAACAGCTGATTTGATAGTGTCTTTAGAAAAAGAAGGAGCAACTATAGTTGAAATTGGAGTGCCTTTTAGAGATCCTCTTGCTGATGGCCCAGTAATACAAAATGCATATACTAAAGCGCTTCAAAATGGAACAAAAGTAAAAGACGTATTTAGATGTGTAGAATTAATAAGGGGAAAATCAGAAGTTCCGATTGTATTAATGGTGTATTTCAATGTTGTATACTTTACTGGAGTAGAAAATTTCCTAAAAATAGCGGCAAAAAGCGGTGTAGATGGGCTTATAGTTCCAGATGTCCCTCTAGAGGAGAGGGGAGATCTTGATAAAATTTGTGAAGATAATGGCATATACTTAATTCCTCTAGTGGCTAGAACTTCAAAAGATAGAATAGCAGCAATAACAAAAGGGGCAAAAGGTTTTGTATATTGTGTATCTACAAATGGAACTACAGGGGAAAGAAAAACTTTGGATTCTGGCACTCATGAATATTTAGAAGAAGTTAGAAAGAACGTAGATATACCAATGTGCATCGGTTTTGGAATTTCGTCAAAAGAGGTAGTAAAAGAAGTTAAAGACTATTGTGATGGGGTAATTGTAGGTAGTGCAATAGTGAAGAGAATGGCAGAAGGCAAAGAAGCAGTAATAGATTTCGTGAAAGATTTAAGTGATGGTCTTAAATAATATAAAGTATATTTAATATGAGCTATAAAAAAATATCATATTTATTATTATGATATTTTCAGTTAAATCCACCTTATCGTAAAGATAAAGTGGATTTCATATTTTTATGTTAAACTGGCTGAAGTAGTGAAAAGTATATATTGGATATTTGCTTTATAAGTCCCATTTTTCAATTTGACAGCTAATTATACTTTGCGTACATATTCCTTTTTTGTACCAGTTACATGAGCTACATATTTTATTAAATTTAGCTTCACTAAAATTTTTGTAAATAGTATCTATAATTTCATGAAACGTATATACTTTATTTTCTTTGATATTGTATGTTCGTAAAGTATTATAATCTAATTCATTAACTTTATTTTGAGTGATGCAGCAATTATTAACTTGTCTATTAGGACAATTATTACATAGGATATCACATCCTACAATGAACATAACTTTAGAATAAGGATTTTCCTTAATTAAAGTTACCAATTTATCCATGCCTATTGTAAAATCCTTACTGTATCCTAATCCTTGATAAAAAAATAAGCAATTTATATGATGTGGTCTAAGTAATAACATTTTTATAACTCCATCTAATTTTTCTTCCAGTATATAGCATATAAAAATAGTTTGTCAACCTTATGGAATTGTAAGGTTGACTATTTGCATGATTGATTTATGAAATAGTTTATGTTGAAAATAAAGTTTATGATAAAGAAGTCTATAAAATATCTGGATATGAATTTTTTATAGGAGTAAAATATAATAATACATCAGTTAAAAAATAGTTTTATTAAGGTGTATTGAATATAAATAGTAAATTGTAATTAATAATGTTATAATTTTGAGGAAATGAGGTGTTTAAGT